>NZ_JAAKTL010000015.1:0-125333 GCF_049174415.1 Aeromonas sp. 601039
TGTCCGTTTCACACCTTGTCCCATCGGGTTCTCCATTTATTGGGGGGAAATGTGTAAACCATATTCAGGACGGGACAGCATCAAAACAAAAGGCGAGCAGGGTGCTCGCCTTTTGTCGTTGTGGGCTGGTTAGCTTCCCATCAGCACCGGCGGCACTGCGGTGGGTTTCACATCCTCGCTCGGGTAGCAGCCAAGCACCTTGATATAGCGGGTGATCTTGGTCAGCTCCACCAGTGCAGCCTGCATCGCCGGGGTCTGCAGGTTGGCGGAGACATCGAGATAGAACATCTCTTCCCACGGGTTGCCCTGCACCGGACGGGATTCGAGCTTGGTCATGTTGATCTCGTGGCTGCGCAGTACCAGCAGCGCCTCCACCAGCGAGCCCGGCTTCTGGGAGGTGGACATGATGAGGGTGGTCTTGGCCGGGATCTGCGGCGCCACGTCGATGGGTTTGCGCGCCACCACGATGAAGCGGCTGTAGTTCTCTTTCTGGTTGGCGAGCTGCTCGGCCAGCACGTCCAGACCATACAGTTCGCCACCGGCGGCGCTGCCGATGGCGGCGGCCTCCGGGCTGGCCAGTTCTTTCACCTTCATCATGGCGCTGGAGGAGGAGTCGCAGATCTCGTGGCGCGCCCCTTCCAATTTGCTCAGATAGTGGGAGCACTGCTGGAACACCTGCGGGTGGGCATAGAAGGTTTTGATGCGACTCAGCTCGGTCGGTACGGCGGTGAGGATGCAGTGCTCGATGGGGTAGGTGAGCTCGCCGACGATGGATAGGCTGGTATGCTGCATCACGTCATAGACTTCGTTGATGGAGCCCGAGCTGGTGTTTTCGATGGGCAGCACGCCGAAGGCGGCGCGACCCGACTCCACCGCATCCAGTACTTCACGGAAGTTCTGGCAGTTTACTTCGATCACCTGATCCTTGTAGCGCGCCAGATATTTGCGTGCGGCCAGGCTGGAATAGGAACCGCGCGGCCCCAGATAGGCGACGCTGGTCATCGGCTCCTGCTGCTCCGGGTTGAGCAGGCTCTGCAGATAGGCCTGCTGGGAGAGCACCGAGTCTTCGATGATGGTGTGATAGATGCGAGTGATGTACTGGGCATCCAACCCAAGCACGCGCCCTTTCTGGATCAGGGCGACCAGCAGCTCCTGCTCCCGCTGGTGGTCACGAATGGGGCGCGGGTTGGCTTGCTTGGCACGGGCGACCTCGATGCTGAGGGTCTTGCGTTTCGCCAGCAGGGCAAGCAGCTCCTGATCCAACCGGGTGATGTCTTGTCTGATCTCGTCGAGCGTTGCCATGATTGTTCCCTATCCAAGTAATCGATTGATATTAATGCAAAAAAAAGCCTCCGCTAGGGGAGGCTCGATTCGTCTTTGCTTTCTGTTCACACGACGACAGGCCTTCCCTCAAGCGGGCCGGATAAACGAGAAAGCAAAGAAGAATGGTGCGTGCATAGGTGTGTCCTTGAAGTAACGTCATAACCATTAAGGGATTTGCCGGTCTGATGCAAGTAAAACTTGCCCGCGGGCGGGGATGGGGGCAGGGTATCCGGTTAAGAAAATGGCGTATGAGCGATCTTCTATTGACTCTGTTTTGATGACTGACACCCAGTGGGGGAGGTAAAGACGATGGCGATTATTTTCGATCTGGGACGGGTGGTGGTGAGCTGGGATCCGGTAGGTATAGTGCGTTCGGTGCGTGGTCCGCAAGGGGCCGAACAGTTGGCCGAGCAGCTCTTTAACCACCCGGATTGGCTGGAGGTAGACAGAGGCACCATGTCGCTCCACAACATGGCCCGGGAAGCGCAAGCGCGCACTGGCCTCTCGACGGCGGAGAATCTGGCCATTTTACAGGCAGTTCCCGCTTCCCTGCTGCCAGATCCCGCTATGCTAACCCTGATAGCCGAGCTGCACGGAGCGGGCCATTCGCTCTATGCCCTCTCCAACATGGGGCACGCCAGCATCGACTGGCTGGAGCAGCATCAGGATTTCTGGCGCTTTTTCAGCGGCAAGGTGGTCTCGGCGCGGGTGCGGATGATGAAGCCGGAGCCGGATATCTACCGTTATCTGCTGGTGTCGTTTGATCTGAAACCGGCAGAGTGCATCTTTATTGATGACAGTCCCGCCAATATTGCGGCCGCCGAGGCCCTCGGCATCAGGGGGATCGTCTTTACCGACGTGGCGAGTTGCCGTCAGCAACTGGGTGAGCTGGGCAGTTTGCCTGTCACCGACAAGGGGTGATGCCCCTCCAGGAGTACTATGGAGCATGGCCGGTTTCGCAATTGGCTCAGTCACTATCCCGAGGCAACCCTGATCATCGCCTGCAAGGATGGCAGTGGTTATCAGCTCTGTATCGAGGCGGAAGGGGAGTACCTCTGTCTGACCGACAGCGAGGGGGAGCACCTGACCTTCACCTCGCTGGATCAGGCGCAGGGCTTTTTGCGAGCCCATCGGGTACATCAGGCCAGATTGCGAGTGTACGACGCTCAAGGTATTGATTTTATGGATGAATCACGGGAAATAATCATCAAGTTTTAATTTTAACCTGACTCTGTAAGGGCCTATTCAGCTTGTTTCCCGCACAATAAGCCACCTGTTTATCATCCGGAGCTGTTTAATGGATGCCAATGTTGTTGTCTTGAATCAGGGATATGATCACTCTTTTCAAGCCAGGGAGCTGCAGCTGATTGAGCGACTGGCAAATTTTGACGAGCTGATAGTCTCTTTTTCGGGGCGGTTGGAATCCTGTTACAGCATCGATTTGTGCCGTGCCAGCGGGATCAAGATCCGCGCCATCACCCTCGATAATCCGACCCGCAGCCGCAGTGAGGTGGCTCGGGCCCGCCGTTATTGCCAGCGTTATGGCATCGATCACTGGGTCATCAAGAGTGACGAAATCATCTTTTGCGATCGCCTGCCGAATATGGAGGGGTTGATCGATCCGGTTCGCCGCATTGGTGAGTATGTGCAGGCTCGTCCGGAATGGGCTCATCTGCCGTTGCTGGTTCCGGCCGCGGTGGAGGAGCGTGATGACTATCTTGCCCAGTTCGGCTCACTGCCTGTCAACACCATCTGGTTTTTTGCCGATAACGGGGTGATGAGCCGTGATTTTCGCTATGGCTTCAACAAGCGTCAGCTCGGTCGTTGGGGCAAAGGGAGCAACGGTTGTCTCAGCAATCGCTTCACCAATCCACGGCAGTTGAAGCAACGTTATCTACGAATGGTGGATCAGGCCGAACAGATGCTGGCCGACATGGGGCTGGATGAGGCGCAGGTCTTTTTCCATACCCTGTGCGACTGCTCTACCACCCTGGCCCGGGTGCGTCTGCCCGAGCATCAGCGTGCTCAGGCCTTTGATATGCAATCGGATATTCTCTCTGCCCTCAAGAGGACCGAGTTCGATCTGGTGACTCTGGATATGGCGCACAAAGAGCGGCACGATCTTGCCATCTAGCCCGTGGGCAAGCGACGCCGGAGCCAGAACGTGAGTGCTGTCATAGGCAAGGGGTGGCGGGACTGTTTATACTGTCGCCCTTTCACCTGTTGCCGAGCTTCGCCCTATGAAACCCTTCTCCCGTCTGCTGATTGCCCTGTGCCTCTCCCCCGTGTTGGCGCAGGCTGCCCCTCTTTCTCAGGTGACGCTGCCCGATGGTCGGCAGGTTCAGCTCAACGATGACTTTACCTGGGAGTATCTGGTGGTCAAACCGGCCGAGTCCGTACAGGGCGTGGCTGCTGATGGGAAGGCTGGGGCCGTGGTGGCCGTTGCTGCTCCGGTGCTGACCGATCAGGCCAAGGCCAACCCCGAATTGCTGTCACAAGCGGCACGCGACGGTGTGGTGGTCAAGCTGGACAAGATCGAGGGATCTGACCCGCTGGTGCTGACCTTTATGGTGAGCAATACCGGCACCCGCAATGTGGTCGGGGTGCGTGGCATGGTGACCCTGTTCAGTGCTGACGGAGTGCAGCTGAGCCGTCAGGAGGCCCGTTTCTGGGTTGCCGAGAACCGCCTGCCGGAAACCTATCTGCGCAAGGGGCAAGTCCGTCCGTCGTTGGCCCTCGAGATCCCCCGTCCTGCCGGATTGACCGGGCAGCCCTTGGTCAGGGTCGAAATTGATGAGGTGGTCTTCCGCTGATTTGGTGTTGTCCGGCCCATGCAAACCGATTGGGCCGGCAATTTGTTACCCCTGACATCTCGGGAAATATCTGCTTACATCTGACATGGTTTTGCAACAGCTTGCCGCTCGGCAAGCCGGGATGCTGACCGCACAATGACTCCATACCAGCTCGCTAGCAACGGGCCCAATCACATGGAGTTATCATCATGAAAAAAGCAACTGTATCTCTTCTGGTTCTGGCCGGTTTCGCCTCTACTTCCGCTCTGGCACAGGATGCGTTCAGCTACGCAAAGGGCGGTTTGACCTGGGCGCACACCAAGTCTGATTACCTTAGCCAAGACAGCGCTGCATTTCCCCGTGATGCTGCCAGCAAAGGTACCCGTGATTTTGGTGGTCTGAGCCTAGACCTCTCAAAGAGCTTTGGCTCCAACTTCTACGGTCGTGCCGGAACCGAATTCACCTCCCGCAACGACGGCAATGACAGCATGTCCATCTCCAGCCTGGGTATCGGTGTCTTTACCCCGCTGAGCACAGGACTCAATCTCTATGGCGAAACCGGTTTGATGGGCTATCAACTTGAGCGTGAGCTGGCCAAGAACAACAAGGGATGGGACGAAGTGGCTCGCAAGGATAGTGGCAGCATGTACGGTGAAGTGGGTCTGCGCTACGACATCGGCGACATCGAGCTTTCCACGGCTTACCGTTACGCCAACATGACCGATGATATACATGACTTCAAGGTAGGCGGTGCTTACAAGCTCAACCAGAACTGGGCGCTGACTGCCGACTACACCTATCGCAGCTGGGATCTGCAGAAAGGCTCCATCTCCAGCCTGGGTGTGAAGTACAGCTTCTGATCCTCCTTCCAGTAGTCCGTAGTGTCTTGATTTTTACCCATGGCGTTCGCCATGGGTTTTTTCGTTTTCCGGTGATCTCTTTTTTCTCCTTGTGTCGTATCAGTCGGCAATAGTTATACAACTTCCATTTTTTTGTATAACTGCTATAACTGAATCAAGACTTATACAAGGAGTGCCATCATGTACAAGATTAAAGTCGGTATCAGTGCTTGCCTGCTGGGACAAGAGGTGCGTTTCGACGGGGGCCACAAGCGCTCCAGCTTCTGCGAACGGGATCTTGGCGCTCACTTTGACTATCACCCCGTCTGCCCCGAGATGGCTATCGGTCTGGGGGCGCCCCGTGCCGCCATCCGGCTGGTCAAGCGCAACGGCGAGATCCGTGCCGAGGCGAGCAACGGTAGTTTCGATGTCACCCAAAAGCTGATTGCCTTCAGCGAGCAGAAGGCACGCCAGCTCGACTTCATCTCCGGTTATATCCTCTGTGCCAAATCACCCAGCTGCGGTATGGAGCGGGTCAAGGTCTATGGCGCCAACAACGAGGGGAGCGCCAAGGAGGGGATCGGCCTCTTTGCCAAGGCGTTGATGGAGGCCAACCCCCTGCTGCCGGTGGAAGAGGATGGTCGGCTCTGTGATCCCATCCTGCGGGAGAACTTTGTGCTGCGGGTCTTCGCCTACCACGACTGGCAGCAACTCTGCGCCCGCGGCATCACCGCCTCTGCGCTGATCCGCTTCCACTCCCGTTACAAGTATCTGGTGCTCTCCCACGCCACCACCCACTACCGGGCGCTTGGCAAGCTGCTCGGCAATCTGGGCAAGTCCACCAATTTGCAGGAGGTGGCTGACAACTACATCAAGGGATTGATGACAGCGCTGACCCTGCGAGCCAACCGCCGCAGCCACACCAATGTGCTGATGCACCTGCAGGGCTACTTCAAGCGGGTGCTGACCCCGGCCCAGAAGCAGGAGCTTGCCGATACCATCGACAAGTACCGCACCGGCATCTTCCCCTTGCTGGTGCCGCTCACCCTGATCCGTCACTACCTGCGCGAGTACCCCAATCCCTATCTCGCCGAGCAGGTTTATCTCAATCCACACCCCGATACGCTGAAATTGCGTTACGGGCTCTGAATCCGTTCTGTTGCCTCGGTGCATGATTTGCACCGGGCGCTTTACACCTCTGTTTGATGGACGTTGTATGTCTGATTTATCGCAAGAAGTTGCTCATCTCGCTGATGAGGGGATCTACCCCATTCGCGAGGTCTCCCGTCTTACTGGCGTCAACGCCGTGACCCTGCGCGCCTGGCAGCGCCGCTATGGTCTGGTGCAACCGGCCCGCACCGAAAAGGGCCACCGCCTCTACAGCGAGCAGGATATCCGCCAAATCGGCGAGATCCTGAGCTGGCTGGAGCGGGGAGTGAGTATCGGGCAGGTAAAGGGGCTCCTGAGCGAACCCCATTCCGAGCCGGTGAGCGATCACTGGCAGCAGACTCTGGAGCAGTTCAGTCAGGCGTTACTCGCCTTCAACCAGCGCAAGGCGGAGGCTGAGCTCAACGATTTGCTGGCTAGCTACCCGTTCGAGCTGGTGCGCAGCCGGGTACTGCAACCGCTGGTGGAGCGGCTGCTGGGGTTGTGGCGCGAGCGGCCCGATGGCGAGCTGCTGCAACAGGTGTGGCTGGGCTGGTTCCATACCCGCTTCGCCCGCCACCTGATCGAGCAGGAGAAGGGCGTGCCGATCACCTTGGTGAGCTGGGGACAGGTCGGCCCCCTCGATCTGGTGTGGGCCGCTTACGAGCTGATCGGTCAAGGCTATGAGGTGCAACTGCTGGGAGCGGTAGAGCCTCGCCATGCCAGCTTGCTGGAGGGGCGTGCCGTTACCCCCTGGCTGGTACTGCTGGGAGCTGGTCTTGGCAAACCGGAGCTGGCCGCCGGGTGGCCCGCAGGCACACGCCTGTTTGGCGAGCTGGGGCGCCTCTACGACGATGAGTGGCTTAAAGCCCATGGCTGGCAGGCGAGCCTTGCCGAGCTGATGGCGGATGCCCCAGATGCTGCTGGCACCAGCGGACGCGGGAGGAAAAAATCATGAAGCTGGTCTGGTTGCGCAATGATCTGCGCCTTGCCGACAACCCGGCGCTGCGGCATGCCTGCGCCGGTGACGAACCGGTTGCCGCGCTCTTTATCATCTCCCCCACCCAGTGGCGGCAGCACAAAATGGCCCCCATCCGTCAGCGCTTTATGTTGACGCAGGTGGATGAGTTGGGGCGCGAGCTGGCGGCCCTCGGCATCCCGCTCCATCTGCTGCGAGTGGAGACTTTTGCCGAGGCGCCCGCTGCGTTGTCAGACCTCTGCCGCGAGCTGGGGGTGACCCAGCTCTATGCCAATCAGGCTATCGAGATCGATGAGCAGCGCCGCGATCACGCCGTCAGCGCCGTACTGGCAGAGCAGGCGGTGAGCTGTCACTGGCTCAACGGCTGTTGCGTATTGCCGCCGGAGCGGGTGCTGACCGGCTCGGGTGAGATGTTCAAGGTCTTCACCCCCTTCAGCCGAGCCTGGCTCAAGGCCCTCGACGAGGATGGCTTTGTTATTCACCGAGCCCCAGCGCGCCGTGGCGAGCCCTTGCCTTGGCTACCGCTGGCCGAGCGGGACTTCGTCGATGCCGCCCTTGGCGAACTGACGGCAGACCCCCGCTGGCCTGTGGGCGAGGTGGAAGCTCTGCGTCGTTTGAACATTTTTCTGGAGCAGGCGGTGCTCGACTATGGCGAGACCCGGGATTTTCCTGCCATCGCGGGTACCTCCGTGCTCTCCCCCTATCTGGCGGCGGGCATCATCAGTCCCCGCCAGTGTGTGGCGGCGCTCCAGCAGCGCCTTGGCTACCGGCCCCAGTCCAAGGCCCAGCCCGGCTTTGTCTGGCTCAATGAGCTCATCTGGCGTGAGTTCTATCGCCACCTGCTGGTGCTGATCCCGACCCTCTCCATGAATCGTCCCTTCAAGCCCGAGACGGCGGCCTTGCCGTGGAGCTGGGATCCGGACGCCTTCGCCGCCTGGTGCGAGGGACGAACCGGCTACCCCATCGTCGATGCGGCGATGCGCTGCCTCAACGCCACCGGTTGGATGCACAACCGGCTGCGAATGATAGTGGCGAGTTTTCTCACCAAGGATCTCCATATCCACTGGCGGCTCGGGGAGGATTACTTCATGAGTCGGCTCATCGACGGGGATCTGGCGGCCAACAACGGCGGCTGGCAGTGGGCGGCGGGGACCGGCGCCGACGCGGCGCCCTATTTTCGGGTCTTCAACCCCACCACTCAGGGGCAACGATTTGATCCACAAGGGGAGTTTATCCGTACTTGGGTAACTGAACTTGCCGATATTCCCGTCGCTTATGTGCATCAGCCCCACGACTGGCTGCGGCTCAAGGGGCGACAGGATTATCCGGCACCCATGGTGGATCACGCCGTTGCCCGGGTGAGAGCCATCGAGATGTTTCGCTCTCTGGAGAAATAGGATGAACGAGCCGCTGGCCCGCTTTATTGGCCTCTATCAGCAACTGGACAAACAGCAGTTGCACCGCTTGCCCGAGGTCTATGCCGAACAGGTGGTCTTTACCGATCCGGCCCACCGTATCGAGGGGCTGGCGGCCCTTGGCGACTATTTTGCCGCCCTCTATCAGCGCCTCGCCTACTGCCGTTTCGTCATCACCAGTCAGCAGCAACAAGGGCAGCAGGCCTGGCTCGGCTGGACCATGACCTTCTCTCACCCCAGATTGCGTGGTGGTGAGCCGGTGACGGTGGAGGGGGCCACCCGCCTCGAATTCGACGAGGTGGGCAAGGTGTGCCAGCACAGGGACTATTTCGACCTGGGCGCCATGCTCTACGAGCAGTTGCCGCTGCTCGGGCCCGTGGTGCGCACTATCAAGATGAGGCTTGGCGCATGACTGGCCGAGTGCTTATTACAGGCGCGACCTCCGGCATCGGTCGTCAACTGGCGCTGGATTACCGGCGGGCAGGCTGGCAGGTGTGGGGTTGTGGCCGCGATGGCGAACGGCTGCAGGCGCTGGGGCTGGATGGCGTCACGCCGCTGCAGTTCGATGCCCGGGATCTGGCCGCAATGAGCGGGGTGGCTGCTACGCTGCCATCCCTCGATCTGCTGATCCTTAACGCTGGCAACTGCGAGTACATGGATGTGGCGGAGGGGTTTGACAGCGAGCTGTTTGCCCGGGTGATTGAGACCAATCTGACCGCCACCGGCCATGCGCTGGCCGCCTTCTTGCCGCTGTTAGGGGCGGGATCTCGGCTGGCCATCGTCAGCTCGTCGGTGAGCTGGCTGCCGCTGCCGCGAGCCGAGGCGTATGGTGCCTCCAAGGCGGCCCTCGACTATCTGGCGGATACCTTGCGCCTCGATTTGGCCAGCAAAGGGATCGGAGTGACCCTGATCCGCCCCGGCTTTGTCCAGACGCCGCTCACCGCTAAAAATGATTTTCCCATGCCCTGTCTGGTGACGGTGGAACAGGCCTCCCGCACCATCATGGACGGGCTGACCGCTGGTCGTCACCAGATCCACTTTCCCCGCCGTTTCATCTGGTTGCTGCGCCTGCTCGGTGCGCTGCCGGTGGGGCTCTGGCTGCGCCTTGGCCGCGCACTCGTATCGAAAGGAAGCCATTCATGAAGAAAAAGATCGCCATCGTCGGTTCAGGGATCTCGGGGCTCACCGCCGGTTTTCTGCTCCACAAACTCCATGACATAACCCTGTTCGAGGCGGCGCCGACTCTGGGGGGGCACACAGCCACCGTCGATGTGAATCAGGCTGGCCGCAGCTATGCCATCGACACCGGTTTTATCGTCTTCAACGATCGCACCTACCCCAACTTCTTGAGGTTGCTGGCAAGGATCGGCATGGCGCGGCAACTGGCCGAGATGAGCTTCTCGGTGAAGAGCCCGGAGGGGCTGGAGTATAACGGCCACAACCTCGACACCCTGTTTGCCCAGCGCAGCAATCTGCTGAGTCCGCGCTTCTATGGCTTTGTCGCCGAGATCTTGCGTTTCAACCGGGAGGCGCGGGCCTGGCTGGCGGATGGTCAACATCAGGGCGCTGGCCCCGAGCTGACCCTTGGGGACTTTCTGCTGGCGGGGGAGTTTAGCGACTACTTCGCACGCCACTACATCTTGCCGATGGGCGCGGCGATCTGGTCATCGACCCTGGCCGATATGCGCGCCTTCCCCCTTGGCTTCTTCCTGCGCTTTTTTGCCAACCACGGCCTGCTGGATGTGGCCAATCGCCCCCAGTGGTACGTGATCCCGGGTGGCTCGCGGGAATATATCGGCCCCCTTACCGCGGGTTGGCAGTCGCAGATCCGCCTCGCCTGTCCGGTGCAGAGCGTACGGCGGGACGCGGATGGCGTGGTGATCCAGAGCAGTTACGGCGAGGAGCGGTTTGACGAGGTGATCTTCGCCTGCCACAGCGATCAGGCGCTGGCGCTGCTGGCGGATCCCGGCGAGCGGGAGCAGGCCATCCTCGGCGACATGCCCTATCAGGCCAACGATGTCTGGCTCCATACCGATGCTCGCTGCCTGCCCACCCGCCGCAAGGCATGGGCCAGCTGGAACTATCAGCTCGATGGCAATGACGAGGCGCGGCCGCTGGTGAGCTACAACATGAACATCCTGCAGGGGGTGAACTCGCCGGAGCCCTTCTGCGTCAGCCTCAACCCCAAGGGCAAGGTGGATGAGAGCAAGGTACTGCGCCGCTTCGTCTACCACCATCCGGTGTTCAATCAGGCCTCCATCGCCGCTCAGCAGCGGCGCGCGGAGATCTGCGGCCAGCAGCACACCCATTTCTGTGGCGCCTACTGGTACAACGGCTTCCACGAGGATGGGGTGCGCAGCGCGCTGGATGTCGCCAGGCGCTTCGGTGCCGAGCTATGAACGGCGCCACCGTGGCCACCGAACATGAGGGTGCTGGCGAACTGGCCGGTGTCACTAGCGCCATCTGGCAGGGTTCGGTGCGCCACCGCCGTTTCGCACCACGGGCCCACGCCTTCTCCTACAGCCTCTTCATGCTGGGACTGGATCTCGACGAACTGCCGCAGCTCGATCAGGGGCGCTGGTTCGGTGTGGAGCGCTCGGGGCTGCTCTCGTTTCACCGCCATGATTATCTCAAGGGGAGTGAGGGAAGCCTCAAGCAGGCGGTGTGGCAGAAGGTGAGCGAACTGGGGGGCGATGCCGACCCCGAGGGGCGGGTGCTGCTGCTCGGCAATGTGCGTTGTCTGGGCTTCTACTTCAGTCCGGTCAACTTCTACTTCTGCTACCGGCAGGGCGAGGCGCGCTATCTGCTGGCGGAGGTGTCGAACACCCCCTGGAACGAGCGTCACTACTACCTGCTGGATCTGGCGGCGCTGGCGCCCCATGATAAGGATTTTCACGTCTCCCCCTTTATGGGGCTGGCGATGCGTTATCACTGGCGGATCAGGCCGCCCGCGCAGGAGACACTGATCCATATCGAGAGTCATCCCGTATACGGTGAAGCCAAGCTGTTTGACGCAACCCTGGCGCTCACTCGCGAACCCTTGTCGCGCAAGGGGCTGGTGGCCCTGCTGGCCCGCTGGCCCTGGATGACCATGAAGGTACTGCTCGGGATCTACTGGCAGGCCCTGCGTCTTTTTATCAAACGAACCCCGATTTTTACCCATCCGGAGAGCCGCTAATGGAACTTGCTCAATCAACCCTCTCTGCCTCTTTCATCGACAAGGGGGCAAGGCAACTGCTGCTCAATCTGCTGGGTCGCCTCGAACATGGCCAGCTGCTGCTGCGGGATGGCGGTGAGCGCCACAGCTTTGGCGTGGCGGGCACCGATCTGCATGCCGAACTGGTGGTGCAGGATCCGGCCTTCTATCGTCGCTTGTTGCTGGGGGGCAGCATCGCCGCTGGGGAAACCTGGGTGGAGGGGCTCTGGACCAGCCCGGAACCGGTGGCGCTGGTGCGGCTGCTGGCCCGCAACCTGACCCTGCTCGACTCCCTTGAGCGGCGCCTCGGCTGGCTCAGTTTCCCGTTCAATAAGGTGCGCCACTGGCTTAATCGCAATACCCTGACCGGCTCGCGCTCCAACATTGCCGCCCACTACGATCTCGGCAATACCCTCTATCAGGGGTTTCTCGACAGCCATATGCAGTACTCGAGCGCCATCTACCCGAGCGCCGACGCCACTCTGGAAGAGGGGCAGCAGGCCAAGCTGCGTACCATCTGCGAGCGGTTGGAGCTGGGCCCTGACGATCATCTGCTGGAGATCGGCACCGGCTGGGGCGGCCTCGCCGTCTATGCCGCCCGCCACTATGGCTGCCGGGTGACCACCACGACTAT
Organism: Aeromonas sp. 601039; assembly: GCF_049174415.1. Taxonomy (NCBI): domain Bacteria; kingdom Pseudomonadati; phylum Pseudomonadota; class Gammaproteobacteria; order Aeromonadales; family Aeromonadaceae; genus Aeromonas; species Aeromonas sp. 601039. The sequence goes on from NZ_JAAKTL010000015.1 coordinate 12,325, forward strand.
CTCCCGGGCCCAACATGACTATGCCAAGGAGTGGATTGCGCGGGAGGGGCTGGGGGATCGCATCACCTTGCTGCTGGAGGATTACCGCAAGCTGGAGGGGACCTATGACAAGCTGGTCTCTATCGAGATGATCGAGGCGGTGGGGCACGCCTTCCTGCCCGACTATTTCCGCCAGCTGTCGCGGCTGCTCAAGCCCGGTGGCCGTCTGCTCATTCAGGCCATCACCATCGCCGATCAGCGCCATGCCCAGTACTTGCGCGGGGTCGATTTTATCCAGCGTTACATCTTCCCCGGTGGCTGCCTGCCGAGCGTCTCCCAGATGGCGGGGTTGCTGGCGCGTGAGACCGACATGCAGCTGGTGCGGTTGCACGATCACGGTCATCACTATGCCCGTACACTGGCTCACTGGTGCGAGCGGTTTCTGGCGTTGGCACCCGAGCTGCCCAAGCTCGGTTACAGCCAGGATTTCATCCGGCTGTGGCACTTCTACTTTGCCTATTGCGAGGGGGGATTCTGGGAGCGCACCATCAGTCTGGTGCAGCTGGAGGCCGCCAAGCCGGGGCCCGCTGGCTGGTCGGGTGATGTGCCAGTAAGCGGTCACTGACCATGTGGCAGTGGGCTCACCTGCTGGGGTTCAACCTCTACTGGTTGCTGGCGGTGAAGTGGCAGCAGCCGGGCCCGCTGCTGGCAATGTTGCTGCTGCACTTTCTCTTCTCACCCAGCCGCCAGCGTGACTGGCGGCTGCTTCCCATCGCGGTCGTCGGCTGTCTGCTGGATGCCCTGCTCTGGCAGCTCGGCCTGTTCCGGTTCCCGTCCGGTTTTCCCCTCTGGCTGGTGCTGCTCTGGCTCGGTTTTGCCCTGACGCTGGCCCACGGTATGCGCTGGCTGCTGAGCTTGCCTCGCTGGCAGCAGGCGCTGTTTGGCGTATTTGGCGGCACCTCCTCCTATGTGGCGGGGGCCGCCATGGGGGCAGTAAACTTACCCTGGGGCATCTGGATCAGCACGGCGCTGCTGGCAGTGATCTGGATGTGGTGGTTACCCGTACTCCTGTGGGTAATGGTCAAGCTGGAGGGTGAGTCATGACAAACACCTTTTCGACCGACTCGTTGCTTTTTTCCAAGTGGACCAAAGAGAGCCAGCATGAGCTGACTGATCGCTTCTATCTGGTGGTTGCCTGCCAGCGGGATGCGCAGGGGCAGCTGGTGCAGGTGGTGATGCAGGATATCAACACCCTGCAGGAACAGGAGATGGATTGGCATGAACTGGAAGACCCCAACCACTGGCATATGGGGTGGAATTAACCCGCTGCTGCTGGCGTTTACGCTCTTTGCTGCAACCGCGGTGCAGGCTTCTGCCGCACCCTGGCAGCAGCTGCGCCCGGTCGGGCAGGGGGAGATGAACTGGCTCTGGTTCAAGCTCTACGATGCCAACCTCTACAGTGCGAGCGGGCGCTATCAGCCCGGTCACTATCCACAGGCACTGACCCTCACCTATGCCAGATCCATCGAGCGGCAAGATCTGCTGAGCGCCACCGCCGCCGAGTGGCAGCGACTCGGTCTTGGCTCTGACGCCGACCGTCAGCGCTGGCTAGGCCAGCTCGCTGCACTCTGGCCCGATGTGCAGGCAGGCGACAAGCTCACCTTCTATGTCGACAAGGAGGGGGCAGGCCACTTCTGGTGGCAAGAAAAACCCCTCGGCACTCTGGCCGATCCGCAATTCTCGGCCGCTTTTCTCGCCATCTGGCTGGCTGACAACAGCCGCGATCCTGCCCTGACCCGCCGCCTGCGTGGCCAACCCTGAACTTGGAGTTTCCAATGTTTTTCTATCGTGCATACCGCTGGTTGCTGTTGCTCCCTTTTTTGCTGCTGAGCGGCTGTGGTGCCAGTCTCGATGACTATCGGGGGCAGGGGCCAAACTGGGATTTCGCCCGTTTCTTCAACGGTAAATTAGTGGCTCACGGCCTGGTAACCGACCGCAGCGGCGAAGTGACCAGTCGCTTTCGGGTCGAGATGGTGGGTCGTTGGAAGGATGGCAAGGGAGAGCTGTTCGAGCAGTTCTACTTTGATGATGGCCGCCAGCAGACCCGTACCTGGTATCTGAGCAAGGGGGTTGACGGTCACTGGCGAGGTACTGCTTCCGATGTGGTGGGGGAGGCGATGGGTAAAAGCCAAGGGTTTGCCCTCAACTGGCGTTATCAGCTTGATCTGGCGCTGCCGGATGGCGAGGTAGTGCGGGTGAGCTTCGATGACTGGATGTATCTGCTGGACGAAGATCGTCTGATCAATCGTGCCGAGATCAGCAAGTTCGGTATCCATCTTGGCGAGGTGATCCTCTATATCGAACGTCAGCCTGACCGTTAACGCAAGATAACGCCCAGTAAAAAGCGCGCCGATGGCGCGCTTTTGTTTATCGAACAATCAGAGTCATCAGATGATGCGGTTCTCTTCCAGCATCTTGCGACGGGCCTCTTCCTTGGCCATCTTCTTCTTGCGATTGTCGCAGGGCTCGGGGCAGTCGCACTCTTTCTCGATGCCAACGCTCCCCAGACCGCCACAGGAGCCGGAGATGGATTTTTTCTGGAAGATATAGCCGATAGCCATGGCGGCTATCACCAGCATGAATACCCCGAAGGTGATCAGAAAAACCTGCATCTATCCTCCCTATTTCCTGACCAGATACTGTTTGAACGCATCGGAGTAGGCTTCTTCAAAGCCGTTGTCCGTCTTGGTGATCACGAAGATCGCCAGGCCGCGCTCTTTGGCATAGGCCAGGCTCTTCTCCGGTCCCATTACCATGAATACGGTCGCCAGCCCGTCTGCGGTCATGCAGGAGGGGTGGATCACGGTGACCGACACCATGCGGTGCTGGATTGGCTTGCCGGTGCGTGGATCTATGGTGTGGGAGAAGCGCTGGCCATCCATCTCATAGTAGTTGCGATATTCGCCCGAAGTGGCCACTCCGTTGTCACCCGGAACGATCACCTCCTGCACCGAACCGGCATTGGCTGTCGGCTTTTCGATGGCAACGCGCCAGGGGTGTCCCTTGCCGTTGACGCCATTGATCCGCAGCTCGCCGCCGATCTCCACCAGATAGTTGCGCGCACCCAGAGACTCCAGATACTCGGCCACCTTGTCCACACCAAAGCCCTTGGCAATGGCGGAGAGATCAACGTAAAGATCCGGGATGTCCTTTTGCAGGGTGTCGGCATCGACCGAAGTGATGACGTGCAGGTTGCCCAGGCCGGTCTTCTGACGGGTCTGGGTGATCAGCTCCTCTGATGGCATCTTGGTCGGCCGTTTGTCCGGACCGAAGCCCCACAGATTGACCAAGGGGCCGACGGTGACGTCCAGCGCCCCCTGGCTCTCACGGCCAATATGAATGGCTTCTGTAATGACCCGCGCGGTGTCCCGCGATACCACTACCGGTGTCGAACTGTGGTGCTGATTGAAGCGCGACAGTTCGGAATCGGGGCGATAGGTGGACATCTGATCGTTGACTCGCTCCAGCAGTACATCGACCTCGGCCTGAAACTTGGCTGCATCGCTGATGGCGCTGTCCGCCACCTTGATGGAGTAATAAGTGCCCATGGTGCTGCCGGTGATGTGGATCTCCGGTTTGGATTGGACCGTCTCCTGACCGCACCCAGTCAAGAAAAAGGCTAGCCCGAAGGCTAGCCAGGTCTTTACAACACTGTGCATGGATTAACCACCAAAGTCATCCAACAGGATGTTTTCGTCTTCAACGCCCAAATCTTTGAGCATGTTGATGACGGCAGCGTTCATCACCGGAGGTCCACACATGTAGAACTCGCAATCTTCCGGTGCTTCGTGGTTCTTGAGATAGTTCTCGTAGAGCACGTTGTGGATGAAGCCGGTGTAGCCGTCCCAGTTGTCTTCCGGTTGCGGATCAGACAGGGCGACGTTCCAGGTGAAGTTCTCGTTCTCGGCGGCGAGCATGTCAAAGTCTTCGACATAGAACATTTCGCGCTTGGAACGGGCACCGTACCAGAAGCTCATCTTGCGCTTGGACTTCAGGCGACGCAGCTGGTCGAAGATATGGGAACGCATCGGCGCCATACCTGCACCACCACCGATGAATACCATTTCGGCATCGGTGTCCTTGGCGAAGAACTCACCGAACGGACCGGAGATAGTCACCTTGTCGCCAGCCTTCAGGCTGAAGATGTAGGAGGACATCTGTCCCGGAGGGGCAGTCCAGTTGCTGGGCGGCGGGGTCGCGATACGCACGTTCAGCATGATGATGCCGAACTCTTCCGGATAGTTGGCCATGGAGTAGGCACGGATGATCGGCTCATCGACCTTGGACTCCAGCTCAAAAATCTTGAAGCGATCCCAGTCACCGCGATACTCCTCGGGAATATCGAAGTTCTTGTAGTAGACGTGGTGAGCCGGCGCTTCGATCTGGATATAACCACCGGCGCGGAACGGTACGCTCTCGCCATCGGGGATCTGCAGCTTGAGCTCCTTGATGAAGGTGGCTTTGTTATCGTTGGAGATAACAGTACATTCCCACTTCTTCACCCCGAAGATCTCTTCCGGCAGTTCGATGTCCATGTCGCCACGAACGGTGACCTGACAGGCCAGACGCTCGCCGTGACGGGCTTCGCCCTTGCTGATGTGATCCAGTTCGGTCGGCAGGATATCGCCGCCGCCAGACTTCACCCGCACCTTGCACTGACCGCAGGAGCCACCGCCGCCACAGGCGGAGGAGACGAAGATACCGTTGCCGGCCAGAACGCCGAGCAGCTTGCCACCGGCCGGGCTGGTCACAGCCTTGGCCGGGTCACCGTTGATGCTGATTGTCACGTCGCCCGCGGTCACCAGCTTGGACTTGGCGAACAGAATGACTGCCACCAGTGCCAGCAGGATCACGGTAAACATGACCACACCCAAAATAATTTCCATCTATCGTTCCTTTCTGATTGCAGGAAAGCCGATTACAGGGAGATACCAGAGAAGGACATGAAGCCCAGCGCCATCAGACCGGCAGTGATGAAGGTGATGCCCAGACCACGCAGGCCTTCCGGAACATCGGAGTACTTCATCTTCTCGCGGATACCTGCCAGCGCAACGATCGCCAGCATCCAGCCTGCACCTGAACCCACGCCGTAGACCACAGACTCCATGAAGTTGTAGTCACGCTGCACCATGAAGGAGACGCCACCGAAGATGGCGCAGTTCACGGTGATGAGCGGCAGGAAGATACCCAGGGCGTTGTAGAGAGCCGGGAAGTACTTGTCCAGCGCCATCTCCAGAATCTGCACCAGCGCCGCGATCACCCCGATGAAGGTGATGAAGCTCAGGAAGCTCAGATCCAGGTCAGGGGAGAGGGCACCTGCCTTCAGCACGTAGTTGTAGATCAGGTTGTTGACCGGTACGGCGATGGTTTGCACCACGATAACGGCAATACCAAGACCCATGGAGGTCTTGACCTTCTTGGACACAGCCAGGAAGGTACACATCCCCAGGAAGAAGGAGAGTGCCAGGTTTTCGATGAAGATCGATTTAATCAACAGACTCAGATAGTGTTCCATACCTTAATCCTTCGCCTCCACCTGCTTGGGATCCTTGGTGCGAACGCCCCAGATGATCAGACCAATGATGAAGAATGCACTCGGCGGCAGCAGCAGCAGACCGTTGGGTACATACCAGCCACCGTTGTTCACCAGCGGCAGCAGCTCGATGCCGAACCAGGTGCCGGAGCCCAGCAGTTCACGCACGGTAGCGACGCTCAGCAGAATGGCGCCATAGCCCAGACCGTTGCCGATACCATCCAGGAAGGAGGGGAGCGGCGCGCTCTTCATGGCGTAGGCTTCGGCACGACCCATCACGATACAGTTGGTGATGATGAGGCCGACGAAGACCGACAGCTGCTTGGAGATGTCATAGGCATACGCCTTGAGCACCTGGTCAACCACGATAACCAGCGAAGCGATGATGGCCATCTGGGCAATGATCCGCACGCTGTTCGGGATCTGGTTGCGGATCAGAGAGATAAACAGGTTTGAGAAGGCGGTGACCGCCATGACCGCGAGGGTCATTACAAACGCTGTCTTCATCTGGCTGGTAACCGCGAGTGCAGAACAGACACCCAGCACCTGCAAGGCGATGGGGTTGTTGCCCAGCACAGGGGTCAACAGCAACTTTTTCATTTCGCTCTTGTCAGCCATTGTTGATTTCTCCTGCACGAACCTTGGCCAGGAAAGGACCGAAGCCCTTGGGACCCATCCAGAAGTCGAAGGTATGCTGTACGCCGTTACCGGTCAGAGTGGCACCGGAGAGACCGTCGATCTCGTGCTCGGAGCCTGCCGGAGCGTGACCCTTGATGACGCGCAGCGCCGGCATGCCATCCTGATCGAACAGCTTCTTGCCGACAAACAGCTCGCGCCAGGCCGGATTCTCGATTTCACCGCCCAGACCCGGGGTTTCACCGTGGTCGTAGTAGGTGATGCCCTTGATGGTCTGGCCATCAGCGGCAACCGCGACGAAGGCATACATGGTCGACCACAGACCCTGACCGTAGATGGGCAGGATGATGTTGTCGATCTTGCCTTCGGCATCCTTGGCGAAGAACACCGGAACCAGCTTGGAGATCTGACGCAGACCAGCCTTGTCGTCGGCAGCAGCCAGACGGATGTTTTGCGCCGGATCTTTGGCTGCCTGCTTGGTATCGAAGTTGTCGGCATCGCCGTCAACAAAGTTACCGGTGGCCAGATCCACCAGACGGGCTTCGATCTTGTCGCCATACAGCTTGGCCAGATCGCGCTTGGCCACATCGCTGATGTCTACGCCGGCTACGGAGAGAATGTTGCTCTGCTTGTCCAGCGCCTTGTTCTCCTCTTGGGTAGAACGCAGGCCAACGGCAGCAACGGATACCACGATGGAACAGGCCAGGCAGAGGCCGGTTACCACGCTGATGGTGCCGAAGGTTGAGTCTTTATTAAACGCCACGAGCAATCCTCCGCTTGATGTTTGCCTGAGCGACGAAGTGGTCAAACAGGGGAGCAAACAGGTTTGCAAACAGAATGGCCAGCATCATGCCTTCCGGGAACGCCGGGTTGACTACGCGAACCAGCACGACCATCACGCCGATCAGGGCGCCGTACCACCACTTGCCCTTGTTGGTAAAGGCGGCGGAGACGGGGTCGGTTGCCATGAAGGCCATACCGAAGGCAAAGCCACCCAGCACCAGATGCCAGTGCCATGGCATGTTGAACATGGGGTTGGTATCGGAACCGATGACGTTGAACAGCAGCGAGGTGGCGATCATACCGACCATCACGCCGGCGATGATGCGCCAGGAGGCGATGCGCATGTAGACGATCATGGCGGCGCCCAACAGGATCATCAGGGTAGAGACTTCACCGATGGAACCCGGCAGGTTCCCCAGGAAAGCGTCCATCCAGCTGATAGCCTGACCGGTTGCACCGTTGATCAGCGCCATCTGGCCGCCTTGTGCCCACTGGCTCAGCGCGGTTGCGCCGGAGTAGCCATCGACGGCAACCCATACGGCGTCACCGGAGATCTGGCCCGGGTAGGCGAAGAACAGGAAGGCACGACCAGCCAGCGCCGGGTTCAGGAAGTTTTTGCCGGTACCACCGAACACTTCCTTGGCCATTACCACACCGAAGGTGATGCCCAGCGCAGCTTGCCACAAGGGCAGCTCGGGCGGCACGATCAGGGCAAACAGGATGGAGGTCACGAAGAAGCCTTCGTTGATCTCGTGCTTGCGTACCATGGCGAACAGCACTTCCCAGAAACCACCGACAAAGAAGACGGTGATGTAGATCGGGAAGAAGTGGGCGGCGCCGATCATCATCTTGCTGCCAATACCGGCAACAGCGGGATCGAGGGAGGCACCCAGCATGGTCGCCAGCGCATATTGCCAGCTGCTGGCACCGGCTGCCGAGCCCATGTGGGCGATAGCGGCAATGGCCTGGTTACCAACGTTGTACATGCCCCAGAACATGGCCGGGAACACGGCCAGCCACACCATGATCATCATGCGCTTCAGATCGAGCGCATCACGGACGTGGGCGGCATTGCGGGTAACGCTACCCGGGGTATAGAACAGGGTATACGCCGCTTCGAACAGGGCGTAGTACTTGGCGTACTTTCCACCCGGTTCGAAGTGATGTTCCATATTTTCAAGAAGTTGCTTGAAACTCATCGCTTAACCTTCCAGTTCAATCTTGGTCAGGCACTCACGCAAGATCGGGCCGTACTCGGTCTTGCCGGGGCAAACGAAAGTACAGAGGGCCAAATCTTCCTCATCCAGCTCCAGGCAACCCAGTGCTTGCGCACCGTCGGTATCGCCGGAGACCATGTCCCGCAGCAGCAGGGTGGGCAGGATGTCGAGTGGCATCACCCGTTCATAGTTGCCGATAGGCACCATGGAACGGTCACTACCGTTGGTAGTGGTGGTGAAGTTGATAAGGCGACCCTTCATCAGGTGAGAGAGGGTGGTGCGGGTGATGGAGAACTTGTTGGCACTGGGGTTGATCCAGCCCAGGAACTCTTTCTCGCGACCCTCGCCCAGTGCACAGACCTGATTGTGGTAACGACCCAGATAGTCGTGAACACCCTCAGCCTTGGCGCCGCTCAGCAGGGAACCGGAGATGACGCGGTTTTCATCGGCACGCAGCTCATTGTTGGTGAGTTGGCTGATGCAGGCCCCCAGACGGGTACGCAGCAGACGCGGCTTGAGCACATTCGGGCCGGCCAGGGCGATCACCTTGTCGGTGCAGATCTGACCGGTGGTGAACAGCTTGCCGAATGCGATCACATCCTGATAGTTGATGTGCCACTGCACCTTGGTGCTGCTGACCGGATCCAGGAAGTGGATATGGGTACCCGGCAGACCGGCAGGGTGCGGACCGACGAAGATCTCTTCCTTGACCTGAGCCAAAGAGGAGTGAGGCAGACTGCCTTCGCCTTTACAGACATAGACGGTGCCGTCGGTCAGGCGGGTCAATACGGCCAGACCATCGAGGAAGGCCTGCGGCTGTTCCTTGATAATCAGCTCGGCATCGGCAGCCAGCGGGTTGGTGTCCATCGCGGTCACGAAGATGGCGCGCGGGGCTGAGCCAACCGCAGGGACTTTGCTGAACGGGCGAGTGCGCAGTGCTATCCACTGACCTGATGCAACCAGGATCTCTTGCACCTTGCTGCGCTCGAGCTTGGCCAGCTCGGAAGAGGCAAAATGCTCGAAGGTCACCTGCTCATCGGAGCCGTCGAGGTCGATGACCACTGACTGGAGCACACGTTTGGCTCCACGGTTGATCTCTGAAACTACGCCGGTGGCGGGGGCCGTGAATTTAACGCCGGGATTCTTCTTGTCTTCGAAGAGCTCCTGACCTTTGATGACGCGATCACCTACTTTGACGAACATAGTAGGTCGCATCCCCACGAACTCCTCGCCCAGTGTAGCAACACGGGTGATGGCGGGGCCATCGTAGATTACTTGCTCTGGCGCACCCAGCACGGGGATGTCCAGTCCTCTTTTGATTGTAATCATACTTAATTGCACTACCGTTACGGGAAGAGAGGTTGGTTAGCGCCGAGAAATACATCACGACGGGTGGTTGAATGAGTCGCTGTTGTGGCTGCGCCGGGTGGTCAGGCTCAGCAATTATTCAACATGCGAGGTCACTCAAAAGCGCTTGAGTCTACCACTTAAGGCCCATTTTCTGCCATGCCAAATAGGCAAAATCCCTGCGTCATCACAAAATTAACCTGCAATGAATAACCCCTGAATTCCTTGTAAGCTGTGGTTTTAAAGGTTTTTTTATTTTAATACCCCCATGGGGGTATGCTTGTGTAAGGCTGTGACTAAGCCGCCAGGGAAAACTGAATTAAATACCTATTTATGGTTGTCAGGATCAGCAGGCTGGCGGCTTTTTGTTTAATTTTTGTTTGTTTGTCACCCATAGGGTGGTGGGTCAGAGCAATGGGTGACAGCTAGCCGTTCAGGAGTGCGAGGGGTTGCCAACACAAGCTGGTGTGCGTGGTGCCTTACCCTTCTCCTGCCACTCGCTTGCCGTGTAGGTATGCAGTGCAAGTGCATGGACAGCGCCGGCCAGTTCATCGGCCAGGATGGCGTTGACCTGACGATGGCGAGAGAGAAGGCGCTGACCCGCAAACTGTTCGCTGACGATCACCACCTTGAAGTGGCTCTCAGAGCCCGGCTCCACTCGGTGCATGTGGCTCTCGTTGATCACTTCCAGCAGAGTGGGGGAGAGGGCTGCCGTCAGCTTGGCTTCAATCAGTTGTTGGATGGTCATAGGATCAGCTTCCAGAGTGAATGTCGGGCCATTCTATCGGCTGTCTAGGTGTGGAATAAGCCCCCGCAAAAGGAAAATCGCCTGCTATCCGTTCATTAGCACGCTCCGAACTGGTGAAATTCCTGCTCCTCGCTAGAATAGCGCCACTTTGCGTCGCCCCTGGCGCCTGTATCCATGAATCAAGCCGAGGTTGGACTCTTCCTATGCAAACCCTTCTCGACACTCCCCATTGCCAGCTCACGCTCTACCGCTATCCGCGCCAGAGTCAGGAGACACTGCAAGCCTGGGATGCGGCTGACGAATATCTGATCAACACTCTGGCGGAGTCCCCCCTCGAGCAGGCGGGCCACGTCATCATCATGAATGACGGTTTTGGCGCGCTTGCCGCCTATCTGCATCCGCACTCCCCCTGCTGTGTCACCGACTCCTACATCAGTGAGCGGGCTACCATGGCCAATTTGGCCGAAAATGGGCTGGATACGAGCGGGATTACCTTGCAGGATGCGCTGGCACCGCTGCCCGATGCTCCTGCGCTGGTGGTGATCAAGGTCTCCAAATATCAGGCACTGCTGGAGCAGCAACTGCTGGCGCTGCGGGAGGTGGTGACACCGGCAACCCGCGTTATCGCTGCCGGCAAGGCGAAGGATATTCATACCTCCACCCTCAAGTTGTTCGAGAAGTATCTGGGGCCTACCCGTACCTCGTTGGCCTGGAAGAAGGCGCGTCTCATTCACTGCGAGCCGCAGGCAGAACGCCCCGCGCTGGCCAACCCCTTCCCGACTGTCTGGCCGTTGGAGGGGAGTGGCATGCTCATCCACAACCATGCCAACGTCTTCTCGCGCACCAGTCTCGATATCGGTGCCCGCTTTATGCTGGACAACCTGCCCATCCACAGTGCCCGCAAGGTGATCGATCTGGGCTGTGGCAACGGGGTTTTGGGTCTGTCGCTGCTCGCCAAAGACAGCGAGGTGGAGGTGACCTTTATCGATGAATCCTATATGGCGGTCGCCTCGGCACAGCTCAACGTCGAGCACAATCTGCCCGATGCACTGCCGCGCGCCCGCTTTATGGTCAATAACTGTCTCGACGGGGTGGCGGTCGGCTCGGCAGATCGGATCCTCTGCAACCCTCCTTTCCATCAGCTGCAGGCGATCACCGATCATATCGCCTGGCAGATGTTCAGCGATGCGCACCGGGTGTTGCCTCAAGGGGGTGAACTCTGGATAGTAGGCAACCGTCATCTGGACTATCACAACAAACTCAAGCGCTTGTTTGCCAACGCACAAGTCGTTGCGTCGAACAGCAAATTCGTTATTTTGAAAGCCATCAAACGCTAAAGCCAAAGGAAACCATGATGAAAAAGTCACTCTTGCTGCTGGCCGCCCTGATGCTGGGCGGGTGTGCCACTCATTGGCCGGAGACGGCGCTGCTCAATCCGCAGGTGATCCCCGCCAACCAGCAATACTACTCTGGCAATCGCATCACCATGGAAGGGGTGGACAAGCGTGAGGCTGCCTACGTCTTCTCCATCAAACATAAAGAGAAAGCCCCCGTCCTGGTCAACAGTGAGCGTCCGCTCAATCTGCTGATGGCCGAGCGGCTGGCCGAAGGGCTGCGCAGCCAGGGTCTGGAAGTGGGTAACAGTGGCACCACCAACCTGACGCTGGTGATCTCCAACGCCGCAGTCAATGTGGAAGAGAAGACCTTTACCTATGTCACCAAATCCCGCGTCAGCCTGCAGGTGATCGCCGATTTCCAGGGCAACCGTCTGACCAAGCAGTTCAACATGTCCTCCAGCAAGGAGAGCCCGAGCGAGCCAAGCATGGCCGATCTCGAGTCTACACTGAACCTGCAACTGGGTAGCGTGCTGCAGCAGATCATGGCGGATGATGCGCTGCGCGGTTACCTGAAAGGTCAACCGAACGGTGCAGGGGTCTGATGATGAAAAAACTCTGGTTGCTGGCCATGTTGATCGCCCCGCTGGCGTTCGCGGGCCCGAAAGTGAGAATGGAGACCAACCACGGCAATATCGTGGTGGAGCTGGCGTCCAAGCAGGCGCCCCAGACGGTGAAAAACTTTTTGCGCTACGTGGCTGATGGCAGCTATGACGGCAGCATCTTCCACCGGGTGATCCAGGATTTTGTGGTGCAGGGGGGGGGGTATAACCAGCAGTTCCAGCAACTGCCAACTTATGAGCCGGTGGTCAACGAGTCGCGCGGCGGTCTGCCCAACAAGCGTGGCTCCATCGCTATGGCTCGCACCCAGGCGGTCGACAGCGCTACTCGCCAGTTCTACTTCAATCTGGTCGACAACAATAACCTCAACGCCGGTGGCTCTGCGGGTTATACCGTGTTCGGTCAGGTGGTTCAGGGGATGGAGGTGCTGGACAAACTGGCTCAGGTACAGACCGGTTACAGCCCCATTTTGCGTGCCAACGATGTGCCGACCAGCCCTGTCATCCTGAAGAAGGTAGTGTTGCTGGCGGAAACCCCGGCGGACAAGAAAGCCGGCAAGTAACCCATCGCCGGATGCGGTATGTCACCGTGATCCCGTCGCGCCACCATGCAAGGCTCATCCCGTTCGGGATGGGCCTTTTCTCTGGCCGGGCTTCTTGTGTCTATCTCCTTACCCGCCTTGGCTATCTGCCATCAACCTGCCAAAATGACGCACTTTTCCAAAGTCGTCAGGTAGTTGAATATGATCCGCACACCGAGTTGGCGGGAATCGCTCGCTGTTTATCTCGAAGCCCGAGTACTCATTCTCTTTGCCATGGGCTTTTCATCGGGTCTGCCGCTGTTGCTGGTATTTGGCACCCTCTCATTCTGGTTGCGCGAGGCCGATGTCAGCCTGACCGATATCGGTTACATGAGCTGGGTGGCGCTCGCCTACGGCTTTAAATGGTTGTGGTCGCCGCTGGTGGATCGTATGCCATTGCCACTGCTCTCTACCCTGTTGGGGCGTCGTCGTAGCTGGATGTTCTTCTCCCAGCTATTGATCGCGGCTGCGTTGGTAGGGATGGCGTTTTGTGATCCCAAGAGCGGGTTGACTCATTTGGCCTTGTTCGCCCTGCTGGTGGCCTTTGCCTCGGCGACTCAGGATATCGTGATCGACGCCTATCGCATCGAATCCGCGCCCGAGCGACTGCAGGCTGCGATGGCGGCCTCCTACATGACTGGCTACCGGTTGGCGATGATCATCGCCGGTGCCGGCGCATTGGCGCTGGCAGCCTGGTTTGGCAGCAACAGCGGCTATGACTATCGTGGCTGGCAGATCACCTATCTGGTGATGGCCGGTCTGATGTCACTCGGGGTGATTACCACGCTGTTCTGCCATGAACCTGATATCGATCTGGCCGGTCAGGGCAGACAACAGGCAGAGCGCAAGGCACTGCTGCAGGAAAAGGGGTGGCCCGCCCCCTTGGCAAGTGCCGGAGCCTGGGGTTATGAGGCGGTCTGGAGTCCGTTTGCCGACTTCTTTCGCCGTTATGGTCGCTCGGCGCTGCTGATCCTGTTGCTTATCGCCTGTTACCGGATTGCGGATGTGGTGATGGGGGTGATGTCCAACAGCTTCTATGTGGATATGCAGTTCAGCAAGACCGAAGTCGCCACTATCACCAAGGTGTTTGGCGTTATCATGACGCTGGTGGGGGCGGCACTGGGGGGCGTGCTGGTGATGCGCTTTGGCACGCTGCGGATCCTGTTTCTCGGGGCGCTGCTCACCGCCAGCACCAATCTGCTGTTTGCCCTGCTCCATCAGGTTGGTCACAACCTGGAGCTGCTGACCCTGATCATTTCGCTCGATAACCTCAGCGCCGGCATCGCCACCGCAGCTTTTGTGACCTATCTCTCCAGCCTGACCAATGTGGCGTTTTCAGCGACGCAATACGCCCTGTTCAGCTCGGTGATGTTGCTGCTGCCCAAGTTGTTGGCCGGTTTTTCGGGGCAGGTGGTGGAGCAGATTGGCTACAGCGCCTTCTTTGTCGGCACCAGTTTGTTGGGCTTGCCCGTGTTGTTGTTGATTGTGCTGGTCGCCCGTAAAGGGGGTGAGTTGTTCTCAGTTGCTGACAAATAGCAAGCGTTTGCGTAGAATCGGGGGTGATTAGATTCACACTTCCGGATAAAGTTCCCGAGAAGTTGTTTCACCCCCAATTTTATTTGATTAGAATTCCTCTCGCTCCTTGTGGGCAGGCTACGGAAAACCTCAACTAACGCACAAGAGACCAATAAAATGGCCAAATTTACCAAGACTCTGATCGCTACCGGTCTGCTGGCTGCTGCCGCAACTCCAGCCTTTGCTGCTGACTACAGCGGTGATATCCACAAGAATGACTACAAGTGGATGCAGTTCAACGTCATGCACACCATTGACCAGCGCCCTTTCACTACCGGTGAAGAGGACTACAACGATACCTATTTTGAGATGGAGTTCGGTGGTCGCTCCGGCCTGTTTGACCTGTACGGTTACGTCGACGTATTCGATATTTTCGACTCCCGTCACAGCAATAAACACCATGGTCAGAACCTGTTCATGAAGTTTGCACCGCGTATGTCTCTGGATGCGCTGACAGGTAAAGATCTCTCCTTTGGTCCTGTGCAAGAGCTTTACATTGCCAACCTGAACAACGTTGGTGACAAGCAGATGGAAAACCAGCTGGGTCTGGGTGCCGATGTGATGGTTCCCTGGTTTGGCAAGGTTGGCATGAACCTGTATGCACGTCACGCCACCGAGAACCAGTTCTTCACCGAAGAAGAAGGTGAGTGGAACGGTTATCAGTTCTCCATGAACTGGTTCAAGCCTTTCTATACCTTCGGCAATGGCAGCTTTGTCTCCTACCAAGGTTATCTGGATTATCAATTCGGCCTGGATACCCATGACCGTGCTGACCGTACCAGCGACAACCTGGCCACCTTCCACGGTATCTACTGGCACTCCGATCGCTACGCGGTTGGTTATGGCCTGAAGTATTTCATGGATGCCTACGGTACCAAAGATGGCTCCAAAGCCTACGACGGTACCCCGTGGAAGAGCACCGGCTTCAGCCACTACTTCTCTGTTACCTACAAGTTCTAATAAAACTTGGGGAACAAAAAACCGGAGCATTTGCTCCGGTTTTTTTATGCTCGGACGATTAAAGAAGAGGAGAAGGGAGAGCCCTTCTCTCCCATCATCAGTCGCGGAAATTCTGAAACTGCATCGGTTGGCCCAGGTCGGCGCCACGGACCAGTGCCATGGTCTCTTGCAGATCGTCACGCTTCTTGCCGGTGACACGTACTTCATCACCCTGGATGGCGACCTGTACCTTGATCTTGGAGTCCTTGATCAGCTTGACCAGCTTCTTGGCGATCTCTTTCTCGATCCCCTGTTTGAACTTGACGGTCAGGTGGAAGCGTTTGCCGGAGTGAACGGAGTCACCCACTTCCATGGAGCTGTTTTCGATGTTGCGCTTGAGCAGGGCGCCGCGCAGAATTTCAACCATCTGCTTGAGCTGGAAATCGGCATCGGCTTCCAGTTTTACCTCTTCCTTGTTCAACTCGAAGCTGGCTTCTACCCCACGAAAATCGAAACGGGTGGCCAGTTCACGATTAGCGTTGTCGACAGCGTTCAACACCTCGTTCATTTTGACTTCAGAGACAATATCGAATGACGGCATAGCCGAAGCTCCTCATGTTGCGTTATCGGGGGGCAAATCTACCAGAAAACGGGCAAATTTGCTGATTTTGATGGGAGTGCTCTGCTAGAATCCCCTGCGCACAGGAAGATTGGACC
The DNA here is from genome assembly GCF_049174415.1 of Aeromonas sp. 601039. Taxonomy (NCBI): domain Bacteria; kingdom Pseudomonadati; phylum Pseudomonadota; class Gammaproteobacteria; order Aeromonadales; family Aeromonadaceae; genus Aeromonas; species Aeromonas sp. 601039. The sequence goes on from NZ_JAAKTL010000015.1 coordinate 28,394, forward strand.
CGTTAGTGTCCGTTCGCGCTATTTTTCATTTATTCCCGGTAACAGGTTGAGAGGATTGCAACCCTTACCCTGACAGAGTCACATCATGCCAAGCGGATTAAAAAATTCCCGACAACCCGTTATGCCACCTGTAGCGCCCAAGTGGACACTGCTCGGGTGCGGAGCTCTCGGCGGCGTTTTTGCCTCCCTGTTGACAATCAGTGGTCAATCCACTCGAGTCTTGTTGCGTGAGCATCATCAATCTACCCTGCACCCCGGATTTGACTTTACTTCGCTGGAGGGGCAGGTACAGCTGCTCAATATCGAACGTGCATTTGCCGGCCAGCCGGGAAAAATCCAGCGTCTGTTGGTGATGACCAAGGCCAGTCAGGTGGTTGGCGCCCTAGCTCCACTGGCTGGCAATCTGGATGCTGGCGTGCCGATCGTACTGCTGCACAACGGGATGGGGATTGCCGAGAAGGTGGTCCAGATGTTTCCGCATAACCCGGTGATTGCAGGGGTGACCAGCCATGGTGCCATGAAAGCGGGCCATTTTGTGTTCCGTCATACCGGCAAGGGGGAAACCTGGTTGGGGCCATTTAACGAGGCAGCCAAGGCTCATGCATCACTGGCAGATGAGTTGGCGCAGGCATTGGGTCAGGCGGGTTGGGATGAGCAGATAGTGGCACGCCAGTGGCAAAAGCTGGCCATCAACTGTGCCATCAATCCCCTGACGGCCCTCTACAAGCTGAAAAACGGCGAGCTGGCTGGCCCCCGTTTTGCCGATGCCCTGCAGCAGATCTGTGTGGAGGTGGCGGATGTGATGTGCGCCGAAGGAGTTGCAACAACGGCAGAGGAGTTGCAGCGTCGGGTGATGACAGTGGTGGAACTGACCGCTGACAATTACTCCTCCATGCATCAGGATATGGAGCTGGGACGCGAGACCGAGATTGAGGCCATCACCGGCTTCCTGCTGGCCAAGGCTGCCCGGCATGGCATTGCCGTACCGGTCAATCAGGGTCTCTATCAGGCGATTAAAGAGAAGAGTCAGGCCGTCTGATCTTTTACATGGCAGAGCAAGCTGCAAGGAGGCGAACGTGAGTGTACTGGTGCTGGTGGCCCCCGGGTCGGAAGAGATAGAGACGGTCGCGATTGTCGATATCCTGGTGCGCGCCAGCATCGAGGTGGTGCTGGCCTCTTGTTGCCCAGCCGGATCGCGGCAGGTGAAGGCATCGCGCGGGGTACAGCTGGTGGCTGATTGTCATATCGACGAGCTGACCCGTCGGGACTTTGAAGCCATCGTGGTACCCGGTGGTTTGCCCGGCAGCGAAGTGATCCGCGATACCCCGCTGGCCATCGAACGGCTCAAAGAGCAGGCCGCTCTTGGTCGCTGGCGCGCAGCCATCTGCGCCGCCCCTGTGGTGGTGTTGCAACATCACGCTCTGCTGGATGATGCCATCGTCACCTGTCATCCCGGCTTTCAGTCCCGACTACCGACATCGCAACTGTCACATGAGCGGGTCGTCAGGGATGAGGCTCATCGCCTTATCACCAGCCAGGGTCCGGGCAGTGCCATCGAGTTTGCGCTTGAACTGGTTCGGGTGCTGCGTGGGGATGATGTGGCTACCGCCGTGGCTGGCCCTATGGTGCTGCCTTGAGCGCACTCTGTTGCTGAATCAAACTAGCCATGCTTTGAAAACCGGGCCCCGGTCATCTTGATCGGGGCCCGTTTGTTATCTGCCGTTGTCGGTCACGCCATCTTGTCCGGCTCAGTAGTCGTATTGTGAACACTGTTTCTTGCTGTATTCCTCACGCCAGCGTGCCAGCTCTTCCTGAGTGCCCAGCGTGTCTCCTTTCTTGATGGCCTGTTCCAGTATCTCAATCCGGTCGAACAGCCAGCGGCACTCCGCCGTCGGGTTGTTCTTGCCGATGCCGGTCAGCGGCAGCACACAGAGTCCCAGCCAGAGATATTTCATTCCGAACGCTCCTTGTCATTGTGGTGGTAAAGGTCTCTTTAGAGTCTACCATTTTAGCCGTAACGAGAGAGATAGAGCTGTGGTTATCCTTGGGGTAAGATGATGCCATGTCTGTTTATTTATACAGTGGTATGCGCAAGATCATCCATATCGACATGGACTGCTTTTTTGCCGCGGTGGAGATGCGGGATAACCCCGCATTGCGGGAAGTTCCGCTTGCGATAGGGGGGGCCTCCGAGCGGCGCGGCGTCATCTCGACCTGCAACTATGTGGCGCGCCGGTTCGGTGTGCGCTCCGCCATGCCGAGCGCACTGGCGAAAAAACTCTGCCCGCCGCTGGTACTGATCCCTGGGCGAATGGCGGTGTACAAGGATATCTCCCGTCAGCTCAGGGCAATTTTCCTGCGCTATACCGATCAGGTTGAACCACTGTCGCTGGACGAGGCTTACCTCGACGTGACCCACAGTCGTTGCTGTGGCGGCAGCGCCACCCTGATGGCGCAAGAGATCCGGCAAGCCATCGTCACCGAACTGGGATTGACCGCTTCGGCCGGGGTCGCCCCCAACAAGTTTCTCGCCAAGCTCGCCTCGGAGCAGCGCAAGCCTGATGGTCTGTTTGTCATTCGTCCCGACGAAGTGGCCGAGTTTGTCTGCCAGTTGCCCCTCGGCAAACTGCCCGGGGTGGGGCGCAAGACTGCCGAGCGGCTGGAGGCTCAGGGGCTCTACACCTGTGAGGATGCGCGGGCCTTGTCGGCACAAGAGCTGTGCAGCCGTTTTGGCAAGCTGGGGGAGATGCTGACGACCCGGATCTGGGGGCTGGATGAACAGCCGGTGCAGGCGCACCGGATCCGCAAAACCATCGGGGTGGAGACCACCTTGGCGAGCGATCTCTGTGACGAAGCCGCCTGCCTGACGGTATTGCAGCAACTGCTGCCGGAGCTTGAGCGGCGATTTCAGCTGGCGTGCCCTGCCGAGCAGGTGATGGGGCAGGGGATTAAGCTCAAGTTTGCCGACTTCCACCAGACCACCGTCTATCGCAGTCAGGGTGGCTATCAGCCAGCCTTGTTCGTCCCCCTGCTCAAAGAGGGGCTACAGCGGGCGCAAGGGCGTTCGGTTCGTCTGCTGGGCTTGGTGGTGGGTTTGCCAAAAGAGGGTGAAGTTAATCAACTCTCGCTGGATTTGCTGTGAGAGAGTTAAGTTTTTGTTTATAAAGTCGATAATCTATCCATATCTGTATGACGTAGGAATATTGGCATGAGCGCTCTTTCTGTCCAGGGTCGGATTACCCTGATCGCCGGTTGCTGTCTGTTGGTGACAGCCGCCGCTCTGGTTGCCTCTTCGATTTACAACGCGAACAAGATGCAACAGCAGGTGCGGCAAGCCACCATGCACGAGGCGCAGCAGTCTGCCGAGAACTGGATGAAGGCGATGGGCTCGGAGCAGGCGGCCAAGGTGACCAGCTATCTCGATGAAGCCTATTTCCGCGCCAGTCTGCTGGCCGAGAGCGTGTTGTTCCAGCGCAAGAATGCGGCCGACAACTTCGTTCATTCGGAGGCGCTGCGCAGCGCCGTCAATCAGCAACTGCACGATGCCGTTGCCTCATCGACCAATCTGCTTGGTGTCTATGCGGTGTTCGAGCCTGACCAACTGGATGGGGAAGACAGCAACTATCAGGGCTCCACGGCGCTGGGTTCCAACGACAAGGGGCGTTTTTCCAGTTACTGGGCCTATGACAACGGCAAGATAGAGCCGGAAGTGCAGAATGAGGATGTACTGGCCGATGAGAGCCCGACCGAGGCAGGTGGAATCGAAAACGAGTGGTATCGCTGCAGTATTCGCACCCGTGCCCTCTGCCTGCTGGAGCCCTATCTGGACGATGTGGGCGATAAACAGATATTGATGACCTCGGTGACGGTCCCGCTGCTGGAGCAGGAGACCTTGCTGGGGATGGTCGGGGTCGATATCTCGCTGGCCACTTTGCAGAGTTTGGTCAGCACCATGGACAAGGAGCTCTATGACGGCAAGGGCAGAATATTGCTGGTCAGTCACGAGGGGCGCGTGGCGGGAGCCGATGAGTTCGATGTGACCATGGGGCGTGGGCTGGATCAGAAGTATCAGGGGCTGGCCAGTGAGCTGAAAGGCTGGCTCAGTCAGGGTCAGGAGCTGACTCGCTGGAGCAGCGATGGCACCCTGTTGCAGACCTTTGTCCCGGTATCCATGCGTGGCACCGACCGTAAATGGGGCATCTACATTGAATTGCCACGGGCCGTAGTGCTGGCCTCGGCCCAGCAATTGCAAGATGAGCTGGCCAGTGAAGCCAATCGCAGCGTGGTCTCGCAGCTGTCGATCGGAGTGCTGATCTCGCTGGTTGCCCTGAGTTTTATCTGGTTGATGGCGCGCCAGATTGTGGCACCCATCCGCGCTGTAGTTGCCCGCCTTAAGGATATCGCCAGTGGTGAGGGGGATTTGACCCAGCGTATCGAGATCCAGCGGCAAGACGAGATCGGCGAGCTGGCCAAGTGGTTCAACAGCTTCCTCAACAAGTTGCAATCCACCATCAGTCAGGTGATTGATACCGTCTCCGGTACGCGCAACAGTGCCGAGCGAGCCGCGCAAGTGGCCGAGCGCACCAGCAGTGGCATGCAGGCCCAGTATCAGGAGATCGATCTGGTGGCGACGGCATTTGAGGAGCTGAGCGCCACCGCGTTGCAGGTCTCCGGTAATGCCGGCTCGGCGGTGGCGGCTGCCAACACCACTGATGCCGCGGCGCAAGAGGGCAAATATGTCGTTGCCGACACCCAGGAGGCGATGCGCAAGCTGATGACCATTATCAACGATGCCCAGCCGGTGGTGGAGCGGCTCTCCGCCAACAGCGACAACATCAATGACATTCTTATCGTGATCCAGGGAATTGCCGAGCAGACCAACTTGCTGGCGCTGAATGCGGCTATTGAAGCGGCGCGGGCCGGTGAGCAGGGCCGTGGCTTTGCCGTGGTGGCCGATGAGGTGCGCAATCTGGCGGGTCGTACCCAGAATGCCATCGTCGAGATCCAGACCCTGATCAGCCAACTGCAATCCGGTACCGGCGCAGTGGTCAAGGCTATCCGCGATGGTCATGGTCAGGCTGACCAGACGCTCGCCAAGGTGGATCTCTCGGTGCAGGTGCTGGAGCAGATTATCCAGTCGGTCTCCACCATCCATCAGATGAACGAGCAGATTGCCCGGGCGGCGCAGGAGCAGAGCCGGGTGGCGGACGAGATAAACCGCAACGTCAGCAACATTCGCGATGTGAGCCACACCATTCGGGTCGAGGCGGCGACCTCCGCCGAAAATGGTCGCGAGCTCTCTGCGCTGGCGGATAAACAGCTGCAGCTGGTGGGGCAGTTCAAGGTATAGAAGGGATGAAAAAAGGCGCCATCCAGCTGGAGGCGCCAAACACATTCAGATGACAGACTGGGTCAAACCGGTGAGATTTGAGCCCCTCTTCCCGCAGAGGAAGAAACACAACACCACAATCACAGTCGAAAGGCTCACTAAAAACACATGTAAACCAACACGTAGTAGAAAATGTGAGCCATATGGCGACTGATTGCTGGGCGAATTATGTTTATTCACTGGTCGACCCGCAACCGACAAATTATAATGCGCCCCATTAGAAAAACTCATCGTCGGCTGGTGTCATGTCTCGTCGTTTACCCCCGCTCAATGCCCTCAAGGCCTTTGAAGCTGCGGCTCGTCACTTAAGCTTTACCCGCGCAGCAGAAGAGTTGTTTGTGACTCAGGCTGCCATCAGTCACCAGATCAAGGCGCTGGAGGAGTATCTTGGCATCAAGTTGTTCCGCCGCAAAAACCGCTCCTTGTTGCTGACCGAAGAGGGGCAGGGCTATTTTCTGGATATCAAGGACATCTTTGCCTCCATCTCGGAAGCGACCGACAAGCTGCTGGCCCGCAGTGCCAAGGGGGCCTTGACTGTCAGTTTGCAGCCGAGTTTCGCCATCCAGTGGCTGGTGCCGCGGTTGGTCAAGTTCAGCGAGCGCCACCCCGATATCGACGTGCGGATCAAGGCGGTCGATCTCGACGAAGGGTCGCTCACCGACGATGTGGATGTGGCCATCTACTACGGGCGCGGAAACTGGCCGGGTCTGCGCTCGGACAAGCTGCATACCGAATACCTGATCCCGGTCTGTTCCCCCTTGCTGCTGACCGGGCCCAAACCGCTGCGTACGCCGCAAGATTTGACTCTTCATACCCTGCTGCACGATACCTCCCGCCGCGACTGGAAGGCGTGGTTCCGCCAGCTCGACATCGATGCGCCCAACGTCAATCAGGGCCCCATCTTCAGCCACTCCACCATGGTGATCCAGGCGGCGATCCACGGTCAGGGAGTGGCACTTGGTCACAGCGTGCTGGCTCAGCCCGAGATTGAGGCTGGTCGCCTCATCTGTCCGTTCGAGCAGGTGTTGGTGAGTAAGAATGCTTTCTATCTGGTGTGCCAGGAGCAGCAGTCGGATCAGGGCAAGATCGTTGCCTTCCGCGACTGGATGCTGGAGCTGGTGGAGCAGGAAGAGGCGCGTCGCAGGGCAAGGCTCGCCGATGCATGAGGTGATCCGCGAGGGGGCAGTTGATGCCCCCGTTCGCATTTTGCTGGCCCACGGGGCAGGTGCAGGGATGGATCACCCCTTTCTTGCCGAGTTGTCACGCCTGCTGGCCGGGCCGGATATCGAAGTGGTGCGCTTCAACTTTCCCTACATGACAAAGCGTGCACAGGATGGCAAGCGCCGCCCGCCTGACAGGGCGCCAGTGCTGCTCGCTCATTGGCGCGACATGATCCGTGAGTTTGCCCATCCACGGCTGTTTCTGGCGGGCAAGTCGATGGGCGGGCGGATGGCGGCGGAACTGTATAGCGAAGGCGAGGGTGAGATGAATGCTGCAGGATTGCTCATTCTCGGGTATCCTTTCCACCCTCCGGCCAAGCCCGACAGCTGGCGAGGCGAGGTACTCAAGCATATTGCAGTACCAACCCTGCTGTTGCAGGGGGAGCGCGATACCTTCGGTAGTCGCGCCGAACTGGCCGATTTCCCCTTCTCACCCGCCGTATCGGTCCATTGGTTGACCGATGGTGATCATGGTTTCAAACCGCGTAAAGCCAGTGGCGTGAGTGAGCAGGAGAATATGCAGCATGCAGCGGCGGCCATCAGCCATTTTGTGGCCCGGCATGGATAGCACGAGAGGGTTGGCTTTATTGCCAGCCTCGATGAGAGAGGGAGAGTGAGGATGCAGATCCATCGACATTGGCTGATACTGGCTGGTCTCTTCGGGTTGACGGCCACCATGCTGGGGGCTTATGGCGCCCATGGATTGGCTGCGACCGGCATTACGCCCGAGCGTCTGGCGGCGTTCAATACCGCCGTGCAATATCAGTTTTTTCACGCATTGGCCCTGCTGGTTCTGGGCTGGTGTGGTGTGCGCAGCAGGGTGATCCAGCTGGCTGGCACCGCCTTTGTGCTGGGGATCATCGGATTCTCCGGCAGTATTTACGCCATGGTGCTGCTTGGCAGCAAGGGGCTGGGGTTGATTACCCCGGCCGGTGGCCTCTGTTTTATGTTGGGATGGACGGCCCTGATCTGGGCTGGCTGTCGTCTTGGAGGAAAAAATGAATAATCTGCTGCTTTATTGCCGCCCCGGTTTTGAGAAAGAGGCGGCTGCAGAGATCACCGAGCGTGCCGGTAACATGCAGTGCTACGGTTTCGCCCGGGTCAAGGACGACAGCGGTTATGTGATCTTCGAACTGTATGACGAGGAGCAGGCGGACCTGCTGGCTCGCAAGCTGCCGTTCCGGGAGCTCATCTTCATCCGCCAGATGCTAGTGGTCACCCATGAGTTGAAGGATCTGGATGTCGCGGACAGGATCTCCCCGATCCTTGAGGCGGTGAGTGACTACACCATTTGCGGTGATCTGCGGGTCGAAACCGCGGATACCAACGAAGCGAAAGAACTGTCGGCCTTCTGCCGCAAGTTCACCGTGCCGCTGCGTCAGGCGCTGCGCAGCAACGAGATCCTGACCAAGAAGGAGACGCCGAACCGTCCGGTGTTCCACGCCTTCTTCATGGCCAATGATCATGTGTTGCTGGGCTACTCCTATTCGTTCAACAACTCCGGATTCCACATGGGGATCCCGCGCTTGCGCTTCCCGGCCGATGCACCGAGCCGCTCCAGCCTCAAGCTGGAGGAGGCGTTTTACGTTTTCGTGCCGCGGGAAGAGTGGGATGTGCGTCTCTGTTCAGGCATGAAGGCGGTGGATCTGGGGGCTTGCCCGGGTGGCTGGACCTATCAGCTGGTACGCCGTGGCATGATGGTGACGGCGGTCGACAATGGCATGATGGCCCAATCCTTGATGGATACCGGCCAGGTCAAGCATATCCGGGATGACGGTTTCGTCTGGCGTCCGAGCAAGAAGAACACCTACTGGCTGGTGTGCGACATGGTCGATAAACCGGCGCGGGTCGTTCACATGATTGCGGACTGGTTCCGTGAGGGCGACTGCCAGGAGGCGATGTTCAACCTCAAGCTGCCGATGAAGAAGCGTTATGCTGAATCGGTACACAATATCGAAGTGCTGCGCGAGATGCTCAAGGAGATCGACAACGCGTTCGTGATCCAGGCCAAGCAGCTCTATCACGATCGGGAAGAGATCACCGTGCATGTTTACAACAAGTACTGGGTCTCCAAACTCGAGCCCAAGGCGTGATGTAGCGGTTCTGCCCGTACGATAAATACCAAGGCCGACAGGGAAACCTGTCGGCCTTTTGCTATTCGGCTGCCGGAAAATATCAGAAACGGTAATCGAGGCGCAGGGAGGATTCGTCGTCGGTCACCTTGATCTCTATCTGCAGCGGGATGGTTTTGTCGACCGGATTGAATTGCATCTTTATCCCGTCTCCTCTCAGCCTGAGGGCGGTGTTCATTCCGCCAGCCTTGAACTTGACCTTGGGTCTAAAGCGTTCAACTGACAGACTGACGCTCTTTTCCGGGGTCAGATTGAGCTGCGGGTAGGAGGTGATCTTTTGATTACCAAAGTTGTCGGTGGAGACTTCAATACCAAACGACAGGGGTTTGGGTGCCTTGAGTAGGTCGTTGGTATTCAGGCTCGAGCGCCATACCTCTGTGGCAGTCCGTTTTTCCTGCTGTGGCAGTTTGGCGGTTTGGGTCTGTTGATCCTGCTCGAAAGCACTTGCTGCACCACACACCAGCATCAAACCCGAAACCAGATAGCACCCGTATCCCTTCATGAAAAACACTCCCTGTTCTTCTTCTCTATTGAACATAGTTGCTGTTTGGGGAGTGGCAAAGGATTCGGAAATATAAAAAAGGGAGCCTAGGCTCCCTTTTAAAATCAATTGGTTAGCTTACAGGCGATCGATGATGGCTTGGGTGAATTCGCTGGTGGAAGCCGTGCCACCCAGATCGCGGGTGACCCGATCACCGGATTCGATGGTGGCTCGTACCGCCTCGCGGATCCGCTCTGCCTTATCCTGCATGCCGAGGTACTCCAGCATCTGAATGGAGGCGAGGATCACCGAGGTCGGGTTGGCGATATTCTTGCCAGCTATGTCCGGCGCAGAACCGTGGACCGCTTCGAAGATGGCAGCGCCATCGCCGATGTTGGCGCCGGGCGCCATGCCGAGACCGCCAACCAGACCGGCGCAGAGATCCGAGAGGATGTCGCCGAACAGGTTGGTGGTGACCATGACATCGAAACGCTCCGGGTACATCACCAGATTCATGCAGGCGGCATCGACGATCATCTCTTCGCTCTGGATATCCGGGTAGTGGCTGGCGATTTCACGGGCTACTTCGAGGAACAGGCCGGAGGTCGACTTGAGGATGTTCGCCTTGTGGATGATGGTGACCTTCTTGCGCCCTTCCTGACGAGCCAGCTCGAAGGCAAACTTGACGATGCGCTCGGCCCCTTCGCGGGTGATGATGCTCATCGCCTCGGCACTCTTGTTGTCATCACTGCGCTTCTGACCTGCACCCGAGTACATCCCTTCGGTGTTTTCACGCACCGTGATGATGTCGATGTTGTCGTAACGGCTTCTGGTGCCCTTGAAGGAGATGACCGGGCGCACGTTGGCGTAGAGGTTGAACTTCTTGCGCAGGGAGACGTTGATGGAGGTAAAACCGCCGCCGACCGGTGTGGTCAATGGCCCTTTCAGGCTCACCTTGTTCTTCTCAATCAGATCCAGGGTAGCCTGGGGCAGCAGCTCGCCATGCTTCTCGAGGGCAACCAGACCTGCATCAGCGTATTCGTACTCAAAATCACAGCCCGCATGGGTCAGGATCTGGATGGCTGATTCAATAATGCTGGGGCCGATGCCGTCGCCGGGGATCACGGTAATTTTTCTTTTGGACATGAGAGGGTTCCACTTCCAGGGTATAGGGGAGGATGGGGCTGCTTTATAGCATTTACTCAGCAAACCAACCACATTCCTTTACATTCTACTCACTTTTATCAACAGCGAGGGTGAGTCTCGTCATGGTTCACGCCCTTGCCTGCATTTTTGTTCGGCACTTTAGTCTGGCTGGGGCGGGTAGCGGATGTCCCGCAGGTTGAATCCCAGCGGAATATCCCGCTGCAAGCGCACCAGTCGCTGGGCCAGCAGGGCCTCATCCTGATGTTGGCGCAGTTTGATCAGTGGCTTGGCAGCGTCCTCTTGCTGGCAGGCTTCGAGCATGGCTGCCAGATTGCCATATTGTTGCAACAGCTGGGTGGCGGTCTTGGGGCCGATCCCCGGAACCCCCTTGATATTGGAACCGCTGATACCGGTCAGGGCCCAGAAGTCGACCAGCTGAGCAGGGGCTACCCCATATTGCTGCTGGACGAAGGCCGCATCCAGCCAGCGCTTGTTGAAGTAGTCGCGCACCCGGATCTGCGGGCAGATCAGTTGGCAGAAGCCCTTGTCGGTGGAGATGATGGTCGCCTGATGGCCATGGCTGGCGATGCCGCTGGCGAGGGTGGCGATAAGGTCATCCGCTTCATCGGTCTCGGAGAGCAGGGCATCGACACCGCACTCCCAGAAGGCATCCTGCAGGGTCGCCAACCCCTCACGCAGTTCGGGGGGCATGGGAGTTCGCCCCTCCTTGTAGGCCGGATAGACCTCCTTGCGCCAGCTATGCACCTCGCCATCAAACACGGCAATGACATGGGTCGGCTCGCTATTGGCCAGCAGCTTGCGGCAGGTATTGATAAGGTTGGCGCGGGTTGCAACCAGCGCCTGGGCAGGGGTCAGTGCCTGCTGGGCCTGTACCGCGTGCAGACGGCGAATGAGGTTGAGGGCATCGATGATGAGCAGGTGTGGCCGGATAGTTGACATGGGGCACTCTTGGCGGTCGGGACGCCCCATTGTAACAAACCACTCGCCTTATGGGGGATTGATGGCGGTCGGGAAGGCATAGCGCCAATAAAGAGGGGCGCCGATGCGCCCCTCTGTCGATGATGTATCTGTACCCTAGCGGACGATTTCGTAGCAAGGCACATACTGACTGCCCGGCAGCTTCATCCGCTGCTGCTTGACGAAGCTCTCCAGCAGCTTGTCCATCAGGTGCATCAGCTCCTTGTCGCCGTGCAGCTTGAAGGGGCCCTTCTTCTCGATGGCGCGAATGCCCCCTTCCTTGACGTTGCCGGCGACGATGCCGGAGAAGGCACGACGCAGGTTGGCGGCCAGCAACTGGGGCGGCTGGTTGCGGTGCAGATCCAGACTGGCCATGCTGGCGTGATCCGGTTCGAAGGGGAGCTGGAACTCCGGCTCAATCTTGAGGGACCAGTTGAAGGAGTAGGCATCACCGACCGATTTGCGGTATTCGCGGATTTTCGGCATCGCCTCCTTCATCACTCGGGCCACTTCCGGTGCATCGCCAACAATGATCCGGTAGAGCTTGGTCGCCGGTTCACCGAGGGTCGCCTTGATGAAGTCATCGATGGCTCGGAAGTAGTCGGCACTCTCTTTCGGGCCGGTCAGGATGATGGGCATGGGTTGTCGTTCGTTGGCCGGATGCATCATGATGCCGAGCAGATAGAGCAGCTCTTCGGCGGTGCCGACCCCGCCCGGGAAGATGATGATGCCATGGCCCAGACGCACGAATGCTTCCAGCCGTTTCTCGATATCCGGCAGGATCACCAGCTCGTTGACGATGGGGTTGGGCGGCTCGGCCGCGATAATGGAGGGCTCTGTGAGGCCGATGTAGCGCCCGTTGCGCACCCGCTGTTTGGCATGGCCGACGGCGGCCCCCTTCATCGGGCCCTCCATGGCTCCCGGGCCGCAACCGGTACAGATGTTCAGCTCACGCAAGCCCAGCTCGCTGCCCACGGCGCGGGTGTACTGGTACTCGATCTCGTTGATGGAGTGGCCACCCCAGCAGACGATCAGGTTGGGATCGGCGCCAGGCAGGATCACCTTGGCGTTGCGCAGGATGGCGAACACCACGTTGGAGATATGAGTCGAATTGGTGAGGTTGACCAGCCGGTTCGATTCAAGCTGGTTGGAGACATAGAGAATGTCGCGCAGCACCGAGAAGAGGTGCTCCTGAATACCACGAATGATCTCTCCATCGACGAACGCGTGCTCGGGGGCGTTGAACAGTTCCAGCTTGACCCCGCGCTCGCGCCGGATCACATGAATGTCGAATGATTTGAAGCGCTCCAGGATCTCCTTGGAGCTGTCGGTATGGCTGCCGGAATTGAGCACCGCCAGCGAGCAGTTGCGAAACAGTTGATAGATATCGCTGGAGGCAGTCTGCTTGAGGCGATCCACCTCGAGCTGTGACAGCAAATCCATGCTGCCAACGGGATTGATGTGCGTAATCATAGGTTCCCCTTTACTCACTTGTTATCGTTGTGTTTTTTCCCTGGGGAGAAAAGGGATGCCATGTTGCATCCCCTGAGTTTGATAGTAGTGGCAACGGAGGGGGGAGGGAAATAGGGCGACGACTGTTCGCTGTTTTTTTAGTCACAACTCAGGCCAGTGTCACTTGATCCCGACCTGCGTTCTTGGAGTGGTAGAGCGCTCTGTCCGCCCGTTCGAACACATCGGAGGGGTTGTCACCATCCTTGAACAGGGTTGCGCCGATGGAGATGGTGATCTCCACCTTGGCATCGCGAAAACGGAACGGGATGCTCTTGATGGTCTGGCGCAGGGTTTCCAGCGGCTTCTGGAACTTGTCCGGGTTGATATTGGGCAGCAGCACCACGAACTCTTCGCCGCCGAAACGGGCGATGAAGTCAGTGTCACGCAGGGCGCTCTGCAGCGCTTTGGCAACAACCTTCAACGCCTTGTCGCCGGCCATGTGGCCATAATTGTCATTGATGTTCTTGAAGTGATCGATGTCGATGATCGCCATGCAGAGCGGAGTGCGGTAGCGAAGCCAGCGCTTGAACTCCTGCTCCAGCCGCTCGTCGAGGGCGGCCCGGTTGTGTACCTGAGTCAGGCTGTCGAGGAACAGCTTGTGCTTCTGAATGGTCAGCCGCTTCTTGTATTCGGCGGTCTCATCCTTCATCAAGCGCAGCTTGGACTCCATGGTGGAGAGGCGGGTGAGCAGGTGACGTTCCCGTGCTGCGGTACTTTCCCGTTCTTGCAGCAGCAGATTGATGGCGCCCATATGGCCGGAGATGGCACGCTTGAGCGCATCGATGGAGTTATGGCTGGCCAGGGAGTGGTCGATCGCCTGCAGTTCGCAGACCAGAGCTTCGCGGGTTTCACGGGTTTCATTTTGTAGCGCACGCCCCTCATCGAGGGATTCGGTAAAGCCGACATGCACTGCTGACAGGCTCTCGTTGAGGGAGCTGAGAAAGGCGCGGGAGGCTTTGCGCTCCTCGCGGGTGCCTTCGATGATAAGTTCGATGACCTGCATACAGGTCTCTGCCAGCATGGCAGGATTGATGCCGATCAGCAGTTGACGGCGGATATCCCCGAGGCTCTCGCCAATTGAACCGGCGAAATCAAGTTCGGTGATCAGCCGCTGCAGTTCGTCTGCGATACGCGCATGATCTTTGAGGTCAAACGGCTCAACATCAGGTTGGGGTTCACAACCGGGCTCGCTCTCTTGCTGTTGGGGCGCTGAAGAGCCGGACAGTGGCTGGCTTGGCAGCAGCTGGATCTTGATCGCCTGCTGATAGAATTCAAGCAGGCGGATCACCTTCTTTTGATGATCGGCAATACCATAGCCGGCGGGGCTTTTCAGAAATTCCTTGAGGGATTTTCGGGTCTCTTCCGGGAAGCCCTTGATGGTTTTTAGCTGTTTTGAGCCAAGATCAATGGCTGCCTGGGTCAGGGTGAGCGACTCTTCCAGTGCATTGCTGTGCTGCTGCAGCAACTTCTCGATGGCAAGTAGCTCTGCATCCAGCGAGGTGAATGCGGGATTGCTATCCAGTCTCTGCTTGAGCTTGGCGAAGCGATTGTCCAGCTCACGATCGAAGCCGCGGCAAGAGAGCATCAGCTTGTTGATAAACTGGATGCCACGAGCTCGCTCTGCATCGGAAAAGGAGAGAACGCCGTCGAGCTCCAGCTGTTTTTGCTGGAGGGATTCCCTGAGCCTGGCCAATTGTCCTGCTACGGCAGCGATGTCATTCATTATCAGGTCGCCCTGTTGTCATTATTGTTTTTGGTGTTGGATAGCAACAGTGGCCGAACCCGAGGTTGAGTGTCGTCTGTTATCTATTATTTGCCGGCTGGCCTTCAGCCGCTTGCATCCTTGCGAGGCTGGGCCAGTTAACCCATTGCTTTTCATGAGAAGAATTGACTTTTACCAGCCCCTTGTCAATTGCCATCAAGCCGCATTGCCACACATCCCCATTAAAAAATGCAGCCTGCTGGCAATCGATGGCGGCGAGCTCCAACCAGGCGTTTTGCCGGTATTTTTCACTGAGCTGAATGGCTCCCGACAGGGCGAGATAGCAGAGGTCGAACAGGCCATTGTGATCGAGCGCGGTCGCCGCCTTGGGCAGGAAGGGGTGGCTGACAATCCCCAGGCTTATCTGGCGATCAAGCTCGTATTGGCAAGGGAAGGCGGCGATGGCGGTTAGCAGGTCTCCCGCAAGTTGATGCAGGTTGGTCACGTGGCGCTGCGGCACAACGTACAGCATGTGCCCTTCCCGCAAGTCATAGATACGGCCATCTTGCGGGGTCAGGGTATCCATATAGATGCCGAACGCCTGCTCGATTTCACGGCTGGCCTGATAGCCGTGGCGCTCCAGCGTATTGACCAGGAAGGGTACCCGGAACAGCAGATAGTGCAGCTTGTCATCGAATTCACTGTGCTCTTCGCTCAGATACCAGCGCTCCGATTTCAGCTGGCGTTTTGCCATCTCCCGCGGCCAGCGATTCATCAGCCGCTGCCAGTTGGCAAGTCCGGAGCGGGGTTCGATCAGCAGGGCCTCGCCAGTGCGTTTCAGTTGCAGACGGGCGGTACGCAATTTTAGCCAGAGGGTGAAGAAGAGGTAGATAAAGAGCGCCAGCAGCAGGCTGGTGGTAATGCTCGACCAGAGATAGCGCTCCTGCTGGTGCTGGCTGTTGTTAAGCTGCTGCTCCAGCTCCTTGATGTGTTGTACCCGTTCAACCTGGACATAGTTGTCGCGGATCGCAGCCTGCTCCTGATCAATTTCCTGCTGGCGAACCTCTTCTCCCAAACGATGGAAGCGCTTGTAACTGTCGAGGGCCTGGTGCAGGTATCCCTTCTGTTCATACGCAAGTGACAACAGGCGGAATACTTCGTACTGGCGGCGAGTGTCGCCTACCTGATTGGCCAGTGCCCGGGCATTTTCCAGCTGCAGGATGGCGATGGCCGCCTCATGCTTCTTCAGATAGAGCTCGCCGAGCAACAGCAGGGTATCGATCAGCGGCTCTTTGGCATCGCCCAACTCGTGGGACTGCCGGGATGCATTGAGGTAGTTGCCGGCCAGCGAGAGGTTACCGCTTTGCAGATAGGTCTTGCCTATCTCGTACTTGAGCAGAGAGGCCTGCGGCCGACTGCTTCCCTCATCAAGCAAATCCAGCGCATTGAAGAAGTAGACCAGCGCCATATTGAGGTCGCCCTGATCGCGGTTGAGTCGGGCCAGCACGATAAGTGAGTCGCATAGCAGTGACGGATTGCCGATGGAGTGAAAATAGTTGGCCGCTTCATTAGCATATTGCAGTGCTTTCTGGGGCTCCTGCTCTTGCTGATAGAGTTTGACTATCTGGTTGGAGAGCAAGCCGAGAAAGAGCGGGTCGTTGAGATTCTTGGCCTGCTGCTGGGCATCGATATATTCACCCAGTGCCAGCTGGGGTTGTTGCAGCACACGATAAAGGTCGCCGCTGATGGCGCTGACCCAGGCGCTGGCAAGAGGATTGGTGGCTTTGGCAGCCCAGATCCTTGCATCCGCCAGATGGGTCTTGGCGTCTTCAAGATGCTGATTTTCAATCTCGTAGCTGGTGCGTTGCAGGCGGCTATAGATCTGTAACTGGCTCTGTTTGAGGTCGGGACGGGCCAGCTGTTCGTCCAATTGTTCCAGCAGGATACGGCTGTTGTTCTGGCCATCTTGCCTTAGCCCCTGGCTACGGATTTTGAGATAGAGGGCGTGGGCCTTGAGTTCGGGTTGGCGTTCTCTCTCCGCCAGCTCCATCGCTTTGTCGAGGGTTTGCTGGGTAGCTTGATATTGGCCAAGCTGGATTCGGCACTCCCCTTCAAGCAGGTGTGCTCCGATGGTTTGCGAAACGGTGCTGTAGCTGAGCAGAGGCTCGCGATAGCCGAACTCCTGACGATTACTGATGATTTGCTGGGGATTATTGGCCGCACGCGTCAGAAAGGCGGAGGTGATCTGAACACATCTGGCAGGGTCGGTCAGCACCAGTGATTGGGCCTGTTGCAGATCCAGGGATAGTTGCTCCTTGTCCAGATCCAGATTCGGAGCGGACAGAGAAGACATCATCATAGCCAGAAAAAACAGTTGATTCATTGGATTAAGGACGGCGCAGAGGTGTTGGCATGTTATCCAAGCCCACCCCTGCGAGTCCAGCGTTTACTGATGGTGTGCTCAGGCTCCTTTGTAGCCGGATGCATCAAGGCGCCAGCAGGGTTGAGATAGCAGGGCGCTCGGGTGTGATACCGGGCAGCCCTTTATCAACCTCTGCTCTTATTGGCGGATCAGACGCAAGTTGGCGGGCACGGCTTCGAAATCGGAGCGGAACGGGTTGATGTCGAGGCCGCCGCGACGGGTATAGCGGGCATAGACGGTCAACTGCTCAGGCTGGCAATAGTGCTTGAGGTCGATGAAGATGCGCTCGATGCACTGCTCGTGGAATTCGTTGTGCTGGCGGAACGAGATGAGATAGCGCAGCAGCTTCTCCCGATCGAGTTTCGGCCCCTTGTAGCGGATCACCACAGAGCCCCAGTCGGGCTGGCTGGTGACCAGACAGTTGGATTTGAGCAGGTGGCTGTGCAGGGTCTCCTCGACCAGCTCGCTGCCTGCCGCCCCTTGCAGCAGGGACGCATCAAACTCGTAATTGTCTACCTCGATATCCTGCTCGTCGATGCACTCGCCGGGCAGCTGGGCAATCTGGTGCGGCGCCTTGTCGAGGGGGAACAGGGTCACCTTGACGGTCTCCCCGGCACAGGCGCTCAGATCCTTGGTCAGCATGGCGGCGACTGCCTCGATAGAGTCGCAACGGGTCTGGTTGAAGGAGTTGAGGTAGAGCTTGAAGGATTTGGATTCGATCAGGTTCGCACTGGTGGCAGGAATGGTCACTTCCCCCACCGCCACCATCGGCTTGCCCTTGGCATTGAGCCAGGAGAGCTCATAGAGGGTCCAGACATCGCAACCGGTAAAGGGGAGGTCGTCACCGAGTTTCAGATCATCCCGGTTCAGGCTACGTGGAACCGGCTGTAGCAGGGAGGGGGTGTACTGGCTGATGTAATCGGATTGCTGGCCCAGGCTCAGGCCGGTCAGGGCGCTGGCCCCGGCGTATCTATCTTGTTTGCTCACGTAATGTGCTCATGATGAGTGGAATGAAACGGGCCATTGCTGGGCCGGATGGTTGCAGCCGTTTGGCTTGGGTGTCGGCCTCTCTGTATCCCGGGTTCTGTTGCTCGGGTCGCAAGGTCGGCTGGCAACCTTGTCTGTTACCGGGTTTGGTGGTGCAATAGCGGACTTTGCCAGCAATTGTGGGGATTTTCGATGTCGGATCAAGTTTTGTCTGCCCTGGAGCACTTTTTTGCCCGCTGGCAACGGGATGGCGAGGCCAGACGAGGCTTGCCCCTGTGCGAGTGGGAGGCGGACTGGCGTTCCCCCTGCCAGCTTGGTGAGCCCGCCGATGGTCGGGTGGCCTGGCGTCCTCACCATCGCTCCGAGCCGGCCGATTTTACAGCCATGGCCGACGCCCTTGAGCTGACGATTCATCCCAGCGCCATCGCCCTGTTCGGGCACTGGTTCAGCCGCCCCATCCCCTGCCTTTTCAAGGGGCTGCGCCTTGAATTGATCCTGCCGTGGAACGACGCGGATCTCGACCTGCTCAAGGAGAACCTCATCGGCCACCTGCTGATGCTGCGCAAGCTAAAACGAACCCCCTCCATCTTCATTGCCACCACCCGCAACGAGATGACGCTCATCTCCCTTGATAACGAGAGTGGTCAGGTGTGGCTGGAGTGGCTCGATTCTGGTCGCCGTCTGACGCTGGCTCCCTCTTTGCCGGCGTTTCTGGAGCGGCTGGAGACGTTGCCGCAATAGCACCTGTTCGAGCCAAGGTTATTCATCGGAACGAAAAGCGCCTTGCCATGCTGCAAGGCTCATTTTTATGGCATCGCGTACAGGGAGCGTGCTTAATCCTTGAAATCCCAGGAGAGGTTGGAGACCAGACGGCAGCTGTCGCACTTGAAGTCGAAGATCTCGTGCAGTGGCTCTGCCAGTGCCCACTCACCGCCACAGCTGGGGCAGGGGCGCGCCTTCTCCTCGGCAGCGCTCAGCCCGCCCACCCGATAGAGGTAGTAGTAGGTGGGTATGCCGCTCAGCACTTCCAGCCGCTTGGCCAGATCGCTGCCGCGCCGGTAGAGGCGGCTGCCCACTTCGCCGATTTCGTGCAGCGCTGCGTGTTCGGCGATGGAGCCGTTCATCTGTAACTGATCACACGCCTCCCAATCCTCCTGCCACTTGATGATCTGTTTCTGATCGCCGTTGGCGACCGCGGGCAGTTGGTAGAGCGGAATGGGGGCGAAGTGGTCGCCACAGCGCAGCGGCGAGCAGGTGTGCAGGAAGCTGGTGTAGAGCATCATCCAGCTGGGGCGCTCGCCCTGTGTGCCGCAAGGATCTGTGCTGTCGGAGAGCAGATCCGCCCCCTGCAGCTGGAGTTTGGGCGCCAGCAACCCGGCCTGATTGAGCTGCTGTTCGGCCAGTTTGACCTGCTCGCTCTGGTTGTCGGGGTGCAGGCTATCCTGCTCCGGGCAGACTACCCGACTGACGAAATAACCGTCGTGCATGCTGGTGGGGAACTCCCGCCCGAGGATCTGGCCCTGATAACGCAGCATGTCGAGGTAGTTGACGATGGCCCGCTCGGCGTCGCCAAGGGAGGTATCGCGGTAACACTCAAAGCAGAGTTCGACGATATACATGGTTCAGCCCTGCCCCTGCTGGAGGAGCAGGTCGGTCAGGCGATCCACCTTCTGTTCGATGCGCGCGAGCTGTTCGGCGAGTTGCTGCAGGGTGAGCTCCGGTGCTGGCTGAGGGGCTGCCTCTTGCAGGAGCTCGCTCTCGGCGGTCGCGACGGGCTGCTGCTTCCACTGGCTCAGCACTTTCAGCAGCTCGGCCATCGGCACAGGCTGGGTTAGGCGGGCCTTGATCATGGCAGTGGTGGGCGTCAGGCCCTTGGTGGCCAGCTCGTTGGCAATTCGGATGATCTCGTGGGCGGACATAAGCATGCTCTGGGTGAGAAGGAGGGATCGATATCGGGGCGGGATCTTAACCAAAGCCGGCAGGGGAGGAAAGGGGCGGGCGGCTAGCGGGGCTGGCGCAACATCACATCGAGCTGGTCGATCGCTTCACACCAGTCGGAGTCGTTCCACAGGGCGTCGCGCAGAAAGCTGGCCTGGGCGGCGTTCCAGAAACCGGCCTCCGGCAGCAGGGTCTCATTGTCGAGGTGATGGTCGTGCACAAAACGGTGCAGGCTCAGCTCGTCGTTTGCCATCCCTAGCTGGGCAAACAGGGCTGGCAGATCGTGGACAAGGGGTTCCATCTCGTCTCTCCCTTTGTTTAATCCCTGAGATTATAGACAGGCACAGCCATCGGGCGCAGAGACGAGATTGGGGATCAGGCAGAGGGTATGCGATGGGGTGGCAGATCAACGCCCACGACGTGTAGCCCCTGCATCTTGAGGGTTCCCTGATAGTGGCTCTCGCCATCGCTGGAGAATTCAAACTGATAGTGGGTCAGTAGCCGCAGGGGATTATGCGCCAGCTCCCGCCGATGGCGGGCCAGCGACAGCAGTTGCAGATCATGGTGCTGGCAGTAGCGGCGCATGTATTGCCAGGCCACTTCTGCCTGTTGGCGTTGCAGCCAGAATAGGCCGGCAATCGCAATCAGCAACAAAATTCCGAGCATCTCTCCCATAGGCGGGCTTCCTTATCGTGATGACGATAACCGGGAGTCCTGCTCGGCACTCCCGATCTCCTTTTCTATATTCCCGCCGTATTGCCTCGTGGCGTGAGGGGAGGCGAGGGATCAGGCCGAGGCAAACAGACGGCCGATGGCCTTGCCCAGCGCATCGCTGCGCTCGGGGTCACGCAGTCTGGCCAGCATATCATTGCGCAGGGCCGGTAAAGTGACCAACTCGGCAAAAACCTGATTGAAGAACTGGGTCGGTTGCAGTGCCAGTTGTTCCAGATAGTGGCTGAGCAGATTGGCATCTTTCAGGTCGGGCCAGAGCCGGCCCGCAATGGCGAGCAGCAGCGCCGGGCTCGGCTGGGTTTGCAGCAGGGTCAGCAGCTTGTTGGTGCGCAGCGTGCTGCCGGGGCAGGAGGCCATGGCGCGGCAGAGGTAGGCCAGGGTCTCCGGGTTGGGGGCGGCGCACTCCTGCTCCTTGCCGATCCGCTCGAGCAGGGCCCCTTGTACTGCCGGTGGCAGCGGGGCGTTTTCAAGGCTCTGGCAGAGGGCATAGAGCGGCTCTTGCGGCAGTTTGGGCAGCGCCTTACAGATCAGCGCCAGATTGCGCTCATCATGCAGCCGCTCGGCCAGATCGGCAAAGCCCTGCAGCCCCAGAGTCTGCCAACCGGTGTCGTTGGGGGCGGCCAGATAGTGGCAGAGGGCATCGTAATAGGCGGAAGGGGCCTGCTCCAGTTGTCGCGCCAGCTTGGCATGCAGACTGGCCATTTTTGCCTCCGCCGGGCGGAAGGTGTAGGGATTGTCGGCCAAGCGCTGGGCTTTTTCCTCGTCCAGATCGCCGGTGAGCTTGTAGCCCAGGGTCTCCACCACCTGATCCATGAACAGCTTGGGGCCGTTTGACATCAGCAGGCCGCGCTCATCGAGGGCAAACTTGAGGAACCAGAGGTAGTGGCGAGACTCGCTCGGCTGGAAGAAGTGCACACCGAGCCAGGCGTGCTGTTGCAGCGGCCAGGGGTAGGGTTCCTGCTGCTGTTCGATGCGCACAAAGGTGTCGCTTGCCAGTGGCCGCACCTGGCGGCCCATGTCAAACAGCTGGAACTGGGTGCCAGCCTGAGTCAGAAATTCGGTCAAGGTATTGATGGCAGTAGGCGTCGCAGACATGGTGAGATCCGGCTAATGGTGATGCGGGCCGATTATAAGGCCCTTGCCGAGGATAGCCAGTGGCAGCAGACGTGCGCTGCGGCAGATATCAACATGGCAGCCATGCAGGGGGAGGTGTATAGTATCGCCCTTTTTTAACGGCGGCAGGCCGCGCTGATTGCCGTGTATGTCGACGAGCCGGCTGAATCGCCGGTGCTGCGTGCCGGAATTTATTTGCATCCTGGCTGGCCCTGTCGGGTCAGCGGATCAATCTGTGGTTATGAGGAAGAGAGCGAGATGAATCAATATTTGCTGGTAGCTGGCCTGTTGGGGGAACTCACCGCCGAGTTGCAGCGCCTTGAGCGCTGGCAAGCTGACCATCCCGGTGACGAAGCCCTGGCAAGCACCCTGCCTTTTTGTGTCGATACCCTGAGCTTTGATCAGTGGCTGCAGTTCGTGCTGATCCCGCGGATGGAGCAGCTGGTGATGTTGCAGGCGCCGCTGCCCACCAGCGTCTCCCTCTATCCCATGGCCAGCGAAGTCTACAAAGAGGATCTGGCCGAGGCAGAAGCGCTGCTGCGCCTGATCGCCCGCTTCGATCTGCTGCTTTCCGGCAAAGTGATCGAACAATGATGCCTGCGCAAACTCGAGAAGAGAGTGACCTGAAGCTGACTCTGCTCTATCAGGATGAGTGGCTGGTGGCGGTCAACAAGCCGTCCGGTCTGCTGGTGCATCGCAGTTGGCTCGACAAGGGCGAGACCCGTTTTGCCATGCAGATGACCCGGGATCTCATCGGCGGTCGCCATGTCTATCCGGTGCATCGCCTCGATCGGCCCACCTCAGGCGTGCTGCTGTTTGCGCTCGATCCGGTGATTGCCCGCGCGCTGACCGAAGCCTTCACCCAACGTCAGGTACACAAGGAGTATCTGGCATTGGTGCGCGGCTGGGCGCCCGAGCAGGGGGTGATCGACTATCCCCTCAAGGAGCAGTTGGACAAGATTGCCGATGCCATGAGCAACCCGGATCGTCCGGCACAGGATGCCGTCACCACCTTCCGGCGCCTGCATCAGGTCGAGCTGCCCCACGCGGTCTCCAAGAAGCACCCTACCAGTCGCTACAGTCTGGTCAGATTGTTCCCGAAGACCGGCCGCAAGCATCAGCTGCGCCGCCATATGGATCACCTGTTCCACCCCATCGTCGGGGATACCACCCACGGGGATGGTCGTCACAACCGTTTCTTTCGCGAGCACTTCGGTTGCGAGCGACTGCTGCTGGTGGCCCGCACCCTGAGCTTTACCCATCCTGTGCTCAAGGTGCCGATGCGGATCCAGGCGCCACTCGGTCAGGATGTGCTGCGCCTGTTTGCCGAGCTGGGCTGGCCCGCCAGCGAGAGCGACTACTAAGCGCCTGATCCTCAGCCTTGAATCGGTGGCATCTGACGCCAGCTTGCTGATAGAGTTGCTCAAAAGAGTGACTCAAGCAGGGAGAGGAGAATGGCGCAGATCGATATCGTGGTAGGAACTGTCTACGGCGCAGCCATGCTGGTGGCCGAGACCTTGGCAGATGAGCTGGAACGCAAGGGGCATCACTGTACCCTGCACGAAGAAGCACGGCTGGCGGACATAGACCCCGGCCGTTTTTTATTGCTGGTCAGTGCCACCACCGGGCAGGGGGACATTCCACCCAATCTGCAGCCTTTTGCCAGCGAGCTGGCCGACAAGGCACCTTGGCTCAAGGGATTGCGTTATGCCCTGATTGCCATGGGGGACAGCAGCTATGACCATTTTTGTGGCGCGGGCCGTCGGCTGGACGGATTGCTGCAAGAGTTGGGGGCCACGCGAGTGATTTCCCCGCTGGAGCTGGATGCCACCGTGCACGATGAACCCGAACAGGTGGCACTCAGCTGGCTGAAAAAGTGGGATATTCAGCCCTGAATATTCTCTTGAATAGAGCCATATCAATCCCCTGAGCCTTAAGTAGCAGGGGATTGTTATTTGCACAAGAACCATTTCACTCTGCAACGCATATTTCCCCTGATGGCGGAGGGGTATTTTCCCCTTTTAGCATTCCATTGCCGTAATGGTTTCACGCGTACCGCAGACCCGTCATCCAAATAAAAGTTCCATCTTGAAAGCGATCTCAGTCATGTTTTTGTCATTCGAACGTAAAATAATGACTTTAGTTCTATCGCGAATTAATTAATGATAACGCTTTCAGGGTTGTTGTTGTTGTGAGTTTTTCTTGTTTTTCGGATTTTAATTGCGCGGTTGATGGCTTTTTTACTTGTTGTTGTTGTGGGGATCGTTTGCCGAGCGATTTGTCGCCATTTTGTGAGTCGCTTCATATTTGTCGTGAAATACGCTCCCTATAATCAACCTCGGTTATCACCAACAGGATTACATGGTGATAAGAAGTTGAATATTCAGGATCACACTCCTCACTGCGGGAAATAAGGAATATGACAATGAAAATGAAGTGGCTCCCGATTGCAGCAGCTGTTACTGCCGCCCTGGCTTCCCAAGCCGCCTTTGCCGTAGATTTCCACGGTTATTTCCGTTCCGGCGTCGGTGTTTCCGGCGACGGCGACATGGTTAAATACAACGTCAATAAAGTTGGCCGTCTTGGTAACGAAAATGATACCTACGGTGAAGTGCAACTGGGTCAGGAAGTATTCAACAAAGATGGCAAGACTTTCTATGTTGATTCCATGTTTGCCATGGCTTCCAACGGTTCAAACGACTGGGAAGGTACCGGTACGGTTTGTAACTTCGATGCCAAGCAGTGCAATGGTGATTCCGACTTCGCTCTGCGTCAGTTCAACGTACAAGCCAAAGGCTTGCTGAACTTTGCTCCTGAAGCAACCCTGTGGGCTGGTAAGCGTTACTATCAACGCCATGACATCCACATCTCCGACTTCTACTACTGGAACATCTCCGGTGCCGGTGCTGGTATCGAAGGCATCCAGGCTGGTCCGGGTAAAGTATCTTTCGCATGGGTACGCAACGATCGCAGCGCTGCCGATGTGTTTGGCCAGTACACCCAAACCGGAGTGGATGGCAACGGTAACCCGACCTATCAGAAGAATGAAGATCTGAACGTTAACACCTTGGATCTGCGTTATGCCGGCATCCCGCTGTGGACCGATGCGTCCTTGGAACTGGGCGTTGACTATGCTCTGGTCAATGAGACCAACGATCAGAAAGCACTGAAAAAGAATCCGCAAGATGGCGTGATGCTGACTGCTGAACTGACCGCTGGCATCCTCGGTGGTTTCAACAAAACCGTGCTGCAATACGGTACCGAAGGTTACTCCAAGACCATGGCTTTCTATGGCGATGGTTCCTGGTACGGCGCTGAAGCCAAAGACGGTGCTGACGGTTTCCGTATCATCAACTGGGGCGTTGTTCCGATGGGCAACTCCTGGGAGATGGGTCACCAGCTGGTTTACGGTGTAGGCAACGAAATGTGGGACGGCAACGACAAGTGGGAAACCATGTCTGTTGTTGTTCGCCCGATGTACAAGTGGGATGACTTCAACAAGACCATCTTTGAAGGCGGTTACTTCAAGGACAACAACAAGTCCACCAATGGCAGCGAAGACAAAGATGCCGGCTACAAGCTGACCCTGGCTCAAGCCTGGTCTGCTGGTTCCAGCTTCTGGGCCCGTCCGGAAATCCGTGTGTTCGCCTCCTACCTGGCTAACGACGAAGACAAGAAAGTCTTCGAAGGCAATACCTCCAAAGACACCTACCAGTTTGGTGTGCAAGCAGAAGCTTGGTGGTAAGCAAAAGTTTAAGTTAAGTTAGTGACTGCCCCCTTATGGGGGCAGTTTTGTTTCGCCGGATCACGGCCACCGGATTATGGAGATAAGAAAAATGAAACGGGTAAAGATGTCTATTGCAGCCGTAATCACTGCGCTATTAACCGGTTGTGCCGGCAACATGGTTGTTCCTCTGCAAGAACATGGCTCTATCTTGAGCGATGCAGATCAAGCCAAGCAAGCGTTGGCCAAAGCCTCCAGCTGCTGTGTGGCGTTTAAAGATTTCAGTTATGCCCCCTTGCCTGAAGGTGAGACCTTGCTGGCCATCGATGGCAAGCAACCCACTTTTCAGTTTGATGAGGGGATGAGTTACTTTGCGGCTTATCGCCTGCCGGCCAACACCGGTAATCTGGCGATCAGCCTGGCATCACAGGTGAGCAAAACCGTGATGGTGCCCAAAGTCATTATGCTGGATGCCGAGTTCAAGGTGACTCGCGTACTGGGTGAGTCTGTATTCAGTTATCAGCCTGCTCACCTGCTCGATAACGACCGTATCGAAGGGCGTCTCTTTGTTGACCGCAGCATGCCTGGCAACCCGGCCAGCGAAACATACATGATCGTCTATGCGCCTGCGGACCAACTCTCTGGCAGCACAACAATCCTTCATCCATCAAAAGCGTTTGCTCGTGCTAATGGTACCGTTGAGCCTGATATCAAGGATCCGGTGATCCCGCACTCTCCTTGGGGTTTGGTGCAGATCAAAGTCAAAGATATGGCCCGTGGAAGTGGTCTTGAAGCGGTATTCAAACCCGAATATGCCGATAAGGTGGCCATGAGCCAGGGTCAGCAGGTTGCCGCGATAGCGACGACTGCAGCCGTTACCACAACTGCAACAGCTGCGGTCGCAGCCAAACCTGCTCCTGCCATGCTGAGTGAAACAGAAGCCTTCTATCAGAGCCAGATCGAAAAAGCGGTCAAGGCGGGGGATATCGACAAGGCGATGAAGCTGGTGAACGAGGCTGAACGGGCTGGTTCAACCAAAGCAAAAAGCGTGTTTATTGATGCGGTCAAGCGCTCGCAAAAATAGAATAATACGACCATTTACTGGTCAGATATATTTATTGAGGCCTCCCTTGTTGGAGGCCTTTTTAATCGGTAGACTGTAATAAATAAAAGTCACGCCGTTACACTTGGTT
The DNA here is from genome assembly GCF_049174415.1 of Aeromonas sp. 601039. Classification (NCBI taxonomy): domain Bacteria; kingdom Pseudomonadati; phylum Pseudomonadota; class Gammaproteobacteria; order Aeromonadales; family Aeromonadaceae; genus Aeromonas; species Aeromonas sp. 601039. The sequence goes on from NZ_JAAKTL010000015.1 coordinate 55,063, forward strand.
ACAATGTGTTGCCGTTTGATGTAAATGGTATTATTAAAATACAAAGTGAAACTGCTATTTATATGTCTTTGTAATAGAGTGACAATGCGGATTATTAACTTATATTAGATGCGTTTTTTAGCCGCTAAACAAGTTGTGATCTTCCCTCCAAATTCAATATTCCCCCGCCTTCGAAAGCAGCAATTTATGACCCGCTGGGTTATATTCTGATGGTCAAAATAAACAAGCCCGACTCGAAGATATCTGAATGAATCAGTGCTTATTTCATCCAGATAGATCGTTCAGGGACGACAATCCATTCAGGAGCGCACACAATGTTCAAAAATGCTTTCTCTAATCTGCAAAAGGTTGGTAAGGCGCTGATGCTGCCAGTATCAGTCTTGCCAGTCGCAGGTATTCTGCTGGGGGTGGGTGCTGCCCACTTCAGCTGGATGCCGGAAATTGTCTCCCAATTGATGGAGCAAGCCGGTGGTTCTGTATTTGGCCAGATGGCCCTGCTGTTCGCAGTGGGTGTTGCTCTGGGCTTTACCAATAACGACGGTGTATCCGGTCTGTCAGCCATCGTTGGCTACGGCATCATGGTCGCAACCCTGAAGGTCATGGCACCTGTGATGGGTGTTGAAACCATCGAAACCGGCGTGCTGGGTGGTATCCTGGCCGGTGGTATCGCAGCCTGGGCGTTCAACCGCTTCTACAAGATCCAGCTGCCAGAGTACCTGGGCTTCTTCGCGGGCAAGCGTGCCGTACCCATCATCACCGGTTTCCTCTCCATCGGTCTGGGTGTGATCCTGTCCGTGATTTGGCCGCCAGTGGGTGGCGCCATTGGTGCCTTCTCTGACTGGGCTGCCAACCAGAACCCGGTACTGGCCTTCGGTATCTACGGCGTGGTTGAGCGCTCCCTGATCCCGTTCGGTCTGCACCACATCTGGAACGTACCGTTCTTCTATCAGGCTGGTACCTGCGTCAACGGTGCCGGTGAAACTGTTCACGGTATCATGACCTGCTTCCTGACTGCTGATGACGCTTCCCGCGCTGCCGGTAACGGTTTTGGTCAGCTGGCTGGTGGCTACCTGTTCAAAATGTTCGGTCTGCCTGCTGCTGCGTTCGCCATTGCTCACGCTGCCAAGCCGGAAAACCGCGCCAAGATCGTTGGTATCATGGCCTCTGCAGCCCTGACCTCTTTCCTGACCGGTATCACCGAGCCGATCGAGTTCTCCTTCCTGTTCATCGCTCCGGTTCTGTACGCAATCCACGCTGTACTGGCTGGTCTGGCTTATGTGCTGACCAACTCTCTGGGTATCGTACACGGTCACACCTTCTCCAACGGCTTCATCGACTTCGTGGTGCAATCACCGCGTGCCGACAACATGCTGCTGCTGGTTGGTCTGGGTCTGGTTTACGCGGCTATCTACTACGTCGTATTCAGCTTCGTTATCCGTGCCATGAACCTGAAAACCCCGGGTCGTGAAGACGAGACTGCTGAAGAGGCCGTTGGCCAAGGCAAAGACGAGATGTCTGCTGCTCTGGTTGCCGCCTTCGGTGGTAAAGAGAACATCGCTTCTCTGGATGCCTGCATCACCCGTCTGCGTGTTGGTGTGAAAGATGTTGCCAAGGTTGACCAGGCTGGTCTGAAGAAACTGGGTGCTGCCGGTGTGGTAGTGGCTGGTTCCGGCGTTCAAGCCATCTTCGGTACCAAGTCCGACAACCTGAAAACCGACATGGACATCTGGATGAAGAGCAACTAATTCTGTTGCCTGAATATCAGCGTGTTTGAAGAGGGAGGCGAAAGCCTCCCTCTTGCTATTTGTGGTTGCTTGTAGCGTGTCTCGGGGCTTGGCAGGGGTTGTGTTTTCCAAGGGGCTATGTGTAACGGGTTGCCCAATGGTGGCCCAACAGCACAAGGTGGTGTGCTCCGCTCACCTTATCGCACGGCATTGCCAGATAACCCCATATCCCCATAAAGCCAGCCAATAAAAAGAGCGCCATCTGGGCGCTCTTTTGTCGAGTCGAGGGGATTAGAGTTTCTCCAGATCCCGCTCGATTTCGCAGATCTTGTTCTGCACCACTTTTTCCAGATGACGCAGGTCGCGCAGGATCTTCTGCTTGATGTCCGGGTCGGCTTGCTGATGGACGCCCTGGGTCAGGTTGTCCAGCTCATCCACCACATACTTGAGGTTGGCGTTGATCTCGGTGACATCCTTGTACTCATGGGTACCGGAGTCGACCAGCATGGTCTTGCGCTGGCGGGGATACTTGAATTTGACACTCTTGGCGAAGAACTCGCCCTTCTGCTTCTTGAAGTAGATCTTGAGGATGTCGTGGTTGGCCTCCTGGCGCAGGGTATAGCTATCGATGGAGGCGGGATCCTGGATCCCCAGGCTCTTCAGATTCTCGTACATCAGGCTTCCTCGGTTTGAAACGATCCTGTCCCATCCATCTTAACCGATGCCTCATGGCTTGCCTGTGACAGGGGCGCCAAAATCAAAAGGGCGCCATCAGGCGCCCTTTTATCACAGCAATGCTGATTACTCGTCGATGGAGCGCAGCAGGGCGTTGATGCCGACTTTGGCACGGGTTTTGGCATCGACCTTTTTGACGATCACCGCCGCGTAGAGGCTGTACTTGCCGCATTTGGAGGGCAGGGAGCCGGAGACGACCACGGAGCCAGCCGGTACGCGGCCGTAGTGGATCTCGCCGGTTTCACGGTCATAGATGCGGGTGGACTGGCCGATGAAGACGCCCATGGAGATGACGGAACCTTCCTCGACGATGACCCCTTCAACCACTTCGGATCGGGCACCGATAAAGCAGTTGTCTTCGATGATGGTCGGGTTGGCCTGCAGCGGTTCCAGTACGCCGCCGATGCCGACGCCGCCGGAGAGGTGGACGTTCTTACCGATCTGGGCGCAAGAGCCGACAGTGGCCCAGGTATCGACCATGGTACCTTCGTCAACGAAGGCGCCGATGTTGACATAGGAGGGCATCAGCACAGTATTGGGGGCGATAAAGGATCCTTTGCGGGCGGTCGCCGGCGGCACCACGCGCACACCCGCTTCCTTGAACTGCTCGGCGGTGTAGTTGGAGAACTTGAGGGGAACCTTGTCGTAGTATTGGGCATCGTCGCCCTTGATGATGTAGTTGTCGTTGATACGGAACGAGAGCAGTACCGCTTTCTTCAACCACTGATGAACGACCCACTCACCGGCGATCTTCTCGGCAACCCGGGCCTTGCCGGAGTCCAGCAGTTCGATGACTTGCAGGATGGCGGACTTGGTAGCGCTGTCCACAGTGCTCGGGGTAATGGTGTCGCGGCGCTCGAAGGCCGCTTCAATGATCTGTTGCAACTCGGTCATGACAGGTTTCCTTTAAAAAATTCTGTTTGTTGTATCACACTTTTCCGACTTTTTTTAAGTGGCTGACCGGAATTCTTCCAGCCAACGACCATTTCGTCCATATTTCCCGGCCAACCATTTGTTTGGTATGGGAAAAAAGAGGTGAAAACCGCCTCTTTCGAATCAGATTGCACTCACTCCATAGCAAATTGCTGCGGATTAAGCTGATGAACCAGTCGCTCTTCCAATTGCTGTTGTTGCTCGGCGGTCAATGGCTCGCCATCGAGGCTGGTCAGGCTGAAAAAGTCCTCGACCCGCTCGCCAAAGGTGGCGATCTTGGCGGCATGCAGCGACAGACCACACTGCTGGAACACGGCGCCGATCCGCGCCAGCAGGCCGGGAGTGTCGAGGGCGGTCAGCTCCATCAGAGTGTGGCGGCTTTCCCCTTTATGGGGTAGGAAGACCACCCGTGTTGGTACGCTGAACTGGCGGTGGCGGCGCGACAACGGCTTGCTGCGCAGTACCAGCTTGCCCGGCTCCTGCAGCGCTTTCTCCAGCGCCTTCTTGATGGTGGCGGTGCGGTTGGGGCTGATGGGTTCGCCGTTCGGTTCCAGCACCACAAAGGTATCGAGCACATAGTTGCTGCGCGAGTTCATGATCTGGGCGTCGTGGATGTTGAGGTTCTTCTGATCCAGCGCCGAGGCCACGGTGGCAAACAGGTTCGGCGTGTCGCGACAGTAGATGAACACCTCGCTGCCGCCGCGGGTCGGGTGTTTGCCGATGATCACCAGCGGAGCCGGATTGTCGCCATGCTCGATGATGTGGCGGCAGTGCCAGGCGATCTGTTCCGGGCTGTGACGCAGGAAGTAATCAGCCTTGAAGTCGCCCCAGAGCTGATTGATCGCTTCTTCCGATACATCCCGTTGTGCCAGCAGTTGCTTGGCCTGACGCTGATTTTCGCGAATGCGCAGCCGCATGTCGGGCGGGTTCTCCAGCCCCTGACGCAGCGCCTTCTGGGTGGCGAAGTAGAGCTCGCGCAGCAGGGTGCCCTTCCAGTCGTTCCACAGGCTATCGTTGGTGGCGCAGATATCGGCCACGGTGAGGCAGTAGAGCAGGTCGAGATGCTGCTCGTCGCGCACCTTCTGGGCAAAGTCGGTAACCACGTCGGGATCGTATATATCGCGGCGCTGGGCGGTGACCGACATCAGCAGGTGGTGGCGCACCAGCCAGGCGACCAGCCGGCTCTCGTAGCGATCGAGGCCGTGCAGCTGACAGAACTCCAGCGCATCGACGGCGCCAAGTTCCGAGTGATCGCCGCGCCGCCCCTTGGCGATATCGTGGAACAGGGCGGCGATGCTGAGCAGCTCCGGTTTACGCAGTCGGGTGAACACTTCATGGCAGAGCGGGTGGCTCTGGCGATTGGCCGGGTTGGGAAAGCCGTGAATGTTCTTGAGCAGCCGGTGGGTGTGCTCATCCACCGTATAGGCGTGGAACATGTCAAACTGCATCTGGCCGACGATGAGGTTCCATTGCGGCAGATAGGCAGCGAGGATGCCGTATTTGTGCATCAGGGTAAGCGGCAGGCCGATGCCGTTGGGATGGCGCAGCAGCGCCATAAACAGGCGGCGGCAGTCCGGCAACTCCTGCAGCCAGCAGTTGAGCTTGCGGCGCGCCTCGCGCAGCTGGCGCAGGGTGGCGGAGTGGATGCCCGCAATCTCGGGATGCTGGGCCATCTGATAGAAGAGACGCAGAATAGCGACCGGTTCACGGGCAAACAGCTCGGCATCGACCGCATCGATGAGGCGGCCACGGAGCTGGAACTCGTCGGAGAGGCGGCGCACATCCATGGCGCTGTTGCCGAGGATCGCCTCGTCAAACAGTTGCAGCAGCATCTCGTTGAGTTCGGCGACCCGCCGCACCGTCTGGTAGAAGCGCTTCATCATCTGCTCGACCGGAGCGTTCCCTTCCCCCTCGAAGCCCAGCATCTGGGCCACGGTGCGCTGGCGGTCGAACAGCAGGCGGTTGTCCCCCTTGTTGATGGCCATATGTAGGGCGAAACGCACCTTCCAGAGGAAGTTCTGGCAGTCGAGCAGCTCGCGGTACTCGGCGCGGTTGAGAAAGCCGTGGCTGGTCATCTCGAACAAGGTGGTGGCGCCGAAGTGGCGACGGGCGACCCAGGCCAGGGTCTGAATGTCGCGCAGGCCGCCCGGATTGCACTTGAGATCCGGCTCCAGTTTGTAGGCGGTACCGAGAAACTGCTGGTGCCGCTCCGCCTGCTCTTGGCGCTTGGCACGAAAGAAGGCTTCACTTGGCCAGAAGTGCTGGGGGCCGGTGGCCTCTTTCAGTTGCCGAAAGCCCTCTTGGCGACCAGTGATGTAGCGGGCCTCGATGAGGTTGGTGGCGACCGTAATATCGGCGCGCCCCTGCTCGAGGCACTCCGCCACGTTGCGCACCGCCTGACCCACCTCCAGCTTGAGATCCCACAACAGGGTGATGAACTCGCCAATGCGTAGTCCCAACACTTCGTCCAGTTCGTCGCCGTCATAGAGGATCAGCAGGTCGATATCGGAGTGGGGGTGCAGCTCGCCGCGGCCATAGCCCCCCACCGCGATCAGGGTCAGGTCGCTCTTGTCGAAGCCAAACTTCTGCCACAGGCGGCAGAGCAACTGATCCATGTATTCGGAGCGGGTGGCAACCAGCTCGATGATGTTGTCACCGGCATCGAAACGGGCGTGCAGCCAGCCGAGAAAGCGGCTCAGGTACTCTTTGCAGTTATCGCGGGTGAGCTGGTCGTCGGGTAACAGATGAGGGGAAAGCAGGCTGGCGTCCATGGCATCTCACACACAAGTGGCAGGCATCTGGCTGAAACAGGCAGTAAAAACCCCGGCGCTTTTCACAAGGGCCGGGGTTCGATGTTAGCTGTGTTTGATGAAGCGGTCGATAGTGTCATCGGGGCGCAGGGTTAGCACCTCGCAGCCATCATCGGTCACCAGCAGGGTGTGCTCCCACTGGGCGGAGTCGCCGCCATCCTTGGTGGTCACGGTCCAGCCATCCTTCGGATTGACCTTGCAGTGATACTTCTTGCTGTTGACCATGGGCTCGATGGTGAAGCACATGCCCGCTTTCAGCTCCAGCTTGCCGCTGTTGCGGTAGTGGAGGATCTGCGGCTCTTCGTGGAACTCGGCACCGATGCCGTGACCGCAGTAGTCACGCACCACGGAGAAGCCGGCCTTCTCGACGATGGGCTGAATGACGGCCCCAATCTCGGTAATGCAGGCACCCGGACGCACCTTCTTGATGGCGGCATAGAGGCTCTCTTGCGCAACCTTGCAGAGCTGGCGGCGCAGCGGGGTGGTTTCACCCACGATGAACATGGCCGAGGTATCGCCGTGGTAGCCATCCTTGATGACGGTGATATCCAGGTTGATGATATCGCCATCACGCAGCTTCTTGTGATTCGGGATACCGTGGCAGATCACATCGTTCACCGAGGTGCAGATGGATTTGGGGAAGCCGTGGTAGTTGAGCGGAGCTGGAACCGCCTGTTGTACGTCGACAATATAGTCGTGGCAGAGGGTGTTCAGTTCGTCAGTGGTGACGCCAGCTTTGACATGGGGCGCAATCATGACCAGCACATCGGCGGCCAATTGGCCGGCAACGCGCATCTTTTCAATCTCTTCCGGTGTCTTGATTTTAATGGACATGGGATCTCTCTTGCGGCCTGCCGCTGGGCCTGCGAGGGCAGACAGGACAGGTAATGAAAAATAGATGCGTTTGCAATCAGGGCAAAATTTTATCCGCAACCCCCTCGTACTTCCAGTGTGATTGTCATCACAACGTCAAATCAGCGTCGCAGCATCCTCTGGCGGGATCCATATTTACACCTGTTTAGGGTGTCGGCCGGTGGTGTCCTGAACAAAGTTATGATATAAAGCGCGCCGGAATGGGGAACTTGCGTCCCGATTTCATCACCCTTACTTAAACAACACACACACATCGACACATATGCCGGGGTGCCTTAACGGGTCGGTTATATGGGATGTGTGGAGGCCTAACCCCAATATAGAGGTATAAAATGGCTAAAGTTTCTATGCGCGACATGCTGCAAGCTGGCGTTCACTTCGGTCACCAGACTCGTTACTGGAACCCGAAAATGAAATCCTACATCTTCGGTGCCCGCAGCAAAGTTCACATCATCAACCTGGAAAAAACCGTTCCGATGTTTGACGATGCCATGAACTTCATCAGCTCCGTAGCTGCCAAGAAAGGCAAGGTACTGTTCGTAGGTACCAAGCGTGCCGCGTCTGAAGCCGTAAAAGAAGCCGCTGAGCGTTGCGACCAGTTCTATGTTAACCACCGCTGGCTGGGCGGCATGCTGACCAACTGGAAAACCGTTCGTCAGTCCATCAAGCGCCTGAAAGATCTGGAAACCCAGAGCCAGGACGGTACCTTCGAGAAGCTGACCAAGAAAGAGGCGCTGATGCGTACTCGCGAAATGGAAAAGCTGGAGAAGAGCCTGGGTGGTATCAAGAACATGGGCGGCCTGCCTGACGTTCTGTTCGTTGTCGATGCCGACCACGAGCACATCGCTATCAAAGAAGCCAACAACCTGGGTATCCCGGTAGTTTCCATCGTTGATACCAACTCCAACCCGGACGGCGTTGATTACGTCATCCCGGGTAACGACGACGCTATCCGTGCCGTACAGCTGTACCTGAATGCTGCTGCTGACACCGTACTGGAAGCTCGCGAGCAGGACATCGTTGTTCAAGCCGAACAAGATGGCTTCGTTGAAGCTGAGTAATTGATAAGGTCTGCAAAGCCCTTATTAACCAAGCTGATGTAATTGGTTAGCAGGGGCCCTTGTGGCCCCTGTTTCTTGTCAATTCAAGACCGAGGATACTGGACATGGCAAACATTTCTGCCGCCCTGGTAAAAGAACTGCGCGAGCGCACCGCCGCTGGCATGATGGATTGCAAAAAAGCACTGGAAGAGGCCAACGGCGATATCGAGCTGGCCATCGAGAACATGCGTAAATCCGGTCAGGCCAAAGCCGCCAAGAAAGCTGGCCGTATCGCCGCTGAAGGTGTGATTTTCGCCCGTACCGAAGGCAACGTTGCCGTCATGATCGAGCTGAACTGCGAGACTGACTTCGTTTCCAAGGATGCCGGTTTCCTGGCCATGGGTCAGAAGATCGTCGAGATCGCAGCTACCCAGAAGATCGCAGACGTTGATGCGCTGAAAGCCGCTGATTTTGGCAACGGCGAATCCGTCGAGCTGACCATCACCAACCTGATCGCCAAGATCGGTGAGAACATGAACCTGCGTCGCGTGATGCTGGTTGAAGGTGACAACCTGGGCACCTACGTTCACGGTTCCCGCATCGGTGTTATCACCAAGCTGACCGGTGGTTCCGACGAACTGGCCAAAGATCTGGCCATGCACGTTGCAGCCAACAGCCCGCAATTCGTCAAGCCTGAAGACGTATCTGCTGAAGTCGTTGCCAAAGAGCGCGAAATCCAGATCGACATCGCCATCAACTCCGGCAAGCCGAAAGAGATCGCCGAGAAGATGGTTGAAGGTCGCATGAAGAAGTTCACCGGTGAGGTTTCCCTGACTGGTCAGCCGTTCGTGAAAGATCCTTCCATGACTGTTGCCGAGCTGCTGAAGAAAGAAGGCGCTGACGTTGTCTCCTTCACCCGTTTCGAAGTGGGCGAAGGCATCGAGAAGCAAGAGACCGATTTCGCTGCTGAAGTTGCAGCCCAAATCGCGGCCGCTCAAAAGGCCTAATCGAACCGGTTTTTCCGTTTCCCCAGACCGCGACTTATGTCGCGGTCTTTATATGACCAGGAATCAGTGACATGAGTACCAATCCCAAACCTGCATACAGACGTGTTCTTCTGAAGTTGAGTGGTGAAGCCCTGCAAGGATCCGAGGGTTTCGGCATTGATCCGGCAGTGCTGGAGCGGATGGCCCAAGAGATCAAAGAGCTGGTTGAGCTGGGTGTTCAGGTCGGTCTGGTCATCGGTGGCGGCAACCTGTTCCGTGGTGCCGGTCTTGCCAAGGCGGGCATGAACCGCGTGGTGGGCGACCACATGGGTATGCTGGCAACCGTGATGAACGGTCTGGCCATGCGTGATGCTCTGCATCGTGCTTATGTGAATGCCCGTCTGATGTCTGCCATCTCCCTGCAAGGCGTCTGCGACTCCTACAGCTGGGCCGAGGCAATCAGCCAGCTGCGTGCAGGCAAAGTGGTGATCTTCTCTGCCGGTACTGGCAACCCCTTCTTCACTACCGATTCTGCAGCTTGCCTGCGCGGGATCGAGATCGAAGCCGATGTAGTGCTCAAGGCCACCAAGGTTGATGGTGTATACAACGAAGATCCAGTCAAGAATCCGGATGCCGTGCTGTACCATGAATTGAGTTATGATGAAGTTCTTGAAAAAGAGCTCAAGGTGATGGATCTTGCTGCTTTTACTCTGGCACGTGACCATGATCTGCCGATCCGGGTGTTCAACATGAACAAGCCGGGCGCTTTGCGCCGGGTTATCATGGGTGAGCCGGAAGGTACCCTGATCCATTACGTCAGCAAATAATATAGATGCGAGCCGCATGGCGGCTCGTTCGCCAAAAGGAAAACCGCTGTGATCAACGAGATTAAAAACGACGCCAAGGAGCGTATGGGCAAGAGTGTCGAATCACTCAAGACCCAGATGTCCAAGATCCGTACTGGCCGTGCTCACCCGAGCCTGCTCGACGGCATCCAGGTTGAGTATTACGGTGCTGCCACTCCGCTGAAACAGTTGGCCAACGTCGTGGCAGAAGATGCTCGCACCCTCTCCATCTCCATTTTTGACCGCTCCATGATCCAGGCGGTAGAGAAGGCGATCCTGACCTCCGATCTGGGCCTGAACCCCTCCAGCAATGGCCAGACCCTGCGCGTGCCGCTGCCGCCGCTGACCGAAGAGCGCCGTCGCGACCTGACCAAGATCGTCCGTGCCGAAGCGGAAAACGCCCGTGTTGCTGTGCGCAACATTCGTCGCGATGCCAACGCCGATCTGAAAGCGTTGCTGAAAGAGAAAGAGATCTCCGAGGATGACGACCGTCGCGCTCAGGAAGAGATCCAGAAGCTGACCGACTCCTACATCAAGCTGGTCGATGAGGCCCTTGCTGCAAAGGAGAAGGAGCTAATGGAAATCTAACCGCCTGAAAGGTATATTACGAGCGCCGTGTAGTGCCCCTGCACGGCGCTTTTGTCTTTGTGGGAGAAAACCATGTCGCTTTTGGCTGCGTTGGGTGATTGTGCCAACTCGTCTTTACCCCGTCACGTCGCCATCATCATGGATGGCAACGGTCGCTGGGCCCAGAACCGTGGCAAGATGCGGGTTTATGGCCACAAGGCGGGCGTCAAGTCGGTGCGCGAGGCCGTTACCTTTGCTGCGCGTGCCAAGATCGAGGCATTGACCCTGTTTGCATTCTCCAGCGAAAACTGGCGTCGTCCGGAAGGGGAAGTCAGCGCCTTGATGGAGCTGTTCATTACCGTGCTGGGCCGCGAGGTGAACAAGCTTCACAGTCACGGGATCCGGCTCAGGGTGATTGGCGATACAGATCGCTTCAGTGATCGGTTGCAGGCCAAAATCGCCAAGGCGGAAGCCTTGACCGCCAATAACAAGGGATTGACCCTGAACATTGCGGCCAACTATGGCGGCCAGTGGGATATCGCTCAGGCGGCTCGCAAGCTGGCCCGCGCGGTTGTTGCCGGTGAACTGGCCGCAGACGACATTGATGAATCCATGTTGACCCGCGAGGTTTGCATGGCCGATCTGCCACCCGTGGACCTGTTGATCCGCACCGGTGGCGATCATCGCATCAGCAACTTTGTGTTATGGCAGCTCGCCTATGCAGAGCTCTATTTTACCCCGGTATTGTGGCCCGATTTCAACGAGGCCGAGTTCAGTGAGGCGGTTGCCTCTTTCGTTGCCCGCGAGCGTCGCTTCGGTTGCACGGGTGAACAGATACGGGAATTGATCGCCGAGCAGCAGACCGGCTAAACCCCGCTCCCAAGAGAGAGGTTTCTTTTGCTAAAACAACGAATTATTACTGCTTTGATGTTGATCCCCCTGGTGTTGGGGGCGCTCTTCTTTCTGCCATTGAAATTTTTTGCCCTGTTGGCAGCGCTGGTGTTTTTGTTGGCCAGTCGCGAATGGAGTGGGTTTGTCTCTGCTGCTCCGCAGCAATGGTTACCCATCGTATTTTGTCTGTTGCTCGGTGCCAGCCTCTTTTGGCTGCCGGTGGAGCAACTCTGGACGCCTCACCTGCACCCCCTGGTGATGGGCGTGCTCTGGACAGCGGTAAGCTGGTGGCTGCTGGGCCTGCTGCTGGTGCTGCGCTATCCCCAAAGCGCCAAGCTGTGGAAAGAGTCTATCTGGCTCAAGTCGCTGTTTGGTCTGGTGACCCTGGTTCCCTTCTTCTGGTCGCTGGTCGCCATCCGTGGTTACAACTTTTACCATGACCCCATGATGGGGGCCTGGATCCTGTTGTTCGTGATGGGACTGGTCTGGGCGGCAGATTCTGGCGCGTATTTTTTCGGCAAGGCGTTCGGTAAGCACAAGCTGGCACCGGCTGTGAGTCCGGGCAAAACCATCGAAGGGATGTGCGGCGGCCTCTTTACCGCCAGCCTGCTGGCCATCGGTGTCACCTGGTCGATGGGATTTGTTCCTGCCAAGATGATCACCGTGCTGTTTTGCTCTCTGCTGGCGGTGCTAGCCTCCGTACTCGGCGATCTGACCGAAAGCATGTTCAAGCGCGAGGCGGGCATCAAGGACTCCGGCACCCTGTTGCCGGGTCATGGCGGCATTCTCGACCGGATCGACAGCCTGACCGCCGCCCTGCCGGTGTTTCTGCTCAGTTATCTGCTACTCAGTCAGGAGTTTTGATGCACAAGTCACTGGTTATTCTGGGTGCCTCTGGCTCCATTGGTCAGAGTACCTTGAAAGTGCTGCGCCATAACCCGGGCAGTTGGCAAGTATTGGCGTTGACCGCCGCCCGTAACGTGGATGCCATGTTGCGGGACTGCCTCGAATTCTCCCCCCGTTTTGCCGTGATGGTCGATGAGGATGCCGCCCGTGAACTGGCTGCCCGTCTGAAAGCGCACGGCAGTGCGACCCGGGTCATGTCTGGTGCAGCAGCCCTCTGCGAGGTTGCCGCTCACCCCGACGCCCATAGCGTGATGGCCGCCATCGTCGGTGCGGCCGGACTGGCCCCGACCATGGCCGCGGTACGTGCCGGCAAGCGAATTTTGCTGGCCAACAAGGAGGCGCTGGTGATGTCCGGTGCTTTCTTCATGGAAGCCGTGCGCGAACATGGCGCCGAGCTGCTGCCCATCGACAGCGAACACAATGCTATCTTCCAGTGTCTGCCGACTGCCGTGCAGCGCCAGCCCGGTTTTTGCGATCTGGCGGCGGCGGGGATCAGCAAGATTTTGCTGACCGGTTCCGGCGGTCCGTTCCGTTACACCGAGATCAGCGAGCTGGCGAAGGTGACGCCGGCGCAGGCCATCGCTCATCCCAACTGGTCGATGGGGGCCAAGATTTCGGTCGACTCCGCCACCATGATCAACAAGGGGCTGGAGTACATCGAGGCGCGCTGGTTGTTCAATGCGGCGCCCGAGCAGATCCAGGTGGTGATCCACCCGCAGTCGGTGATCCACTCCATGGTGCAGTATAAGGATGGCTCCGTGCTGGCCCAGCTTGGCAATCCGGATATGTGTACCCCCATCGCCCATGCGCTTGCTTATCCCAATCGCATCCCCTCCAGTGTGGAACCTTTGGATTTCTTCAGTGTCGGAGAGTTCAGCTTTATCCGGCCTGATTATGATCGCTACCCCTGTCTGGCGCTGGCCATCAATGCCTGCCAGAAGGGACAAGCGGCGACCACTGCGCTCAATGCAGCCAACGAGGAGGCGGTTGCCGCCTTCCTGACCGGGCGCATCGGTTTTATGGATATTGCCCGGATCAATGAGGCAGTGATGCTGGCGCTGGAGAGCAGCGCCATCTGCTCGCTCGATGATCTGTTTGCCCTGGACGGTGCGGCAAGAGCCCGTGCTCACACTTTGATTGAGGAGCTTGGCTGATGGGCGGTGTGTTGTGGAATATCGGTGCCTTTGTTGTTGCGCTGGGCCTGCTGGTCGCGGTGCACGAGTTTGGTCACTTCTGGGTGGCCCGTCGTTGTGGCGTCAAGGTTGAGCGCTTCTCTATCGGTTTTGGCAAGGCGATCTGGCGCCGGATGGGTAAAGATGGCACCGAATATGTGCTGGCGCTGATCCCGCTCGGTGGTTACGTCAAGATGCTCGATGGCCGGGTCGATGAACTCAAGCCCGGTGACGAGCAGTATGCCTTCAACCACAAGAGTGTCTGGGCGCGGATGGCGATTGTCGCCGCAGGTCCCATGGCCAACTTCGTCTTTGCCCTGTTTGCCCTCTGGCTGATGTTTATCATCGGGGTGCCGAGCGTCAAGCCGGTGATCGGTGAGGTGCGTCCCGCATCCATCGTGGCCGAGGCGGGTGTGCTGCCCGGGATGGAGATTGTCGGGGTCGGCGATGAGCTGACCGGTGACTGGGAGAGCGTCACCTACGCTCTTATCAGTCATCTGGGTGATGATGCAGTGACTCTCAAGGTGCAGGCACCCAATACCAGCTATGCCACCGATAAAACCTTGTCGCTGACCGGCTGGACCTTCGATCCGGATAAAGAGTCGCCTATCGGCAGCTTGGGAATTGTCCCCCTGAGTGGCAAAGTGCTGCCAGTCGTGGCTGCAGTGGTGGCCAAGAGTGCCAGTGAAAAGGCGGGGCTGCAGGTCGGTGACCGTATCAAACAGGTCGGCGATCAGCCTATTACCGCGTGGGCCCAGTTTGTCGAACTGGTGCAGCAGGCACCGGGCGAACCCCTGCAAGTGGTGGTTGAGCGCAACAACAGTGAGCTCAACGTGACCCTGACCCCGGATAGCCGCAAGGTGCAGGGCAAGCTGGTAGGATTCGTCGGTCTCTCGCCGCAACTGGTTCCATTACCGGATGAATATCGAATTCTGTTACAGTATGGGCCTTTGCAGGCGCTGTGGCATGGCGCGAACAAGACCTGGAGCCTGATCACGCTCACCTTTGACATGATTGGCAAGTTGATCGGTGGCATCGTGTCGCTGGACAACCTGAGCGGCCCCATCTCCATTGCCAAGGGCGCCGGCAGCAGTGCCGACTATGGTCTGGTCTATTTCTTGAGTTTTCTGGCGCTGATCAGCGTCAACCTGGGGATTATCAATCTGTTCCCCCTGCCGGTGCTCGATGGTGGCCATCTGGTCTATTTCCTTATCGAAGCGGTCACCGGCAAGCCGGTATCAGAGAAAATACAGGAAGTGGGTTTCAGGATCGGCGCCGCCATTCTGATGTTATTGATGGGAATTGCGCTGTTTAACGATTTCGCTCGCCTCTGAGGCCAGAGCATCAACAAGGACACACAAGAACAAAATGGCTGTTAAAAAAGCATTGGTGTTGAGTTGCCTGCTGGGTGCCAGTTTCCTGGCCCAGGCGGCCCCTGCCTCTTTTGTGGTGCAAGATATCCAGGTCGAAGGTCTGCAACGGGTGACCCTGGGTGCCGCACTGTTGAACCTGCCGATCCGGGTCGGTGATACCGTCGACTCCGTGGCTCTGGCCAGCGCCATCAAAAAGCTCTATGCCTCGGGTAACTTCGAGGATGTGAAGGTTTACCGTGACGGCCAGGTGCTGCAGGTGATGGTCAAGGAGCGTCCGACCATCTCCAGCATCGAGTTTGCCGGCAACAAGGATATCAAAGAGGAGCAACTGACCCAGAGTCTGGAGTCCTCCGGCATCCGTGTGGGCGATCCGCTGGATCGCACCGTGCTCACCTCCCTCGAGAAGGGACTGGAAGATTTCTACTATGGCGTGGGTAAATACTCCGCCAAGGTCAAGGCCATCGTCACCCCGTTGCCGCGCAACCGGGTCGACCTCAAGTTCACCTTCGTGGAAGGGGAAGCGGCCAAGATCCAGCAGATCAACATCGTCGGCAACAGCGTCTTCCCTGAAGAGAAGCTGATTGCCCAGCTCTCCCTGCGCGACGAAGTGCCCTGGTGGAACTTCACCGCCGATCAGCGCTATCAGAAGCAGAAACTGGCCGGCGATATCGAGACCCTGCGCTCCTACTACATGGATCGCGGCTATATCCGCTTCCAGCAGGAGTCTACCCAGGTCTCCATGACCCCCGACAAGAAGGGCGTCTACGTCACCCTCAACATCAAGGAAGGGGATCAGTACAAGGTCTCCGGTGTCCAGCTCAAGGGTGACCTGATCGACCGCGGTGGCGAGATGAAGGGATTGATCCCGATCGCTGCCGGCAGCATTTACTCTGCCAGTCAGGTGACTCATACCGAAGAGGTGCTCTCCAAGTTCCTCGGCCGTTACGGCTACGCCTATCCGAAAGTGGTCACCTTCCCACAGGTCAATGACAAGACCAAGGAAGTCGAGCTGATCGTCAACGTTGAGCCTGGCCCCCGTGTCTATGTGCGCAACATCAACTTCAGCGGTAACGCCACCACCGAAGACCAGGTGCTGCGTCGCGAGATGCGCCAGATGGAGGGCACCTGGCTCTCCTCCGACAACATCGAGCAGTCCAAGAGCCGTCTCAACCGCCTTGGCTACTTCGAGAGTGTCGAAGTGGACACCAAGCGGGTACCGGGCAACGATGACCTGGTTGACCTCGACTTCAAGGTCAAGGAGCAGCCTGCTGGCTCCATCAACGCCGGTATCGGTTACGGCACCGAGTCAGGTCTGAGCCTGCAGGCGGGGATCTCCCAGGACAACTTTATGGGTACCGGTAAAAAGGTCTCCATCAATGCCAGCACCAACGACTACTCCAAGAACGTTGACCTGAGCTACAACGACCCCTACTTCACCGTGGATGGTGTCAGCCTGGGTGGTCGGGTCTACTACAACCAGTTCCGCGCCGATGATGCCGATATCGTCGATTACGAGAACGAAACCATCGGTTTCCGTCTCTCCAGCGGCTTCCCGGTCAATGAGTTCAACCGTCTCGACTTCAGTACCGGTATCGAGAGCACCAAGCTGAGTCGTCCGTCATTCAATGCCCAGAACTATCAGGAGTGTCTGAAGGACAATCCGGATACTGATGGCAATACCTACTGCTGGGATCAGTGGAATGATAACCGCCAGTCGGTACAGATGGATCAGTTCTGGAATGCTTACTCACAGGATGGTTCCAACCTCGATTTCGTGACCGTTGATGTCACCGCTGGCTGGACCCGCTCTACCCTGAACAAGGGGATGTTCCCGACTTCTGGCGATCGTCAGCGTATCAACGCCAAGGTGACCGTGCCGGGCATGGAACTGCAGTACTACAAGCTCTCCGCCGAAGATGCCCACTACTTCCCGCTCGATGCGGATCACAGCTGGGTTATGATCGGCAAGGGTCGTGTCTCCTACGGTAACGGCTATGGCGATGACTCCATGCTGCCGTTCTTCGAGAACTACTATGCCGGTGGTTTCGATACAGTACGCGGCTTCAAGAGCAATACCATTGGTCCCAAGGCCATCTACAAAACCTACAACAAGCCGGGTGCTGGCAGTTGCACGGGTTCTCAGCCGTGTGAAACTGGTTACTACGAAGGTTCCGACACCTCGGTGGGGGGCAACGCTCTGGCCGTCGCTTCACTGGAGCTGGTCTTCCCGACCCCGTTCGTCTCCGAGACCTATCGTCCGCAGATCCGTTCCACCGTCTTTATGGACGCAGGTACCGTCTGGAGCACCGATTTTGCCAACGGAGCATATCCTTGCGCCGCCGGTTCTGATTGCAACTATCTGAGCCAGGACTACTCCAACCCGGGCAATATCCGGGTCTCTGCCGGTGTCTCCCTGCAGTGGCTCTCGCCGATGGGGCCGCTGGTGTTCGCCTTGGCCAAGCCGATCAAGAAATATGAAGGGGATCGCACCGAGTTCTTCTCCTTCAACATCGGTCGTACTTTCTAAGCAGAGTTTCGCCCCCACCCATGCGGTGGGGGTCTTCAATGATGGGACGCGCGGTATGCGTGCCTCACCAGGTAACAAGACGGTCCTAACGCCGCTTGCATAATCGGGTAAATCAGGTAGCCCTCGCCATGAGGGAACAAGGAGTAAGTGTGAATAAAGCGTTGAAAGTAGCTGGTTTGAGCTTTGCACTGATGGCTGCCGGCATGGGTTCTGCCTTCGCTGAGACCAAGATCGCCGTGGTCGACATGGGCGAAGTCTTCCAAAAGCTGCCCCAGCGTGAAGCCGTTGCAGCCAAGCTGAAAGGTGAGTTCGAGCCGCGCATGCGTGAGCTGCAGAAGCTGGAACAGGAAGGCCAGAAGTTGGTCGAGAAGTTCCGCAAGGATGAAGCCTTCATGAGCGCCGAGCAGAAAAAGCAGAACCAGGAGAAGCTGGCCAAGCTGCAGATGGAGTTCAACCAGAAGCGTCAAGCCTTTGAGCAGGACAACGGCCGCCGTCAGTCCGAAGAGCGCAACAAGATCCTGACCAAGGTGCAGGCTGCCATCGATTCCATCGCCAAGAGCAATGGTTACGATCTGGTGCTGGAGCGCAATGCCGCCCCGTATGCCGCCAGCAAGCTGGACATCTCCGGCCAGGTTATTTCTCAGGTAAGCAAGAGCAACTAATTGATGGCATTCACTCTCGCACAGCTGGCCCAGCAACTGGGGGCCCAGGTCCATGGCGACGGAACCCTGGAAATCCGCAAGGTAGCGACACTGGAAAAGGCCGGGGAGGGTGAGATTACCTTCCTGTCCAACAAGAAGTACCGTTCTTATCTGGAGCAGAGCAAGGCGACCGCCGTGCTCATTACAGAAGCGGATCTGCCATTTTGTCCCACCAATGCCCTGGTGCTCAAAGACCCCTATGTGGGCTTTGCCCGGGTAGCCCAACTGCTGGACACCACCCCGCAGCCGGCCACGGATATTCATCCGAGCGCCGTCATCGCGGCTGACGTGCAACTGGGCGAGAGAGTGGCCATCGGCGCCAATGCAGTGATCGAATCCGGCGTCGTGCTGGGTGATGATGTACGCATTGGCCCGGGTTGTTTCGTTGGCAAGAACACCCGGCTGGGAGCCCGCTCCCGGCTGTGGGCCAACGTCACCCTCTATCACAATGTGACTATGGGCACCGACTGTCTGGTTCAATCCGGCACAGTGATCGGCGCCGATGGTTTCGGTTATGCCAACGAGCGTGGCGAGTGGATCAAGATCCCCCAGCTCGGCGGTGTGACCATTGGCAACCGGGTCGAGATCGGTGCCTGTACCACCATTGACCGCGGTGCGCTGGAAGATACCCGCATCGCTGACAACGTCATCATCGACAACCAATGCCAGATCGCCCACAACGTGGAGATCGGTTACGGTACCGCCGTGGCGGGCTCTACCGTGATGGCTGGTAGTCTCAAGGTCGGCAAATACTGTATCATTGGCGGCGCTTCCGTCTTTAACGGGCATATGGAGATCTGCGACCAGGCCACCGTTACCGGTATGGCCATGGTTATGCGACCCATTACCGAGCCCGGTGTCTACTCTTCCGGCATCCCTCTGCAAACCAATAAAGAGTGGCGCAAGACCGCCGCCCGGGTGATGCGTATCGAAGAGATGCACAAGCGGTTAAGCAAGCTTGAGAAGAAGCTGGATCAAGAATAATCACGATTGGTATAGGGTACTGTTTTGACTACTGAAAAGAAGAGCCTGGGTATCCAGGAAATCATGGATCTGCTGCCCCACCGTTATCCGTTTCTGATGGTGGATCGTGTAGACGACTACGAGATCAGCGATGAGCGCAAAACTCTGCGCGCCATCAAGAACGTCTCGTTCAACGAGCCGATCTTCCAGGGGCACTTCCCGGCCAAGCCGGTGTTTCCTGGCGTACTGATCCTGGAAGCGATGGCACAGGCCACCGGTATCCTGGCCTTTACCATGGTGGGCAAGCCGTCTCCCAACGAACTCTACTATTTTGCCTCAATCGACAACGCTCGCTTCAAGCGCCCGGTCGGCCCCGGTGACCAACTGGTGCTGGACGTGGAGTTCCTGAAAGAGCGTCGCGGTATTGCCAAGTTCACCGGTGTCGCCACCGTCGACGGTGAAGTGGTCTGTACCGCCGAGCTGATGTGCGCCAAACGCGAGGTTTAACACACGTGATCGACCAGACTGCCATCATTCACGATACTGCCATCGTCCATGAGTCTGCCGTGATCGGTAAAGGGGTTGAAATCGGCCCCTTTTCTGTCATCGGCGCCGAGGTGGAAATCGGTGACAACACCTGGGTAGGTTCCCATGTGGTGATCAAGGGCCCGACCAAGATTGGTCGTGGCAACAAGATCTTCCAGCACACCTCCATCGGTGAGGATTGCCAGGACAAGAAGTACGCCGGTGAGCGCACCTTCCTCGAGATTGGCGACAACAACGTCATTCGCGAGAACTGCACCTTCCACCGTGGCACCATTCAGGATCAATCCCTGACCAAGGTGGGCAGTGGCAACCTGTTCATGGTCAACGTTCACGTTGCCCACGACTGCATCATCGGTGACAACTGCATCTTCGCCAACAACGCGACCCTGGCGGGCCACGTGGTGATCGGTGACTTCGTGATCTTTGGTGGTCTCTCCGCCATTCACCAGTTCGGTCGCGTCGGTTCCCACGCCTTCGTCGGTGGCTGCGCCGCCCTGAACAAAGACGTGCCGCCTTACGTGATGGCCGCCGGCAACTACGCCAAGCCATTCGGGGTCAACTCTGAAGGTCTGCGTCGCCGCGGTTTTAGTGCGGAGGCCATCTCTGCCGTCAAGCGTGCCTACAAAGAGATCTTCCGCTCCGGCAAGACCATCGAAGAGGTGCTGCCGGTGCTGATTGAGATGGCGCAAGCCGAACCGGCCGTCCAGCTCTATGTGGACTTCCTCAAAGATAACGAGCGCGGGATCATCCGTGCCTGATCCGGTTCGTATCGGTATCGTCGCCGGAGAAGTCTCCGGCGACATTCTGGCTGCCGGTCTGGTGCGCGAGCTGCAGGCCCGCTACCCGGATGCGCAGTTTGAAGGGATCGCCGGGCCGCGGATGCAGGCCCTCGGCGTCAAGGCCCTGTTCGAGATGGAAGAGCTCTCCGTCATGGGGATCACCGAGGTGCTGGGCCGTCTGCCGCGCATCCTCAAGGTCCGTCGCGAACTGTTGCGCCACTTTATTGCCAACCCGCCCGATATCTTCATCGGCGTGGATGCACCGGATTTCAATATCGGAGTGGAGCTGAAACTGCGCCGCGCCGGTATCAAGACGGTTCACTATGTCAGCCCCTCGGTGTGGGCCTGGCGTCAGAACCGCATTCACAAGATCAAGGCCGCTACCGACATGGTGCTCGCCTTCCTGCCGTTCGAGAAAGCCTTCTACGACCGCTTCGACGCCCCTTGCCGTTTTGTCGGTCACACCATGGCGGATGATATTCCGTTGGTGCCGGATCAGGCTGCCGTGCGTCGTAATCTCGGTATCGATGCCAATCGCCGCTGGCTGGCGGTGCTGCCGGGCAGCCGAACCGCAGAAGTGGGCTTTATGTCTCCCCTGTTTCTCGAGGCGTGCAAACACCTGACGGTGCGCTATCCGGATCTCGGCTTCATCGTGCCGCTGGTCAACCAGAAACGGCGTGAGCAGTTTATGGCCATCAAGGCCGAGGTAGCACCGGGTCTCGACATGGTGCTGCTGGAAGGGCAGGGCCGCGAGGCGATGATCGCCGCTGACGTGGTGATGCTGGCCTCTGGTACCGCGGCGCTTGAAGCCATGCTGGTGAAAAAGCCGATGGTGGTGGGCTACAAGCTCAAGCCCTTCAGCTATTGGCTGGCCCAGCGACTGGTAAAGACCGAATTTGTCTCTCTGCCCAACCTGCTCGCCGGTCGCATGCTGGTGCCGGAACTCATCCAGCATGAGTGCACCCCGGAGAATCTGGTGGAAGAGGTGAGCAAGTACTTCGAGCACGACAACAGTGCGCTGGTCAACACCTTCACCGAGCTGCACCAGCTGATCCGCTGCAATGCCGACTCGCAGGCCGCCGATGCGGTGGCGGATCTGCTCGGCAGATAACGCTATTTCGGACCGTCGATTGCGCCGCGCTACCCGTTCATTCGTTTTCGAGCGGTAATGCCGCGCCAGTCGACCCCTGTCAGGCCCCACGGGGCCTGTTTTGATTCAAGGCTACAAGATGATGATCGATATTCCTGACGACAAGCTGGTTGCCGGTGTGGACGAAGTGGGCCGTGGCCCCCTGGTGGGTGACGTGGTCACCGCTGCGGTCATTCTCGATCCCGCCAATCCGATCGCGGGGCTCAACGACTCCAAGAAGCTCTCCGAGAAGAAGCGCTTCGCCCTGTTTGACGAGATCAAAGAGAAAGCGCTCGCCTGGGCCATCGGTCGCGCCACTCCGGAGGAGATCGACGAGCTCAACATCCTGCATGCCACCATGCTGGCGATGCAGCGAGCCGTGGCGGGGTTGAAGGTCACCCCCGAGCTGGTCTTTATCGATGGCAACCGCTGCCCTGCATTGCCGATGGAAGCGCGCGCCGTGGTCAAGGGCGATAGTCTGGTGGCCGCCATCAGTGCCGCTTCGATCCTCGCCAAGGTGACCCGCGACGGCGAGATGACCGAGCTGGACAGCCGCCATCCCGAGTACGGCTTTGCCCGCCACAAGGGTTACCCTACGCCTGAGCACCTCGCCATTCTGGCTGAGCGCGGCCCGTTGCCCGAATATCGCAAGAGCTTCAAACCGGTGCGCCGCGCACTGGGGATCGAGTAGACCATGCCATTTAGTTTGAGCAGCGAGAGGAGATGACGATGGCTGAACCCCGTTTTATCCACCTGCGAGTCCACTCCGACTTCTCCATGGTCGATGGCCTGCAGAAGATCAATCCCATCGTCGGGGCGGCTGCGGCCAACAACATGCCGGCGCTGGCGCTGACCGATCAGATGAACATGTGCGGTCTGGTGCGCTTCTATGGCGCAGCTCACGGCAAGGGGATCAAGCCCATCGTCGGGGCCGACTTCTGGGTGCAGAGCGATGAGCTCGGCGACGAGCAGTTCCGTCTCACCCTGCTCGCCATGGATAACGACGGCTACCAGAACATCACCCTGCTTATTTCCCGCGGTTACCAGCGCGGCCACGTGCAAGGGCGGCCGGTTATCGACAAGAGCTGGCTCGCCGAACACGCCAAGGGGGTGATCGTCCTCTCCGGTGGCCGCGAGGGGGATGTGGGCAAGTTCCTGCTCAAGGGCAACCGGCAGATGACCGAGCAGTGTGTCGCCTTCTATCAGACCCACTTCCCCGATGCCTACTACCTCGAACTGCTGCGTACCGGTCGACCCGACGAAGAGGTCTACCTGCACATGGCGGTGGCCATCGCCACCGAGTTCGAGCTGCCGGTGGTCGCCACCAACGAGGTGGTGTTCCTCAACGCCGATGACTTCGACGCCCACGAGATCCGGGTTGCCATCCACGATGGCTATACCCTGATGGACAAACGCCGTCCCCGTCGCTACAGCCCCCAGCAGTACCTGCGCAGTCAGGAGGAGATGGCGGAGCTGTTCGCCGACATCCCCGAAGCGCTGGAAAACACGGTGGAGATCGCCAAGCGCTGCAACGTGACGGTGCGTCTCGGCGAATACTTCCTGCCCAACTTCCCGACCGGCGACATGACCACCGAAGATTTTCTGGTGGCCAAATCGAAAGAGGGTCTGGAGGAGCGTCTCGAGTTCCTGTTCCCGGATCCGGCGGTGCGGGCCGAGCGACGTCCCGAGTATGACGAGCGCCTCGATGTCGAGCTGAAAGTGATCAACCAGATGGGCTTCCCGGGTTACTTCCTCATCGTGATGGAGTTTATCCAGTGGTCCAAGGACAACGGCATTCCCGTTGGCCCGGGCCGGGGCTCGGGGGCGGGCTCTCTGGTGGCTTACGCCCTCAAGATCACCGACCTCGACCCGCTGGAATTTGACCTGCTGTTCGAACGTTTCCTGAACCCCGAGCGGGTATCCATGCCCGACTTCGACGTCGACTTCTGCATGGACCGACGCGACGAGGTGATCGAGCACGTCTCCGACATGTATGGCCGGGAGGCGGTCTCCCAGATCATCACCTTCGGTAGCATGGCGGCCAAGGCTGTGGTGCGGGACGTGGGCCGGGTGCTGGGCCATGCCTACGGCTTTGTCGATCGCATCTCCAAGCTCATTCCGCCGGATCCGGGGATGACGCTCGCCAAGGCATTCGAGGCCGAGCCCAAGCTGCCCGAACTCTACGAGCAGGATGAGGAGGTCAAAGACCTCATCGACATGGCTCGTCGTCTCGAAGGGGTGGTGCGCAACGCCGGTAAACACGCCGGTGGCGTGGTGATCGCACCCACCAAGATCACCGACTTTGCGCCGCTCTACTGCGATGATGAGGGCCATCACCCGGTCACCCAGTTTGACAAGAACGACGTGGAGTACGCCGGTCTGGTGAAGTTCGACTTCCTGGGTCTGCGCACTCTCACCATCATCGACTGGGCGCTCGGCATGATAAACCCGCGTCTTGCCAAAGAGGGCAAGCCGCCGGTGGATATCGCCGCCATCCCTATCGATGACAAGAAGTCGTTCGACCTGCTGCAACGCTACGAGACCACAGCGGTATTCCAGCTGGAATCCCGCGGCATGAAGGATCTCATCAAGCGGCTGCGCCCCGACTGCTTCGAAGACATGATCGCACTGGTGGCCCTGTTCCGACCGGGCCCGCTCCAGTCTGGCATGGTGGATAACTTCATCGACCGCAAACACGGTAATGAAGCGATCTCCTATCCGGACGAGAAGTGGCAGCACGAGAGCCTGAAACCGATTCTGGAACCGACCTACGGCATCATCCTCTATCAGGAGCAGGTGATGCAGATCGCCCAGACCCTGGCGGGTTATACGCTGGGTGGCGCGGATATGCTGCGCCGGGCGATGGGTAAGAAAAAGCCCGAGGAGATGGCCAAGCAGCGGGCCGGTTTCGAGGAGGGCGCCGTCAAGAATGGCGTCGACGGCGAACTGGCGATGAAGATCTTCGATCTGGTGGAGAAGTTTGCGGGCTACGGCTTCAACAAGTCCCACTCCGCCGCCTATGCGCTGGTTTCCTACCAGACCCTCTGGCTCAAGACCCACTTCCCGGCCGAGTTCATGGCGGCGGTGATGACCGCCGATATGGACAACACCGACAAGATAGTGACCCTGGTGGACGAGTGCCAGCGGATGGGGCTGACCGTGATCCCGCCGGATGTGAACACCGGCCGCTATCGCTTCTCGGTCAACGAAGAGGGTCATATCGTCTACGGCATCGGGGCGGTGAAAGGGGTGGGTGAAGGCCCTATTGACGCTATCCTCAGCGCCCGGGATCAGGACGGCCCGTTCCGCGATCTGTTCGACTTCTGCAACCGGGTCGACATCAAGAAGCTCAACAAGCGGGTGATGGAGAAGCTGATCCTCTCCGGTGCCATGGATCGGCTCGGCCCCCACCGCGCCGCCCTGATGGCGACCCTGGAGGAGGCGATGCGGGCCGCCGAGCAGCACGCCAAGGCGCAGGCGGTGGGGCAGGTCGACATGTTCGGCGTGCTCACCGAAGAGATTGACGACGTCAAGAAGGCGTTTGCCAACGTGCCGCACTGGCCTGACAAGGTGTGGCTGGAAGGGGAGCGCGAGACCCTCGGGCTCTATCTCACCGGCCACCCCATCAACCAGTACAGCAGCGAATTGCGTCGTTATACCTCGGGTCGCCTGTGCGATCTGCATCCCACTTCACGCGATACCGTGACCACGGCGGCGGGGCTGGTGATTGCGGCCCGCAGCATGGTGACCAAGCGTGGCAACAAGATGGGGATCTTCACTCTGGACGACCGTTCCGGTCGCCTCGATGTGACCCTGTTCAGTGAAGCGCTGGAAAAATATGAAGAATTGATGCAAAAAGACCGCATTTTGGTGGTTTCTGGACAGGTCAGCTTTGATGACTTCTCCGGTGGCCTTAAAATGTCGGCTCGAGAATTACTGGATATCAACGATGCGAGGGAGCGTTTTGCCAGAGCAATCCGCATCTCCCTCGATGAACAGCGGATTGATGATCGCTTTTTCCCGCGTTTGTGCGAGATTTTGGAGCCCGCCCGTGCCGGAGTCTGTCCGGTTCAGGTAAACTATCGTCGCCCCGGCTCCCGGGTGCGATTGACGCTCGGTACCGAGTGGCGGGTGACGCCCACCGATCAACTGATAGATGACTTGCGAGTCCTGCTTGGACGAGAGCGGGTTGAATTGGTTTTTGATTAGAGGTTCTAAGGCCCTATGAGTCTTTTTCTGGATTTTGAACAGCCGATTGCCGAGTTGCAGGCGCAGATTGATGAACTCAAACATGTGAGTGAAGGCAATCACGCCGTGGATCTGAAAGACGAGATCCGCCGGCTGGAGAAGAAAAACGAAGAGCTGACCAAGAAGATCTTCGGTGATCTGGGGGCCTGGCAGGTATCCCAGATGGCGCGTCATCCCCAGCGCCCCTACACCTTTGACTATATCGAGCATATCTTCACCGATTTCGACGAGTTGGCTGGCGATCGCGCCTATGCCGATGACAAGGCTATCGTCGGCGGCATCGCCCGTCTCGACGGTGAGCCGGTGATGGTGATTGGTCACCAGAAGGGTCGCGAGACCAAGGAGAAGATCAAGCGCAACTTCGGCATGCCGCGTCCGGAAGGGTACCGCAAGGCCCTGCGTCTGATGGAGATGGCCGAGCGTTTCAAGATGCCGATCATCACCTTTATCGACACCCCGGGGGCCTACCCAGGCGTTGGTGCAGAGGAGCGGGGCCAGTCCGAAGCCATCGCCCGCAACCTGAAAGTCATGGCCGGCCTGACTGTGCCGGTGGTCTGCACCGTGATCGGTGAAGGCGGCTCAGGTGGTGCGCTGGCTATCGGCGTGGGTGACCGCGTCAACATGCTGCAGTACTCCACCTACTCTGTCATCTCGCCGGAAGGGTGTGCCTCCATCCTGTGGAAGAGCGCCGAGAAGGCTTCTGTGGCTGCCGAAGCGATGGGTATCACTGCCCAGCGTTTGAAAGAGCTGAAACTCATCGACAACATCGTCGAAGAGCCGCTCGGCGGTGCCCACCGCGATGTGGAAAAGATGGCTAAAAACCTCAAGGCCCGCATCAAGCAGGATCTGGACGCTCTGCGTCCGCTTGATACCGAACAACTGCTGGAGCAGCGCTACCAGCGTCTGCTGGGCTACGGCTACTGCTAAGCTCGCAATCGTGAATCCCGAGATCCAGGCCCCCGTCATCGACGGGGGCTTTTTATTGCGGTTGATCTGCCATTCAGATGAGTGCCCCAACGCGCCCTGGAATGGCGCAGTTCAGTCTTCGCGAGTGAGGTGCATGGTTGGTATGCCATGCTGTTGGTGATGGCTGCCAGTAGCCTACAGCATCCTTTGGCATCGCTGGCGATGGCATGACAAGCCGCTTGATCATCCGATTGCGGCATAAAAAAGCGCCCCGTACATCCGGGGCGCTTTTACAGGTATTAGGCAGTCTTACAGCTCAATGTCGTCTGTCAGACCCTCGTAGGCGATATCAATGGATTGCAGCTCCTTCTGCAAACGGTGCTTGTCTTTCAGCGCTTCGATCTCGCGCCATTTACGTTTTTTTCCCGTTGTCCCGCGGCTACGTGAACCGAGCTCAACTACCTCGTCATAATCGAAGTTGAACATTTCCATGGCTCCCTCCTTGGCTTTTATCGTTTTCACCACCCGTATAACATAACGAATCTGAAATTAAAACGTTTTCGTGACGACTCTATGACAGCGCTAAAAAAGCCCATGAAAAAAACCGGGCCCCTTGGTAGGGGCCCGGTTTTTTTCATAAAAATTAATCGATTACAGGCGGCTTGCCAGCATGGTTTCCAGCTTGCCCTGGTCGATGGCAAACATGCGGATACCTTCGCCCAGCTTCTCGTGAGCCATGGCATCCTGGTTCAGTTCCCAGCGGAATTCGGCCTCGGTCATCGGGGTCGGTTTGGCCTTGCGCTCACCGGTGTAGTCCAGTTTGCGTACCACGGCGCCTTCGCTCTTGCTCAGCTCTTCCAGCAGGGCCGGACCAATGGTCAGGCGGTCGCAACCGGCCAGTTCCAGGATCTCGCCGGTGTTGCGGAAGCTGGCGCCCATTACCACGGTCGGGTAGTCGTGCTGCTTGTAGTAGTTGTAGATGGAGGTAACGGAGACCACGCCCGGATCTTCGCTGGCGGTGTAGTCACGGCCATTTTTGGCTTTGTACCAGTCGAGGATGCGGCCCACAAACGGGGAGATCAGGAAGGCACCGGCTTCGGCACAGGCACGGGCCTGGGCGAAGGAGAACAGCAGGGTCAGGTTGCACTGGATACCCTCTTTCTCCAGTACTTCAGCGGCACGGATCCCTTCCCAGGTGGAGGCCAGCTTGATCAGAATGCGGTCGTTACTGATACCCGCTTCGTTGTAAAGACGGATCAGCTTGCGGGCCTTGGCGATGCTGGCCTCGGTATCGAAGGAGAGACGGGCATCCACTTCGGTGGAGATACGGCCCGGAACGATCTTCAGCACTTCCAGACCGATATTGACGGCCAGCTTGTCGCCCGCGTCGATGATTTGCTGTGCCTTGTCCTGGCTCTGGGCTTTGGCCCATTTGATGGCGTCTTCGATCAGCGGAGCGTACTCGGGGATCTCGGAGGCCTTCAGAACCAGAGAGGGGTTGGTGGTGGCATCGATGGGCTGATAGCGTTTGATGGCTTCGATATCACCGGTGTCGGCAACAACAGTGGTCAGGGCTTTCAGCTGGGTTAATTTATCGGCCATAGCGAATATCATCTCTTAATGAGGGAGTAATCCCTGGGTTGCGGGCTTGAGACGGTGGTTCTGAAATAAAATTACAGGATCTTGGTGCCTCAGGCTCAGAAAAGCGCGATGGGGGCGGCCCATCGTCATTGCCTGCATAATTAATACTGATGTGCTGCATCCTGCAATAGGGGCGCTTGGTTGTTAAACATTCAGGCTGTTGAGTCATCCCGTTTTATGGCGTGAAACTATATGATTAGTAAGGTTTTTTACATTTCCTCCCGACCTCGCTCCGGTTTGCTTTCAGCTGAACTTTTTTAGCCAATATCCATATTTGTGTCGTCGATCACATAAATTATCTCGCTACGTACTTGAAATTTAATTACAGCGAAAACGTTTGGCGAAATGTCTCCGTTTGAAAGCCATTTCATGCAAGCGTTTGCGTTTTCGGATAGCTCATCAGGGATATATCAAAATGGTTCTCTTATGGGGCTTAATGGTGGCCTGTCTGATTGAATTATTGAGTTTGTTGAAAGTTTGCGATTTAAATGGAGCTTTATGGGCTTTTACCGTTCGTTTTTTGTGTCTCGCGTGACCGGGATCACTATTCCGGGCTCTCCCGCTGTGCTAGATTCCGCCCCTTTAGCGAAACGCTAATTAAACGACAGACAGAAAACGGTCAGCGCAGACTGGCCATGGATGTGAATAACAACGAGAGAATTATGGACACCTTGATTGCGATGCTAAACGACCTGATGTGGGGAGCCGTGCTCATCTACCTGCTCATCGGGGTCGGTATCTTTTTCACCTTCCGCCTGGGTTTTATCCAGATCCGTCACTTTGGCCACATGTTTTCCGTGCTGAAAAACAGCCGTAAATCGGACAATGCAGGCATCTCCTCCTTCCAGGCCCTCTGTACCAGCCTTGCCGCCCGTGTCGGCACCGGCAACCTGGCCGGTGTGGCTGTCGCCATCTATCTGGGCGGCCCCGGCGCCATCTTCTGGATGTGGCTGATTGCCTTTATCGGCATGGCGACCGCCTTCGTCGAAAGCACCCTGGCCCAGCTCTACAAGGTCAAGGATGAGGATGGCAACTACCGTGGTGGCCCGGCCTACTACATGGAGAAAGGCCTTGGCATGCGCTGGATGGGGGTGGTGTTTTCGCTCTGCCTGATCCTGGCATTTGGTCTGGTGTTCAACGCGGTGCAGGCCAACTCCATCAGTCTGGCGATGAAGGTGGCGTTTGGTATTCCTGACTGGGTCAGCGGTCTGGCGCTGGTGGCGCTCTCCGGCCTGATTATCTTCGGCGGCATTCGTGGTATCGCCCGTTTTGCCGAGCTGGTGGTGCCCTTTATGGCGCTGGCCTACATCCTGCTGGCGCTGGTGATCGTGGCGATGAACATCACCGAGTTGCCCCATGTCTTCATGCTGATCATCAAGTCTGCCTTCGGGATTGAGCAGGCTGGCTCGGGTGCGCTGGGTTATGCCATCTCCCAGGCGATGATCAACGGTATCAAGCGTGGTCTCTTCTCCAACGAAGCGGGCATGGGCTCTGCGCCCAACGCTGCAGCGACTGCCACTCCCTATCCGCCGCACCCGGCCTCCCAGGGTTATGTGCAGATGCTGGGGGTCTTTATGGATACCATCGTCATCTGCAGCTGTACCGCCGCCATCATCCTGATGTCAGGTCAGTTTGAGCCGGGCTCCGGCGTGACCGGTGTCGAGCTGACCCAGCGGGCGCTCTCTTCCCAGATTGGCAGCGGTGGCAACATCTTTATCGCGGCGGCCATCTTCTTCTTCGCCTTCACCTCTATCGTGGCGAACTACTCCTATGCCGAAACGAATCTGGTGTTCCTCGAGCACAACCACAAGGGCGGCCTGATGCTGTTCCGGATGTTTGTGCTGGGCATGGTGATGTTCGGCTCTGTGGGCGAGTTGCCGACCGTCTGGGCAATGGCTGATGTCTCCATGGGATTGATGGCCATCGTCAACCTGGTGGCTATCCTGCTGCTCTCCGGCGTCGCCATCAAGCTGGCCAAGGATTACAACGACCAGCTCAGGCTGGGCAAGGTGCCTACCTTTGATGCCAACAAGTACCCCGAGATCCGCTCCCAGCTGGAAGAGGGGATCTGGGACAATCCGACCAAAAAATAACAAGCGGTGAGTCAAACCTCTTGATTAAAACCTGAAGGGGGAGCCGGTGGCTCCCCCTTCTTTTATGAGCCGCTCTTCTGCAGCTGATCCCAGCGCTGGGCGAGCTGTCTGACACGCCGTTGCAACTGGCGCCAGCAGCGCCCTTGTTGCCGGTCGTTGAGGGGGGCATAACGCCAGCGGCGATAGAGCCACGCACTCTTTAGCAGGGGATGGGCAAGGTCGGGGCGCAGCCGCGCCAGCCGCTCGCACCATGCTCCCATGCTCTCGGCAGGCTCTGGGGAATAGCCGCTGCGTTTGCCCCGTTTGAGCAGGGGTTGCCAGATGCGCCGCTCTGGCGGCAGACGGGCGGGCAACAGCAGGGGCAAGCTCACCAGCAGGGCGACCAGCATCAGGCTGGCGAGGATCAACCAGGGAGTGTATCCCGCCAGTGCAGGCCAGCGCAGACCGATTTGCTGCCAGAGCTGGCCCGCATCGTAACCAATCACCCAGCGACTCCACTGGTAGTCGATATTGTTGCCCCACCAGCGCAGCTGATTGAGCAGGGCCCAGTTGCGATAACGCTGCAGAGCGAGAGGGTCGGCGGCGGTAAACTCGTCGCTCAGGGCCTCCCTCACGCCGCCTTCAATGCGCTCCGGTGCCACTGCCGCAGTGGGGTCGATTCGCCGCCATGTTCCTCCTTCATCGAGATACTCCACCCAGGCGTGAGCATCGAACTGGTGTACCGCCAGATAGTTGCCCGTGGGATTCCACTCACCGCCGAGATAACCGGTGACCAGCCGTGCCGGAATACCGGCGGCGCGCAGCACGAAAGCGGTCGCCATGGCGTAGTGGCCGCAAAAGCCGTGCCGAGTATCGAACAGGAACTCATCCACCCCGTCACCGCCAAGTCGTGGCGGTGTCAGGGTGTAGTAATAGGATTGGCTGCGAAACTGCGCTAGCAGGGCGGCGACCAGCTCTGCGCGATCCGGATAGCGCACAGCCAGCACTTGGCCATGGACGCGCGCTCTCGGGTTGCCTCCGGCTGGCAGTTGCAGGTTGCGCTGAGCGGCTTGGCTATCATTCTCTGGCTGCGCTTCGCCGCGGCCAATGCGATAGCGGATTGCCACCTCGCCGCTCCCCTGCCGATAGAGGGTGTGAATGGGGGTGAGCAGCACTGGTCCAGTCAGAATAGTCGGTTCACTTTGGGCAAAGGCCCAGCGGTGGCGCTGGGGCTCGGCGATCACCTCGTAGCTCCCGGCGGGTAATGGACTATCTGCCAGCTGATTGCTTGCCCGTGAAGATGATGCCAGAAGGGTCAGCCCGGTCTGCACCGGCACTGTCTGCTGCCATGCTTTGACCTCGGGGCTCAGCAACCAGCGCTGACCATCGAAAACTTCTTGGCGCATCACCGGAAAATAGCGCTCGCGGACAGGGGGCGGGCCATCGGCAAAGCTGACCCGAAACGCCAGTTCCGAGGAGTTGACCAGTTCGCTGATATCGCCGGGGGCCAGCTCTTCCGAGAGGCCGGACAGGGCACGGCTGGTGGTGGGCATCTGCCAGAGGGGCGGCAGCCTTGGCAGTAGTATAAACAGGGTGATAAGCAAGGGCAGCGCCAGCAGCAGGGCGCTCCCCGCACTGCGCCAAGGCCGTTTCTGCTCGGGGACGACGGCGGTCACCAGCGCGGTCACTGCCAGCCAGAGTGCCACTGCCATCCCGGCTGTCCAGCCGATGCTTTGGCGTTGTACCAGCGCCAGCGCGATGAGGAAGAAGGCGAGCAGCAGCACCTGCTCGATATCCCGCTCGCGCCGTACCTCGATCATCTTGAGGCTATAGCCGAGCCAGAGCAGATTGATCAGGGCGGGCAGGGTGCCCAATGTGCGCCACTGCAACCCCAGCAACACCACGGTTGTGATGGCCAGCAGCGCCAACCAGCGGGCAGGCAGGGGCGGCAAGCCGCGCCACAGCATCATGGCCCGGACGCCGAGAGTGATGGCGCCCACTGCCACTACCCAGAGTTGCAACTGGGGCCAGAGCGCCGCGACCAGCAGCAGCTGTTGCAGGGCGATGAGTGGCAGCAGGCGGCGGTTATCGAGCAGCATCTGGTGTGATCTTCGGTGGTGTTGCATCGAATTGGGCCAGTGCCAGCAGGCAGCGCTGCACAAAGGCGGCGCCGCTATCGGGCCCCAGCGTCTGGTTTGCCAGTGTCAGGGTAAAGGAGATGCCCCGCTTGCCGTAATCGGCGCACCACCAGGCCAGCACCGCCAGCCGCTGCTCCAGATCCCCGCCCGCGACCCGCTGCAAGGTGAGGTGAGTCTCATCCTGCTGCGGTTCATGGAACTGCTTGGTCAGCAGGCCGCGCCCTTGGGCAAGTTGCTTCCAAGCGACCCGGCTCAGTGGTTCACCGGCCTGATGTGTCCGCAGAGAGTCAAAGTCACCGAGAGTGGCCGGAGCGGGCTGGCCCTGATGCCCCTCGCTTTCGGTCGCATGTTCCCCTCTTAGCGCCCCGAACGCCGGTTTGGGGGCGAGCCAGCCCTCCAACTGCAAGTCCAGCAGGGACCAGCAGCGAAACAGACCGAGGGGGTAGCGGCTCTCGACCCGCAATCGGCCAAGGGGCAGTGGCCCACGGCGCGAGCCCGATACTGGCAGGATAACTGTGCTGGGCACAGCGTCGGCCTGTGCCAGCCAGAGGGTGCCTTCGTTGAGGCTAAACCGGAGCGCCTGCACCGGGCGAGGGCTCTGCACCAAGATACGGATAGGTAGCTGGCTACCCGCTTCCCCCAGTACCAGCTGGCCACCCAGCAGCTCCAGCCCCAGCAGGTTGCGGTGGGTGAGCCACATTGCTGCCATAAACAGGCTGCCGAGGCAGTAGGCCACCAGCAGTACCAGATTGTTCTGGTAGTTGGTGCCTAGCAGATAGATGGCGAGCAGCACCAGCAGATAGAGCAGCCCCATGCGAGTGGGGAGGATAAAGAGGCTGCGGGTACCCAGCGTGATCTGGCGCGCCGGGGGTATACGGCGATCGAGCCAGTGCCGCTGCCACTTTTCTCTCTTTTGCCGCCAGCGGGTGAGCAAGGCGCTCATCAGGGATTGTCCGGATCGACCCGGGCCAGCAGCCGCTGGCTAAGGGGACAGGCTTCGCCGTGTTGCACGCCAAAGCTGCCCCGCAGCCGATGCTCGGCCACATAAGGGAAGACTGCCTGCACATCCTCCACCGTGACGAAGCTCCGTCCCGCCACCAGCGCCCAGGCCCGGCTTACCGCCAGCAAGGTCTGGGCTGCACGGGGGGAGAGGGGCTGTGGCAGATCCCCATCAAAGCGGCTCTGGTGCACCAGTGCCAGCAGGTAGTCGAGGGTGGCATCGGAAACATGGATGGCATCCCCTTCGCTTTGCAAGGTGGCGAGTCCGGCAGCATCCAGCATGGCGGGCAAAGGGCCCGTAGGCTGGTGGCCGCGCAGTAGCTGGCGCTCCGCCTCTCGTGGTGGAAAACCCAGCGAGAGTCGCACGGCGAAGCGGTCGAGTTGGGACTCCGGCAGCGGATAGGTGCCCGCCTGATCCGCCGGATTCTGGGTGGCGATGACGAAAAACGGATCGGGGAGTGGGTGCGTGTGGCCCTCGATGCTCACCTTGCCTTCGGCCATCGCCTCCAGCAGGGCGCTCTGTACTTTGGGGCTGGCGCGGTTGATCTCGTCCGCCAGTAGAACCTGGGTGAAGATGGGGCCGGGGTGAAAGCGAAATGTTTGTTGCTGGGGGTCAAAAATCTGAAGCCCCAGCAGGTCGGCGGGGAGCAGATCGGCGGTGAACTGCATCCGCCTGCATGCCAGCCCCAGCACCTGCGCCAGGGCGTGGGCCAGGGTGGTTTTGCCCATGCCGGGCAGATCTTCGATCAGCAGATGACCGCGCGCCAGCAGGGTCACCAGCGCGATTTTCAGCTGTAGCGGCTTGCCCAGAATGACTTGCTCCAGTCTCCCCAGTACGGTCGTGATCTGTTCTTGTGATCTCACCTGCGCCTCCGTTTCTTTCCTTGGCCCCAACAGCTTATACGCCAGCGAGCAGAGTAAGGGCTCATCGAGCGGTAAGCGATGCTCACTTCACCGAGACTTCACACAGTTTCATCGTGGGCACATACATCTTGTTTATGCTAATCCCAATTTCATTTGCCACGAGAATAACCCAATGCAATCACGAACCACGACTTCCCTATTAACGCTGGCCACCCTGCTGTTCTCTTCATTGTCATCTTCGCTCTCCTATGCTGCCGGTGAGGTATCCCTGAGCACAATAGTGGATGGCACCATTCAGCCGGTGCTCAAGGAGTACCGGATCCCGGGAATGGCGGTTGCCGTACTGAAAGATGGCAAGACCCACTATTTCAACTATGGCGTTGCCAACCGGGAGAGCGGTCAGCGCGTCAGCGAGCAGACCCTGTTTGAAATCGGCTCGGTCAGCAAGACCCTGACCGCGACCCTCGGTGCCTACGCCGTGGTCAAGGGGGGCTTCAAGCTGGATGACAAGGTGAGCCTGCACGCGCCCTGGCTGAAATGGTCTGCCTTTGATGGTGTGACCATGGCCGATCTTGCCACCTACAGTGCAGGTGGCTTGCCACTGCAGTTCCCCGATGCGGTCGACTCGGCAGAGAAGATGCAAGCCTACTACCGCCAGTGGACGCCGCGCTTTGCCGCCGGTACCAAACGGGAGTACTCCAACCCCAGCATAGGTCTGTTCGGCTATCTGGCTGCGAGCTCTCTGGGCCAACCCTTCGAGCAACTGATGAGCCAGACTCTGTTGCCGGGGCTCGGCCTTGCCCACACCTACCTCAAGGTGCCTGCGGCAGCCATGGGTGATTACGCCTATGGCTACTCCAAAGAGGACAAACCGATCCGGGTCAATCCGGGAGTGCTGGCGGACGAGGCCTATGGCATCAAGACCAGCTCGGCGGATTTCATCAAGTTTGTCGAGGCCAACATGACCAAACGCGGTGATGTAACCATGCAGCAGGCCATTGCCATGACTCATACCGGTTTCTTCTCGGTAGGAGAGATGACTCAGGGGCTGGGCTGGGAGAGTTATGCCTATCCCGTCACCGAGCAGGCACTGCTGGCGGGCAACTCGCCGGCAGTGAGCTTCAAGGCCAATCCGGTGGAACGCTTTGCCGCGCCCAAAGATATGGGGGAGCCGCGGCTCTACAACAAGACGGGATCGACCAACGGCTTTGGTGCCTATGTTGCCTTTGTCCCGGCCAAGGGGATTGGCATCGTCATGCTGGCCAACCGCAACTATCCCAATGATGCCCGGATCAAGGCGGCCTACGCCATTTTGAGCAAGCTGGCCGACTAATCACGGGGGCTGCGTTTTACCGCAAGCGAGTGCGCCGGGATTGTACCCGGTGCACTTTTTATCGCGTTTATTTTTACTCAGCTCACGGTGCTCTTCTGCCCGGCGGCTTGTCCATCTAGTTGCCTGAATAGCACACCGATAGAAACAATATTTCCATTTTGGAATGTATAGATCGCCATCTCTTCACTAGGTGTGGTGGTAGCCCCCTCCTATAGTGCTCCGCATAGTCACCAGTTTGCCTGCTGTTTGTCGCGCTTTTGGCCGAACAGGGGCCAGATTTCTGTTACGGAGCCTCCATGAGAACTTTTTTGCTGTGCGCCTTTCTGATGATCATCCTCTATCCGGTCGGGATCGATCTCTATCTGGTCGCTGTGCCCCAGATTGCCGATGCCTTGCAGGCGAGCGAGGCGCAGATCCACACCGCCTTCTCTATCTATCTGTTCGGTATGGCGGCCACCGTGCTGCTGGGCGGGATGATTGCCGATCGCTACGGGCGGCGCTGGGTGGTGCTCGGGGGGCGCTGATCTTTGTCCTCGCCTCGCTGGTGGCAGGCAATGCGGAGGGGATTGGCCAGTTCTATTTCGGCCGTTTCTGGCAGGGAGTCGGGGCGGGGGCGCTCTATATCATGACCTTTACCGTGCTGCGGGATGTGCTGAGTCAGGAGCGGTTGGCGATGGCGCTCTCGATGATTAACGGGGTGATCTGCGTGATCCCGGTGCTGGCGCCGGTGCTCGGTTACCTCATCCTGTCCCATTTTGACTGGCGCTGGATCTTCGTGGCGATGGCGCTGGTGGCTGCCGTCAGCGGTCTGGTGAACTTGCTTCTGCTCAAAGAGACCCGCCCGGCGCGGCAACCGGACAGTGGCGCTGCGCTGCCCTTTGCCCTGCTGCGCTCGCCGCGCTTTATGCTGCTCTCCCTGCTGAGCAGTGCCAGCGTGACCTCCATTCTGGTCTATGTCAGCGTCTCGCCGCTGATCCTGATGAAGGAGTTTGGTTTCACCACCGAGCAGTATTCTATCGTGATGATGGTGATGGCCGGGGTGAGCATGTCTACCTCCTTCCTGACGCCCCTGCTGTTGCGCTGGCTGGGCAAAAAGAAGGTGCTGGCGGTGGCTCATCTCTCCTATCTGCTGGCGGCCTGCTCACTGATCGGCAGCTGGCAGGCGGGGGGCGATATCCATCTGTTGCTGTCGGGGTTTGCGCTGGTCTGTGTCGGGTTCTCCTGTGGCTTCGGGGTGGCGATGGGGGAGGCGCTCGATGGTTGTCAGCATAACGTGGCCTTTGCCAGCGCGGTGCTCTGCATCATGCAGATCAGCCTCTCCGGCCTCTACATCTGGCTGCAGGGTCAACTTGGCTTTGCCCCGACCGAGATGCTGATCTGCGCCTTGCTGCTGGCACTGCTCAGTTACCTGGCTGTCAAAGGGCTGTTACCATGGCTCGCGCTTCGTGAAGCGCAGTCGCAGGGCTGATGGAAGATGAGAGGGGATATGCGCAATCTGGGTGAACTCGATTTGAACCTGCTGGTGGTCTTCAAGTACCTGATGCAGGAGCGCAGTGTGGCAGGGGCGGCCAAAAAGCTCTGTGTCACCCCGTCGGCGGTGAGCAAGTCCCTCGCCAAATTGCGGGAGTGGTTTGACGATCCCCTGTTTGTGCGGGTGCGGCAGGGATTGCAGCCCACCAACCTCTCCCTGACCCTGGAGGAGGAGCTGAAGGTCTGGTTCCAGCTCACCGACAGCATCACCTCGCTCAATAGCGAGGCGATCCCCGACGGTGCCCGCTTCACGCTGGTGATGGAGTCCCCCTTCTACATCAGCTTCCTGAGCGATCTGCCCATGACCATCTACCAGAAGTACCCCAACTCGGTGGTCAGGATGCTGGGGTGGGATCACCACTCCCTCAACGATATCGTCAATGGCGATGCGGATCTCGGCTTTTGTGCCCGCGAGACCCATGGCCGTTCCCGGGCCAAGGTCAACCGCTTGCCCTACTACATCGATCACGAGGTGCTGTTCACCGATCGCCCGGTGGTTTTTCTGCGCAAGGATCACCCCTTGCTCCAGCAGAAGTGGTCGCTGGAGAACTTTCTGGCCTGCCCCCAGATCAGCATGGTGTGGGAAGCGAACGATACCTGGGCCCTCGACAGTCTGCTGGAGGACGAGGGGCTGAAGCGGGAGGTGCCCATCATGGTCTCAAGCTTCGAGCAGGCGCTGCATATTGCCTCCCAGTCGAGCCACGAGCTGATAGCGGTGGCGCCCTCTTACTGTGGTGGTTATGCCAGTCGGCATCACGGCAATCTGATCGCCATGCCGCTGCCGCTCCCCGAGAAGCTCTACGCCCAGCTGGAGATCGCCTTCATCTTGCTGTGGCACAAGCGGCACAATCAGGATGCCAAGGTGATGTGGCTGCGCAACGAGATCCGGCGACTCTACAACGATGAATCGCCACGCTAATGTGGCCGTGACGGTGCCCATCGATCAGCCGGAGCCATCTGCTCCGGCTTTTTGTTGTCGCAGCGTCCGGATGAGTGGGCTTTTGCACGACTTAAGTGCCGAGTTCGGGTTCAACTGTGTGCCATTCAACTCTCTTTATGCACAGATTGGCCTTGGTTGCACGTCTCGAGTGAAGCTCTTTTCACGAAAAAAATTCATGTGGTTTCATTAGAAAACTTCACTTATGGTCACTTTTAAAGTGTGATCGACCATTAAGTTCCTGTATTTGCAGTGATATAGCATGACACCCCTTGGAGTGGCGGGGTTAGATAGCGCCTGCGTAGGTGACTGCCAGTAGAGCGCGGCGTGAGCCAGCCCCACAGGTCGTCTGTGGCCGTGTCATGCCCCAGCTATCTGGCCACCAGCCATGAGTGACGGAGCAGAGGGGAATAAGCAAAACCGGCTTGAGTGAAGGGATGCAGCAAAGGTAGCACCTGGAGCCGGTAACTGTACTGGGAGACGCCACTCACCATCCCCCGATAACCCGTAATTGAAACCGGCTAGATGAAAAACACCTTTCATCGAACGGGGCGTGTGCACCCGAAAATAGCCAGATTGGCAGGCTGACTGTGCTCCCCGTTATAGCAATGGCGGGCAAAAAAATAGTGCGGTAGCCACCACCAGATTAATAAAAATAAATCTCAGCAAAGGCAGGTTGATATGCGTCCAGCAACAGCACCCACAGGGTTGTTACAACAGCCCAAACCCTTCTTTATGATATTTTTCGTCGAACTCTGGGAGCGCTTCGGTTATTACGGCGTGCAGGGGATCCTGGCGGTTTTCTTTGTACAGCAACTGGGATTTTCCCAAGAGCAATCCTTTATTACCTTCGGTGCCTTCTCGGCGCTGGTATATGGCCTGATCTCGGTCGGTGGCTATGTCGGTGACCATGTGCTCGGCACCAAGCGCACCATGGTGCTGGGGGCCGTGGCGCTGGTGATAGGCTACTTTATGACCGGCCTCTCTATCTACAATCCCGACCTGATTTTCTATGCGCTGGGCACCATTGCAGTTGGTAACTGCCTGTTCAAGGCCAATCCGGCCAGCCTGCTTTCAAAATGCTACCAGCCAAAAGATCCGCGGCTGGATGGGGCTTTTACCCTGTTCTATATGTCGATCAATATCGGCTCCCTTATTTCCCTCTCGCTCGCTCCGGTGATTGCCGATCACTACGGCTATACCGTGACCTATAACCTGTGCGGGGTGGGACTGATTATTGCGCTGCTCACCTTCTTTGCCTGCCGCAATATGGTCAAGGATATTGGCTCCGAGCCGGATCACCTGCCACTGAATTACAGCAAGCTGCTGCTGGTTATATTGGGCTCGGTAGCCATGGTCTTCTTCTGCGCCTGGCTGATGCACCACGTGGTGATCGCCAACATGGTGCTGATGACGGTGACCATCGCCGTGGTGATATTCTTTTTTCGCGAGGCATTCAGGCTCGATACCGTGGGCCGCAACAAGATGTATGTGGCCTTCGTGCTGATGCTGGAGGCGGTGCTCTTCTATGTGCTGTATGCCCAGATGCCGACGTCTCTCAACTTCTTTGCCATCAACAACATGCACCACGAAATGCTGGGCATGAGCGTTAACCCGGTCAGCTTCCAGGCGCTCAACCCCTTCTGGGTGGTGGTGGGTAGCCCGGTACTCGCGATGATCTATACCCGGATGGGCAGCAAGGGGCGGGATCTCACCATGCCGCTCAAGTTCACTCTCGGGATGTTCTTCTGCTCGCTGGGCTTTCTGACGGCGGCGGCATCCGGCTGGTGGTTTGCCGATGAGCAGGGGCTGACCTCCCCCTGGTTTATGGTGCTTATCTACCTGTTCCAGAGTCTGGGCGAGCTGATGATCAGTGCGCTGGGACTGGCGATGGTCGCCGCGCTGGTGCCACAACGCCTGATGGGCTTCATTCTCGGAATGTGGTTCCTGACTCAGGCGATGGCGTCCCTGCTGGGTGGCTATGTGGCGACCTTTACCGCCGTGCCGCAAGGGATGACGGATCCGATGCAAACTTTGCCCATTTACACCGGCGTATTTGGCAAGATCGGGATGGCGACCCTGCTGATTGCGGTAGTGATGGGGCTGATGGTGCCCTGGCTGAACCGGATGATGAATGCGAACCCGACAGAGGCCGAAGGGCTGGTGCCAGGTCAGTCACAGGCGTAATGAGAGGATAGTGCGAGACAAGGCAAGGGCGGCGACCCTTGCCTTTTTGTTGATGGTTTAGTTGTACTGCTCTTCCATCCAGGCTTCGACGATCAACTGCGCCGAGACCCCGTCCACACTGCCTTTTTCCAGCGCGCGATAGCCGCCTCGCTCAAACAGGCGGGCGCGGGCATCTGTGGTGGTGAGTCGCTCATCCTTGAACTCCACCGGCTTGCCGAAGCGGCCATGCAGCCGGTTGCCGAATTTGCGGGCCCGTACCG
Organism: Aeromonas sp. 601039; assembly: GCF_049174415.1. Taxonomy (NCBI): domain Bacteria; kingdom Pseudomonadati; phylum Pseudomonadota; class Gammaproteobacteria; order Aeromonadales; family Aeromonadaceae; genus Aeromonas; species Aeromonas sp. 601039. The sequence goes on from NZ_JAAKTL010000015.1 coordinate 95,678, forward strand.
TGATCTCCTGATCTGTGCCATCCATGTTCAGCGGCAGACCGACCACCAGCAGGTCCGGTTGCCACTCCTTGAGCAGCTTCTCAATCTCGTCCCAGTTGGGGATGCCGTCGTTGGCCTTGAGGGCGCGCAGAGGCTGGGCAGTGCCAGTCAGCTCCTGACCGATGGCGACGCCAATGCTCTTGGTGCCATAGTCAAAGCCCATGATGCTGCGTGATGACATAACTGATAAATCCTCGAAATAGAGAGCGGAGCGGGCCAGCCGATCAGCTGTGGCCGACGTCGCTGGAGAGGTGAACCGGGTTCACCCCTATGCTGGCGGCAGCTTGCTGCCAACGTTTGTGAATGGGGGTCTTGAACACCAGAGCCGGATTGGGGGGGATCACCAGCCAGGCGCCATCCACCAGCTCCTGCTCCAGCTGCCCGGCGCTCCAGCCGGCATAGCCAAGGGCCACCAGCCAATGGGCAGGGGCCTCGCTCGTACCCAGAGTTTCCAGAATATCCTTGGAGGTGGTTACCATCATCTCATCCCCCACCTGCAGGGTGGAGTTGAAACCGGGGCGGAAGCTGTGCAGCACGAAGCCGCGATCGGCGTGAACCGGCCCCCCTTGCAGTACCGGCTGCTTGAGCTCCGGGTTGTTGGGCGGATTGAGCTTGAGCTGGGTCAGCATGGTTTCCAGCGACATCTCGACCGGAATGTTGACTACCAGTCCCATGGCACCCTCTTCGTTGTGCTCGCACAGATAGACCAGCGAGCGCTCGAAGTAGGGATCCGTCAGGCTTGGCATGGCAAGCAGGAAGTGATTTTGCAGTGTTTGCATAGAGGCCAAATAGTGCAAAGGTATTTGAGGTCAATTATGGCAGTTGATCCCCATGGGAAAAACCGCTTTTTGGGCAGGGCGAGATCCTGCCCCTTTCCGGATTGCCTTTAAACAGAGAGGGTGGCGCCGGGCCACCCTCTCTGTTTCCGGGCTTGTCAGGGGCGGGTTACCCCTGAACAGGCCGGTTAGCCTGCCAGGCGATTATTTGCCCAGCCGACGCTCGATGGCATCCATCAGCATGCCGGTGATGTGTACATCGAAGGCCGCTTCAATCTCGCGAATGCAGGTCGGGCTGGTGACGTTAATCTCGGTCAGGCGATCGCCGATGATGTCGAGACCGACGAAGATGAGGCCTTTCTCTTTCAACGTCGGGCCCACCGCGCGGGCGATGGCCCAGTCGGCTTCGCTCAGGGGACGCGCTTCACCACGGCCACCGGCCGCCAGATTGCCACGGGTCTCACCTTGCGCCGGAATGCGCGCCAAGCAGTAGGGAACCGGCTCACCGTCCACCACCAACACCCGCTTGTCGCCATCCTTGATGGCGGGCAGATAGGTCTGCGCCATACAGTACTGGCTACCGTGGGCGGTCAGGGTCTCGATAATCACACCGACGTTGGCGTCATCCTCCTTCATGCGGAAGATGGAGGCGCCGCCCATGCCGTCCAGCGGTTTGAGGATGACGTCTTTGTGCTTGGCGTGGAAGGCACGCAGCTTGTCGGCGCGGCGGGTCACCAGCGTGGTCGGGGTGTGCTCGGCAAACCAGGCGGTGTAGAGCTTCTCGTTGGCGTCGCGCAGGCTCTGCGGCTTGTTGACGATAAGGCAACCCTCATCCTCGGCCCGCTCCAGCATGTAGGTGGCGTAGATAAATTCGGTGTCGAACGGCGGATCCTTTCGCATCAGGATCACATCGAGGTTGGAGAGGGGGTGATCCACCACCTCGCCCAGCGTATACCAGTCGGCATAGTCATATTTGACGGTGAGCGGGCGCATGGTGCCAAAGGCGCGACCGGCTTCCATGTAGAGATCCTTCATCTCCAGATAGAAGAGCTCATAGCTGCGCTTTTGCGCCTCTTCGAGCATGGCAAAGCTGGAATCTTTCTTGATGTTGATGGCCGAGATGGGGTCCATCACGATGCCGAGTTTAATGGTCATCCGAATATCCTTCTTGTGGCTCGATTGCGAGTGAGATTCTTAAAACCTGCTTCAGGCCAGATCGCCAAAACGGCACTGCAGCGCAGTTATCGCCGTCAGGGCGGCGGTTTCGGTGCGCAGCACCCGCGGCCCCAGCAGCATCTCTTTGAAATCTTCCTGCACGGTACGGGCGATCTCGTCGCTCGACAAGCCCCCTTCCGGGCCAATCAGCAGGCGCACGCCATGCTCGGGAACGGGCAGGGTGTTGATGCTGTACTCGGCGCGCGGGTGCAGGTTGAGCTTGAGCTCTTTGGTCTCTTCCGCCAGCCAGGCGTCCAGCTCCATTGGCATACGCACTTCGGGCACCACGTTGCGGCCGCACTGTTCGCAGGCGCTGATCACCACCTTCTGCCACTGCTCGCGCTTCTTCTCCAGTCGATCGGCTGGCAGCTTGACGCCGCAGCGCTCGGAGAAGAGCGGGGTGATACAGGTGACGCCCAGCTCCACCGATTTCTGGATGGTGAAGTCCATCTTGTCGCCACGGCTGATCACCTGACCGAGGTGGATGGCCAGCGGTGACTCCACCGATTGGGCGTCACAACTGTCGATGGTCACGTCCACCGACTTCTTGCCGACGTTGGCGATGGTGGCGGGATATTGATTGCCATCGCCATTGAACAGCTCGAGCTGCTGGCCCGGCTGCATGCGCAGTACCCGGCCGATATGGTTGGCGCCGTCTTCCGACAGGGCGATGGTCTGGCCAACTTGCAGGGTGGCCGGTTCATAGATACGTGGAATGCGCATGGCTCAGTGTCAGTCTCGGGTTCAAGAAAAGGGATTTTAAATCCCTTGTGTCCATAGATGGGGTTATTGGCACTGCTTTTCAATAAAGGGATTGGTATTGCCCTGCAGCTTGCCGATGCGGCGGTTGCGCTCGCACTCCCAGCCCTCTGCCGGGTACTGCCTGTCCCAAGCTTCAAACAGTTTACGCTGTTGCGCTGCCAGACGCAGCCCATACTGCTGGCTCATGTAGAGGTAGGCGCGGGCAATCTGGCCCCGTACCGGCCCCTTGGGCGGCTGCACCCGACGATCCTTGAAATCCACCAGCATCTGACACTGGCCGTACTGATCCGGCTTGCCGTTCCAGTCGGAGAAGCGGTAGTTGGCCCGATCGCCGTTCACTTCGCCAATGGCGGGGAAGAGGTTGTGCATGTCCCCCTCCATCTTGTTGAACTCCGGGCTCACCTTCTCGCAGTTCTTGCGACCGCCATCCTGCCAGCACTGCAGCTGGTGGCCGAACTCCCAGGCCGGGACCACGTGTTCCCACTCGATGCGGGCGGCGCGTTTGGCCTGCTTGCGCGGCTCATAGCCGCAACTGGCGAGATCCGGGCTCATTTTCTTGCCCTGATAGTCGATGTCACAGCCGCAGTAGAAGGTGGTGACCGCAGGTTGGCTGCGATAGAGCTTCACCAGATCCTGCTTGGCTTCGCGAAAGGTCTGGGCGTGCAGGGGGGCGCTGAGCAGCGGCAAACCGGCCAGCAGGGTCAGGGCGAGGGAGGAGATGAAACGCATGGGATTCCTTGCAAAACGGGGTGATTGACGAACGATGGCGGGCACCCTACCACAGGGGCGCGACACACGCTGGCTTACTGCTCTGGCTCCGGCCGTTCCCGCTCCAGCGGTTGCTTGCAGCGGCGGCAGTGGTAGCGGGCCTCGCCGCGCACCACCTTGTTGTGGCGGCGTATCGACAGTTGATGCTGCTGGCAGTGACAGCGATAGGGCACGGTGCGCTGGGCCAATACCGCCAGATCGAAGCTGTGGGTAGTTCTGGGCTCAAGGCCGAACACCTCCCGCATCACCGACTGCCACTGCTTGCCGTGGGGCAAGACCCGGCTTTTGCCGCGACCTTCACCCCACAGGGCATAGACCAGCAGATGGGCCACCTCGTGGGGCACGACCTCATCCAGAAACGCCTGCTGGTTGGCCTGATAGAGGGCGGGATTGAAGCGTAGCTCCCAAGTTTGCAGCCGCGCAGATCCCGCCGCCCGGCCCCGCATATTGCAGTAGATCCGCGGGCGGGGGAAGGTGCGGCCAAGGCGCGCCTCGGCCTGCACAAAGCAGGCTTCTACGCGTTGTTGCAGCAGGGCGACAAGCTGGGCAGGGGTGGCAGACATCAACATCTCGTCAAATGGCGGATAAGCAAAAGGGGAGCCAGGCTCCCCTTTTATCACAACAGCGAGCCTTACAGGCCAGCGGCGGAACGCAGCAGTTCGGCCTTGTCAGTCTGCTCCCACGGGAACTCGTCGCGACCGAAGTGACCGTAGGCAGCGGTGGCCTGATAGATTGGGCGCTTCAGATCCAGCATTTCGATCAGGCCATACGGGCGCAGTTCGAAGTGCTCGCGTACCAGCTTGACCAGCAGATCCTCGGCAACCTTGGCAGTGCCGAAGGTCTCGACGCTGATGGAGGTCGGCTCGGCCACACCGATGGCGTAGGAGATCTGGATTTCACAGCGATCGGCCAGACCGGCGGCCACGATGTTTTTGGCAACGTAGCGGGCGGCGTAGGCTGCGGAGCGGTCAACCTTGGACGGATCCTTACCGGAGAAGGCGCCACCACCGTGACGAGCCATGCCGCCGTAGGTGTCGACGATGATCTTGCGACCGGTAAGACCGCAGTCACCCATCGGGCCGCCGATAACGAAACGGCCGGTCGGGTTGATGAAGTATTTGGTGTCCTTGTTGACCCACTCGGCCGGCAGCACCGGCTTGATGATCTCTTCGCGTACCGCTTCAACCAGATCCTTGTGGCTGATGGATTCAGCGTGCTGGGTAGACAGTACAACGGCATCGACACCGATGATCTTGCCTGCGTCGTCGTAGGCAAAGGTCAGCTGGCTCTTGGCATCCGGACGCAGCCACGGCAGGGTGCCGTTCTTGCGCACTTCAGCCTGACGCTTCACCAGCAGGTGAGAGTAGGTGATGGGGGCCGGCATCAGCACGTCGGTTTCGTTGGTGGCGTAGCCGAACATCAGGCCCTGGTCGCCAGCGCCCTGCTCCAGCGGATCGCTGCGGTCAACACCTTGGTTGATGTCCGGGGACTGCTTGCCGATGGCGTTCAGCACGGCGCAGGAGTCAGCGTCGAAGCCCATGTCGGAGTGGGTGTAGCCGATTTCACGCACGGTATCACGCACGATCTCTTCGATATCAACCCAGGCAGAGGTGGTTACTTCGCCGGCCACCATGACCATACCGGTCTTGACCAGGGTCTCGCAGGCGACACGGGCCTTGGTATCTTGCTTGAGGATGGCGTCCAGTACCGCATCGGAGATCTGGTCCGCAATCTTGTCGGGATGGCCTTCGGAGACCGACTCGGAAGTAAACAGCTTTGCCATGATATGAATCTCAGCTTGTCTGGGTTATCGCCACAGCAATAACCGGGTGAATGGGATGGTGTAGAGGTATCTACATCTGGACGTCTATATTAATTAGCGCCCCCCGCGATTGCCAGCACTATTTTGTCGCGCAGTGTCCAATGGGTCACAAGCGGTGCTCTCCTATCCCGAAAGGGATGAAAATCAAACGTTTTTCTCTGGTTGCTTTGGTCAATAGAGGGCAAGAAAAGCGATTGTCCTCCCAAAGCCACTTTATTCATCCAGATAATATTTGCACGCCGCGCGCCCTGCTGGGACAATAACGCGCCTTAATCTTGGCCATCAAATGAAGCAATCGCAGGAGATTCAGATGCCTTCTCGTAAAGAGCTTGCCAATGCCATTCGTGCATTGAGTATGGATGCCGTTCAAAAAGCCAACTCCGGTCACCCGGGCGCCCCCATGGGAATGGCGGATATCGCCGAAGTGCTGTGGCGTAGCCACCTCAGACATAACCCGAACAACCCCAAGTGGGCCGACCGCGACCGTTTCATTCTCTCCAACGGCCACGGCTCCATGCTGCTGTACTCCCTGCTGCACCTCTCCGGTTATGACCTCTCCATTGACGATCTGAAAAACTTCCGCCAACTGCACTCTCGCACCCCGGGTCACCCGGAGTACGGCTATGCACCGGGCGTTGAAACCACCACTGGCCCGCTGGGTCAGGGCATCACCAACGCCGTTGGTATGGCGATCGCCGAAAAAGCCATGGCTGAGCAGTTCAACCAGCCGGGCCACGACATCGTTGACCACTACACCTACGCCTTTATGGGCGACGGCTGCCTGATGGAAGGTATCTCCCATGAAGCGTGCTCCCTGGCAGGTACCCTGCAACTGGGCAAACTGATCGCGTTCTGGGATGACAACGGTATCTCCATCGACGGTCACGTAGAAGGCTGGTTCACCGACGACACCGTCAAGCGCTTCGAAGCTTACGGCTGGCACGTTATCCCGGCTGTTGACGGTCACAGCCCGGAAGCCATCAATGCCGCCATCGAAGCCGCCAAGGCCGAGACCGGCAAGCCGACTCTGATCTGCTGCCGCACCATCATCGGTTACGGCTCCCCGAACAAATCCGGTTCTCACGACTGCCACGGCTCACCGCTGGGCAACGACGAGATCGCCGCTGCTCGTGCCTTCCTGAAGTGGGACCACGCGCCGTTCGTTATCCCGGCCGATATCGCTGCCGAGTGGAACGCTCAGGAGAAGGGCGCTGCACTGGAAGCCGACTGGGCTGCCAAGTTCGCTGCCTATGAAGCCGCTCACCCGACTCTGGCTGCCGAATTCAAGCGCCGTACCGCTGGCGAACTGCCGGCCAACTGGGCTGCCGAATCCGCCAAGATCATCGAAACCCTGCAAGCCAACCCGGCCAAGATTGCTACCCGTAAAGCGTCCCAGAACTCTCTGGAAGCCTTCGGCAAGCTGCTGCCGGAGTTCATGGGCGGCTCTGCTGACCTGGCGCCTTCCAACCTGACCATGTGGTCCGGCTCCAAGTCTCTGACCAACGACGATGCCTCCGGCAACTACATCCACTACGGTGTACGCGAGTTCGGCATGTCCGCCATCATGAACGGTATCGCCCTGCACGGTGGTTTCATCCCCTACGGCGCTACCTTCCTGATGTTTATGGAGTACGCCCGCAACGCCCTGCGCATGGCCGCCCTGATGAAGCAGCGCGCCATCTTCGTTTACACCCACGACTCCATCGGTCTGGGTGAAGATGGCCCGACTCACCAGCCGGTTGAGCAGATCGCCTCCCTGCGCCTGACTCCGAACATGAGCACCTGGCGTCCGTGTGACCAGGTTGAATCCGCCATCGCCTGGAAACACGCCATCGAGCGTACCGACGGCCCGACCTCTCTGATCTTCTCTCGTCAGAACCTGGCCCAGATGGACCGTACTGCCCAGCAGCTGGCCGACACCGCCAAGGGTGGCTACGTGCTGAAGGATTGCGCCGGTACTCCGGAGCTGATCCTGATCGCCACCGGTTCCGAAGTGGAACTGGCTGTTGCCGCCTATGAGCAGCTGACTGCCAAGGGCCGTGCCGTGCGCGTGGTCTCTCTGCCGTCTACCGACGTGTTCGACGCCCAGTCTGCCGAGTACAAAGAGTCTGTCCTGCCGTCCTCCGTCACCAAGCGTGTGGCCATCGAAGCCGGTATCGCCGACTACTGGTACAAGTACGTGGGCTTTGGCGGCAAGATTATCGGTATGACCACCTTCGGTGAGTCTGCACCGGCCGAGCTGCTGTTCAAGGAATTCGGCTTTACCGTGGAAAACGTGGTTGCGACCGCAGAGTCCCTGTAATAGCTGACTATTGGGCCACGATGGCTCAATAGCCGGAACGATAAAACGCCCTCCATCGCAAGATGGGGGGCGTTTTTTATTCACATTAGAGATTTTTATTAGTGTTGATTTGTTATATCAAAAGCTTTTATCCTTGATTATGTAAGTTCAGATATAGAAAAATAATTCACGACGATGCATAAAAGGATCAATATGGACCGTTTTCGGTTGATAACAAAAAAACTATTAAGTACTAATTATAAGAATAGTATTCTAATAGCATCACTCATTACCATAGTTGTATCCCCAATATTTATTTATGTTAATATTTTTAATGGTGGGATATCACATGAACACTCTCGCTGGGCTGAGTTTGGTTCAGCTATTGGTGGGATCTATGCCCCAATAGTTGGGGGGCTCACGTTATTTGTTTTACTCCGTCAGGTTGGTTTGCAGGAACAGGTAAACGACCAGTATTATTTACAGCAGGCAAGAGAGGATATCGAGTTTTATACGTCACAATTATCGACTATCCTCGATGACCCCTTGGTTGGTGACGTGTCATTGCGTGCGGTGCTTCATGAGAGGTTTATGTTATGTAACACTGAAACGTTATCTTCTGAAGAGATGAAAGAGATTGCTATCGATATTCATCGAATAATACCTAAATCGATTGATATGTGGTCTGCAATTTATCATATTTTAATCGGTTTAACTGCTGTTGATTCTGCTCAATTCAAAATGACATTATCGTCATCTAAACAGAAGCTTATTGCATTACTTAGTATAGAAATTTGTGTGGCTTTAGATAATCTTCATTTTTCTCGGTCACATGAAACTTGTAGCTTCAACTATGAGTTTAGCCCCTACTTGGATAAATTTAATTAAAAGTCCGTAGGTTCGATTCATGTACAGCTCGTAGGTTCGATTAGCGAAGCGTAATCGGACGTTCGCGTTCTTTAAGACGATGCCATAAAAATAATGCCCCACATGTTAAATAAAAAGAGACCGGCTATCAGCCGGTCTCTTTTTATTTATCGCAACCCTTACGCCTGCGGCGGGGTACTTTCCGCGTTGGATATCACCGCACCTACCTCAACCAAGTCTGCTATGGGCCTTATTTATCTGATGACAAGGGCACCATGGTTAATACCAGCTTGCCGATATGACGGCCTGAATCCAGCAAATGGTGGGCGGCGGCGGCCTCATCCAGCGGGAAGGTCTGGTAAACCTGCGGTTTGATCTCGCCGCGTTCGATAAATGGCCAGACATGAGTTTGCAGCTGGGCAATCAGCTCGGCTTTTTCCTGCGGAGTACGCGAGCGCAGGGTGGAGCCGATATGGGTCAGCCGCTTTTGCAGCATGGGAAACAGATCCAGATTGGGGGCGGCGCCCGCAATAATGCCGATCTGGACTATGCGACCATTGATGGCGGCCGCCGCATAGTTGCGCGCGACATACTCTCCGCCAATGATATCGAGAATGATGTCGGCGCCATGGCCATCGGTGGCTGCATGCACGGCCTCGACAAAATCCTCCTCCTTGTAGAGCACGGCCACATCCGCGCCCAGCTTGATGCTGGCGGCCTGCTGCTCGGGTGAGCCGACCGTGGTGATGATTTTTGCGGCGCCAAATGCCTTGGCCAGCATGGTGGCGGTCGTGCCGATGCCGGAGGCGCCGCCATGAATCAAGATAATGTCCCCTTTTTTAAACTGGCCCCGTTCAAACATATTTGACCAGACCGTCATAAAGGTTTCCGGCAGTGCCGCGGCTTCGACAAAGCTCAATCCGGGCGGCAGGGGCAGGACATTGCTCTGGTGGGCGACGCTGTATTCGGCATAGCCGCCACCCGAAATCAGCGCGGCGACCTTGTCGCCAACCTTGAGATGCTCCACCTGCTCCCCCTTGGCGACCACGACCCCGGCGACCTCCAGCCCGGGAATATCCGATGCCCCTGCCGGAGGCGGGTAGAGCCCTTTGCGCTGCATCACATCCGGCCCATTGATGCCGGTCGCATAGTGCCGGATCAAAACCTCATCGGGCTTGGGCGCCGGTGTGGCGCGGGTGGTCAGTTGCAAGACATCGGGGCCACCGGGCTGGGTAATTTCTACCGCGCTCATGGTGGCGGGAATGGAATAGGCGTTATGCATCAGCGGCTCCTTGTAACGAGGTGATATGAGGTTCCCCGGATGGGATGAGCACCAAGATAGTGGAGATTGCTGATGAATAAACGCAGTATTATCCCTCACCTGTAATGCAAAAATGCATTTCAACCGGGAGTCGTGATGAACTGGGATGATGCGAAAATTTTTCTGGCGTTGCATCGGGAAGGGAGCCTGAGGGGCGCCGCCCGTGTGGTCGGGGTCGATCAGGCCACCATTGGCAGACGGATTGTCGCACTGGAGCATCGTCTGGCAGCCACTCTGTTTCTCCGCACATCCAAAGGGTATGTGCTGACTCATGTCGGAGAGATAGTGCTGGCCAGCGCCCAGCAGATGGAGCTGGCTGCCATTGATTTCGTGCGGGCGGCGCAAGGGGTCGACAACCGTCTGGTCGGTGAGGTCAGCGTGGCGACCACAGACACCCTGGGGATGGATTTTCTGATACCGGCCCTGACCGAGCTGCATCAGCGTTATCCCGATATCAGGGTCATCCTCAATACCTCGACCCAGGTGGTCAATCTGTCCCTGCGGGAAGCGGATATCGCGATCCGGACGGTGAAGCCGGACAATCCCGACCTGATTATTCGCAAGCTGGCCTCCTGGCCGGTCGGGTTGTATGCCTCCGCCGACTATCTGGCTCGCCATGGCATTCCCGAAGCTGGCACCGGTTTTGCGGGCCATTCGCTGGTGGTGTATGAGCCCCACTGGCAGAGCGCGCGCTCGCCCATGATGCTCGAAGAGGCGGCCGAGGGGGCCACGGTCGCCGCGGGGGTCAATACCAGCCTGATGCTGCGTCAGGCCCTGTTGATGGGGTTGGGGCTTGGCGAGGTGGCGGTTCCGCTTGCCGAGCAAGCCGGGTTGGTGCGGGTCTGGCCCGAGCGGCAATTAGAGCAATCCTACGATGTGTGGCTGGTGACCCATCAGGATGTGCAGCATGCCGCGCGGGTCAGGGCGGTCATGGATGCCATCGTCAGGGCATTTGCCGCGATGGCCTAAGTCTGGCGGGGATTCTGTTCAGGTTTTGTCGCAGCGTGGTCACACCTCTTGCCATAGTCATGGCGGTTGAGGGAAAACCCTCATTTACTTGGTCTCTGACAGTCAATACTGTGAGACCGAGTCCACCACTACTGGAGCCTGAGCCATGACCGATATGCTTGTTGACGATAAACAACCGACCCCGGATCCGGCAGAGCAGAATGCCTTCTTTCCGTCGCCCTACTCCCTGAGCCAGTTCACCTCGCGCAAATCTGACCTTGCCGGGGCTGACTATCCCGCTCCCTATCGGGAGGGGCGCTGGAAGATCCTGCTGATCGGTGCCGATGAGCGTTATCTGCCCACCGACAACGGCACCCTGTTTTCCACCGGTAACCATCCGGTCGAAACCCTGCTACCCATGTATCACCTCGACAAGGCGGGCTTTGCCTTTGACGTGGCCACCCTTTCCGGCAATCCGGTCAAGTTCGAGTGGTGGGCCATGCCCGGCGAAGATGAAGAGGTGTTGGGGCTCTATGGCAAATATCAGGCGCAGTTCCGCCAACCGGCCAAGCTGGCCGACCTGCTGAAGCAGGCGCTGGCCGCTGACTCCGACTATATCGGCGTCTTTATTCCCGGCGGCCACGGCGCCCTGATGGGGTTGCCGCAGAGTGCCGAGGTGAAAGCGTTGCTGGAGTGGGCGATGGCCAACGATCGCTTCATCATCTCCCTCTGTCACGGGCCTGCTGCGCTGCTGGCGGTGGCCAATCCAGAGACCTTCGCGGGCTACAAGATCTGCGCCTTCCCCGACGAGCTGGATGCCCAGACCCCGGCAATTGGCTATATGCCGGGCCACCTCACCTGGAAGTTTGGCGAGAAGCTTAAAGAGATTGGCTTTGAGATCGTCAACAACGGCATCTCGGGAGAGGTGTGCCGGGATCGCAATCTGCTGACCGGTGACAGCCCGCTGGCGGGCAATAACCTCGGCAAGCTGGCTGCTACCACCTTGCTGGAGGCGGTTGCCAAGCGATGAGGTTGTCGTCGTCGCCAGCCAATGCGCTGCAGGTCGCGGTGGCGCTGGAAGGGTGCCAGCGGCTGGAGGAGATCCAGCAACTGGTGCGCACCTTTGCCGCTCCGCTGGGGTATCACCGCTTTGCGCTCTTCTCCATCAGCGCCAGCGAGGAGGGGGTGGTCGAGCACCTCTACTGGCTGGAGGGGGCGTGGCTGGAGAGCGGCGAGGCGGTCGACCTGCATACCTATATGCGCGAGTGCCCGATGGCGATGCATATCAGGGAGCGAGACCAGCCCTTCTTCTGGAGCAAAAAGGTTGGCGCCGTTGGCGAGCAGTACCGTATCGTTCGCCAGCCTGAGGGGCCGGGCCGACATGGCTTGCAGGTACCCGTCTATGGGCCGCTGGGGCTGGAAGGGGCGATGAGCTTTGGTGGCGATCAGATCGATGCCAGCGCTCCCGCTCGGGTTGGCCTTGCGCTGATCGCGGCTGCGGCTTTTCATGCAGCTCGTCGGCTGATGGAGATGCCTGTAGAGGGCCACGAGCGTGGCCTCACTGGGCGCGAGCGCGAAGTGCTGGAGTGGGTCTCCCGGGGTTGGCGCCATGCCGATATCGCCACCACCCTGAAACTCTCGGTGCGCACGGTCGAGAACCATCTGCGCAGTGCCCGCCGTCGACTGGGGGTGGCCACTACCGCAGAGGCGGTCAGAGTGGCGATCAGGAACCGCGATATCGAGGGCTGAGGGGCTATCCCTTTGTCTGGCATGTAAAAAGAGACCGGCATATAGCCGGTCTCTTTTTTATTTCCGCAACCTTTACGCCTGTGGCGGGGTGCTTTCGGCGTTGGACATCACTGCATCGATTTGTACCAGAGCACCGGCGGGAAGTTCACTTACCCCGATTACGGTGCGGGCAGGCAGATAACCCGGGAAGTATTTGGTGTAGACGGCGTTGACCGCATCCAGATCCGCGATATTGGCGAGCTGGATATTGACCTTGACGATATCGTCCATCACATGGCCGATGCTCTCCACAATCGCCTTGATATTGCTCAGGCACTGGGCGGTCTGCTCCTTGATGCAGCCAGCCAGGATCTTGCCGGTTGCGGGGTCAATCGGCAGTTGGGCAGAGAGATGGTTGTAGTGGGAGAAGGCGACGGTCTGGGTGTGCAAGGGGCTGCGCGGTGCCTTGTCGGTATTGCGGGCACGGATCACCAGATTGTGACGGTCTTCCACCAGTTGTGGCGGGGTGCCGTCACCGTGGGAGATGACCGCATCCATTTGCACCCGTGCCCCCATGGGCAGGGCAGCGGCACTGACCACAGAGCGGGCGGGCAGATAGGCGACGGCGCGGGCGATGGCGGAGTCGGGGAAGAAGGTGGTGTAGACCTCGTTGACGGCCTCCAGATCGGCCAGATCGGTCAGATAGACGGTAACCTTGACGATATCGTCAAACGGCACGTCGATGCTCTCCAGCACCGCCTTGATATTGCGCAGGCTCTGACCCGCCTGCTCCTTGATGCCACCGGCAACCAGCTGGCCCGAGGCGGCCTCGACCGGCAGTTGCGCACCGATATTGTTGTAGTGGGAGAAGGCCACGGTATGGGTGGAGAGCGGATTGTGCGGCGCCTTGTCACTGTTGCGGGCGAGCTTCACCAGCGGGCAAGGATCTTGCGGGAAGGTGCCTTCGCCGTTGGAGATGATGGCATCAATCTGCACCAGCGCACCCAGCGGCAGGGCGGCGACGGCGAGGGTGGTGCGGGTCGGCAGATAGCCCGGGAAGAATTCGCGATAGACGGCGTTGACCGCCTCCAGATCCGCCATCTCTTTCAGGAAGATGGTCGCTTTCACCATATCGTCCATCACATGGCCGATGCTCTCGATGATCGCCTTGAGGTTGCTCAGGCACTGTCTGGCCTGCGCGGTGACATCGCCGCTTACCATCTTGCCGGTGGCGGGATCGACCGGCAGCTGGGCGGAGATATTGTTGTAATGAGAAAACGCCACCGTTTGGGTGCAGGGGCCCAGATCCTGGGGTGCATGGGGGGTATTTCTTGCCGACTTGATGATGGTGCCACTCATAGATATGCCTCTTTTTAATATTTGTTGTTCATTCAGGTACAGGTTTACCCCATCTCGTTGTGCGCCATGGCCACTGCGCCAGCGGCGGCATCCCCGGTTATTATTTGTGATCCACTCAATTACTGAGAGCAATAAGGGAGGAGAGGACAGGGTAGATATTTCAGACGCTGCGATTCTATGAGTGGCTATCATGGGTTGCAAACCGCTGATTGCATTTCTATGAGATGGCTCAATGGGTGCAAATTTAATGTGATTGCTATTCAATTCATGCTGAATAGTCACCTGTTTGTCCGCCAATGGCCATGCATCGAGCAATAGTCCAGTCCGGGCGGGGGTTGGGGCAGATACCTTGGCAGTGAAGGAGTGTAAAGAAAGGGTTAATGCGATGCATCAAGCTGCCATCAAACTATTTTATTGTGCATAGATATGTACTTTATGTTTTTTTAGTCATCTATCTTGCCGCGCAAAAATATGTTAGCAGACATTACTGTAACAGTAGTTAAAGATGTGGCTGGAATATAATTCAAATATTTGCATGGGGGATGCTTGTTAATTATCGGTAGGCTGACGGTTGGCCAAGACTCGGAGCGTTTTTATCTTTTTATGTATCTGGTGAAATATGCGTGACACAGCCCAGTGGTCCCATATCGAGGTGACCAGGGTTGGCAATATATCGGCTGACCGGGTGCGGCATGGTCAAGAGAGGATGACGTTGGCTCGACGCAGCGCTATGGATCGGGCTCTCTGCGCCGGTTGTAGTCTACAGCCTGCCAGGGATGAAAGGGTCGCGGGCGAGGCCAGCTGCCGTGGCATGGTTGTCTGCGGGATTGTTAACAAAAATGTGAACGAGATCACCGGATGGACAAGGGTTTAAGGCTGGAAATGGAGCAGAAAGGAGTAGAATGGCACTTTATTTTTGAGGGTCATTCGATGCCCAACTATCACTTTTTCACGCTGGGCCAGGCGCTTACCTATCTCGATGCCAATGCCCCGCGCTATAGCGATGAGCGTCGTCAACTGGTTGAGCAGGGATTTGCCGCCATGGCGGCCCCCATCTTTGCAGATACGCCGGTTGAAGCACTGGCGTTGTTGCGCCAGCATCAGGCATGGAAGGAGGAAGCCATGGTCGATGCACTCTCCTTGACAGTTGCCACCGGGCCGACGCTCGTCTCCTGTTTGCAGGAGAACCCTTTATCCGCGAGTTGAACAGCATCATGGCACCATCGAGGTGGCGCCATGTTGCCGCTGTCCGCTTGCGATCTACCTCTGGTGCAGTTCGCCTTCCATTACCAGTAGAGTATCCATCCCTGCCGCCTTGCCAGCCTCAAGCCCGATCCGGGTATCTTCAAACACCAGACAGTTGGCGGGATTGGCGCCGAGCAGTTTGGCCACCCGCAAGAAGGTGTCGGGATGCGGTTTGTGGTTGGTGACATCATCGGCGCTGACCACCACAGAGATATAGGCATCGAGCCCGGTGCTTTTGAGGATGGAGTCCGCCTGATTGCGCGGTGAGCCGGTGCCAATCCCCATCTTGACCTTGCCGTGATAGTGCCTGACCAGCTCCCACATCTTGGGAAAGACGCTGACCTTGTCGATATGTTCCATATAGAGGGCAATCTTGCGACGGGTAAAAGCCTCGACATCCACCGTCAGCCCCTGCTGCTCGGCCAGCATGGCGATGATCTTGCGGGTGGGAATGCCGCCGTACTGATAGAGCTGATCCCGCTCGAAGGGGATGCCGAATTCGGCGCAGGTAAGCTCCCAGGCATCCAGATGGAGGGGCATGGAATCTACCAAAGTGCCATCCATATCGAAAATCAGGGCATCGTAGTGATCAAACCCGTACTGCTCACGCTCGCTCATGGGGGCTCCTCGAATCAAATAGGGCAGGCTAGCAGAAACGGTCGGCGTTTTGTGGGATCGGCCTCATGGTTGGGCAGATTGTGGCCGCCGTTTTTTCTATCTCTTGCTGATTTGTGAGACAATAATCCGTTCATTGCCGGATACTTTGGCATATCAGATCTGCGAGTCCGCTTATGACCTCGAAAATGTCCCCCAAAACCATCTTCTCCAGTGTGGCGCTTGTGATCGCGCTCGGTTCACTGGAAAAGAGCATCGTCACTACCCCGCTGCCCATGATTGGCGCCGAGCTGCATGCCGGTGCCGCCCTCACCTGGGTGGTCACCGCCTACCTGCTGGCCGCCACCGCCGTGCTGCCCCTCTATGGCAAGCTGAGCGATCTCTTTGGTCGGGTGCGGATGCTCAATATCGGCATCGGCCTGTTTCTGGCGGGCTCGGTGGCCTGTGCTCTTTCCCAGGATCTGCAGACCCTGCTGGCAGCGCGGGTGCTGCAAGGGCTGGGGGGCGGCGGTCTGATTGCCCTCGCGTTTACCGTGATTGCCGACACCATTCCGCCGCGGGAGGTGGGCAAATATCAGGGCTACATTTCGGCGGTCTATGCGGTCTCCAGTATCGCTGGCCCCTTGCTCGGCGGCTACTTCACCGAGCAGCTCAGCTGGCGCTGGATCTTCTGGATCAATCTGCCGCTCGGGGCGCTGGCAGTCTTTCTCATCAACCGCAACCTCAAGCAGCTCAACGTGCGTCGCCACAGTCGCTTCGACTGGAAGGGGGCGGGTCTGCTGATTACCGTCACCACGCTCACCCTGTTGCTGCTCTCGCCGGAAGCGGCGCTGCCCGCCGTCTGGCTCTCGGCGGCACTGGGCGTTGCGTTGCTGCTGCTCATTCTTATTGAGCGGCGTGCCCACGACCCCATATTGCCTGCCCATCTGGCACGGCTGCCCGGTTATCTGGTGAGCGTGCTGCTGGTGATGCTCTCCCAGTTGCTGATGTTTGCCGTGCTGGTCTATCTGCCGTTGCAGATGCAGTGGCAGAAGGGGATGAGCGCCAGCGAGAGCGGCGCCATCATGGTCATCTTCATGATCTGCATCACTGCTGGCGCCTTTGTCGGCGGCAAGCTGATTGGCCGTACCGGCCACTACAAGAGTTTTGTCGCGGTGGGCTTTGGCCTCGCGGCGGTGGCGCTGTGGCAGATCCACTTCGATGCCTGGGTCAGGCTGGCGCTCGGGTTTGCCGGTATTGGTCTGGGTCTGGTGCTGCCCGCCCTCTCGGTGGTGGTACAGAATGCCCTGCCGCGGCAGGATCGCGGCATCGGCATGTCGCTGTTCAACTTCGGGCGGGAGCTTGGCGGAGCCGTCGGCGTGGCCATCTGCTCCATGCTGTTTCATTTCCGCCTGCCAGCCGGCAGCGGTGGCGATCTGAGCCGGCTCGCCCCCGATCTGCTGGCCCCGGGCTTCAGCGCGACCTATATCGGCATGGCATTGATCGCCACGCTGGCGCTGCTCATCACATTGCTGGCGTTGAAGCGCCACGAGCTGGCCTCCATCAGCGCCTGATCAGGCCTGCGCCGACATTGGCTCACCATAGCTAGCATCAGGGCTCCCCGCGGGGAGCCCTGATTGTTATTTGGCGAATAGCGTGGCTGCTGCCATCAAGCCATGCGCGAGTTACTCCTGCGCCGGACTCTCCTTGCCCGCCAGCTGGCTCAGCCAGGCGAAGCGGCGGTTGGCCTCCTGCTCCGCCTCTTCATAGAGCTGGCTGGCCACCTCCGGCAGTTGGCGCTCCAGCCGCTGGAAGCGGGGCTCATGGCGCAAGGTCTCGGCCTGCGAGGCATTGGGTGCCCGCGAGTCGAGCGCCAGCGGCAGTTTGCCCTCGTCAGCGCGGCGCGGATCGAAGCGGTAGAGGGGCCAGAAGCCGGTGGCGGTCAGCTGTTTCATCTGCTCATGGCTCTCGGCCATGTCGTAGCCATGCTCCTCGCAGGGGCTGTAGGCGATGATGAGTGAGGGGCCCGGGTAGGCTTCCGCCTCCTGAATCGCCTTCACTGTCTGGTTCATCTGGGCGCCGAGGGAGATCTGCGCCACATAGACGTGACCATACATCATCACGCTGGCCCCGAGATCCTTGCGCCCCTTGCGCTTGCCCTGCTCGCCAAACTTGGTGATGGCCCCGAGTGGCGTCGCCTTCGATTGCTGGCCGCCGGTGTTGGAGTAGCACTGGGTGTCGAGCACCAGCACATTGATGTTCTCCCCCAGGCTCAGCACATGGTCGAGCCCGCCAAAGCCGATGTCGTAGGCCCAGCCATCGCCGCCGATGAGCCAGACCGATTTTTCCACCAGATAGTCCGCATCGCGAGCCAGCTCTTGGGCTGCCGGGATCGGGCTCTCCTGCAGCAGTGCTCGCAGCTGCTGGATATGGGCCCGCTGCTCGGAAACCGGCAGGGTGGCATCGCCGAGCACCTCGTGCAGCGCTGCCGGTATGGTGTCGCCCAGGTTCGCCAGCAGACGGCGTACCCGCTCCCTGTGCTGATCGACGGTAAGACGGAAGCCCAGTCCGAACTCGGCGTTGTCTTCAAACAACGAGTTGGCCCAGGCCGGCCCACGCCCGTCGGCGTTGGTGGTGTAAGGGGTGGTAGGCAGGTTGCCGCCATAAATGGACGAGCAGCCGGTGGCGTTGGCTATCAGCAGCCGATCGCCATAGAGCTGGGTCAACAGCTTGATGTAAGGGGTCTCGCCACAGCCGGAGCAGGCGCCGGAGTATTCAAACAGCGGCGAGATGAGCTGGGAGGTGCGAATGTCGATGCGCTCCAGCTGCTCGGCGCTGCGCTCCGGCAGGTCGAGGAAGAAATCGTAGTTGGCCTTCTGCTCGTCGAGGTGATCGAGCCGTGAAGCCATATTGATCGCCTTGCGATCCGGGTTGCTGCGATCCTTGGCCGGGCACACCTCGACGCAGAGGTTGCAGCCGGTGCAATCCTCCGGCGCCACCTGCAGCACGTACTGCTGGCCGCGCATATCGCGGGATTTCACATCCAGCGCATCCAGAGTGGCGGGGGCAGCGGCCAGCGCATCGGGTTCTACCACTTTGGCGCGAATGGCCGAGTGGGGACAGGCGGCGACGCAGTAGTTGCATTGGGTACAGAGCTCCGCCTCCCAGATGGGGATCTCCTTGGCGATATTGCGCTTCTCCCAGCGGGTGGTGCCGACCGGCCAGGTGCCATCAGGCGGGAAGGCGGAGACCGGCATGCTGTCACCCAGCCCCGCCAGCATGGCGGCGGTGACGGTCTGGACAAAATCGGGGGCCTTGGCCGAAACCACCGGTGGGCGGGGGCGGCTGGCGGGATCCAGCTCACCCAGCGGCACTCGGGTCAGGGCGGCGCAGGTTGCCTCCAGTGCCTGCCAGTTGCGTTCGACCAGTGCTTGTCCCTTGCTGCCATAGCTGGTGGCGATGACCTGCTTCAGCAGGCTGGTCGCCTCTGCGGGGGGAATGATGGCGCTGAGCTGGAAGAAGGCCATCTGCATCACGGTATTGATGCGGTTGCCGAGCTGGCAGTCACGGGCAATTTTGGCGGCGTTGATGATGTAGAAGCGCGCCTCTTTCTCGCGCAGGGCATGCTGCACCTCGCTGGGGAGGCGCTGCCAGATCTCCGCTTCGCTGTAGGGGGTGTTAAGCAGGAAGATGCCGCCCGCTTTCAAGCGCTCCGCCATCCGGTACTTGTCGACAAACTGCCACTGATGGCAGCCGATAAAGTCCGCCTCTTCCACCAGATAGGCCGATTGCAGCGGCCACTCGCCCACCCGCAGGTGAGAGACGGTGAGGCCGCCCGCCTTCTTGGAGTCGTAGACGAAATAGCCCTGCGGATAGAGGTCGGTGTGGTTGCCGAGGATCTTGATGCTGTTCTTGGCCGCCGAGACGGTGCCATCGCTGCCAAGACCGTAGAAGAGCGCCTCCAGTTTGTGTTGCGGGCGATGGATGGGGCTTTGCGAATCCAGCGCGGGCTGCGGTAGCGAGAGACCTGTGATGTCATCGAATATACCAACGGTAAAGCGCGGACGCGGGTTCTCCTGCGCCAGTTCAGCAAACACCGCCAGCGCGCAGGCGGGACCGAACTCTTTGGAGGATAGACCATAGCGGCCGCCGATAACCCGCGGCAGGCTTGCCCGCTCGCCCCGGCTGACCGCTTCGGCCAGCGCCGTCATCACGTCGAGATAGAGGGGCTCGGCCTGTGCGCCCGGCTCCTTGGTGCGATCCAGCACGGCGATGGCGCGGGCACTCTCGGGAATCGCGGCCAACAGGTGCCCTGCCGAGAAGGGACGGAACAGCCGCACCTTCACCAGACCTACCTTCTCTCCTTGGGCCAGCAGGCGCTCGATCACCTCTTCACAGGTGCCGATGGCCGAGCCCATCAGCACCACTATCCGCTCCGCCTGCGGGTGGCCGACATATTCAAACGGCCGGTAGTGGCGGCCGGTCTGTTTGCCAAAAGCCTGCATCGCCTCGCTCACATGACCATAGGCAGCGTCATACCAGGGGTTGCTCGCCTCCCGGCACTGGAAATAGGTGTCCGGGTTGGCCGCGGTGCCGCGAATGACCGGTTTGTCGGGGGTGAGCGCCCGGTCACGATGAGCACGGATGGCATCTGCGGGCAGCAGGGCGCGCAGGGTGTCATCAGCGAGCGGCGCTATCTTGGCGATCTCGTGAGAGGTACGAAAGCCGTCGAAGAAGTGGATAAAGGGGAGGCGGCTGTTGAGGCTCGCTATCTGGGAGATCAGGGCAAAGTCCTGCGCCTCCTGCACATTGCTGGCACAGAGCATGGCACAGCCGGTCTGGCGCACCGCCATCACGTCCGAGTGATCGCCAAAGATCGATAGCGCATGGGTCGCCACGGTGCGCGCCGCCACATGCAGCACGAAGGGAATGAGCTGACCCGCCAGCTTGTAGAGGTTGGGGATCATCAGCAGTAACCCCTGCGACGAGGTAAACGAGGTCGCCAGCGCGCCGGTCTGCAGGGCTCCGTGGACGGCGGCGATGGCGCCCCCTTCCGACTGCATCTCGACAACCCGGGGCACATCCCCCCAGAGGTTCTTGCCCCGTTCGCTCGACCAGGCCGACGACTGCTCAGCCATGGCCGAGCTGGGGGTGATGGGGTAGATGGCGATGACTTCGCTGGTGCGGTACGCCACCGAGGCGACTGCGTTATTCCCGTCTGTGGTGATCATCTGTTTTCCACTTTGCTATGCCAGTTTGAAAGCCGATAGTTGCATCGGCAATGGATAGGTCGCAGGCATAGTAAGAGGGGCAATGAGAGCGTATCAAACGGGATAAATAATCAATTAATAAGTCAGTAATAGTGGTTAATTTAATCCCGCTGCGTGGGTGCATGATTTTCTGCTGACAGCCAACGGGAGGTGGCTGATGGGCCATTGCTTTGGCCCGTCAGCACGGGGTTAATCCTGATCCACTCGCAGCCAGATGGCACACTGATAAGGGGCGAAGAGTGGCAGTGGTTCGCCTGGGTAATTGGCCAGCAGCAACCGCATCTTGTCTGTCACCTTGTCGAAGTGGGGCATCGGCAAGGGGTTCGCAGTGAGATTGGCGAGCAGCAGCAGGGTGTGCCGCTCGCCGTTCGCCGGATCCTGCCAGTGGCGGCGATAGCTGATGCGCTCGGGATCATCCCCATCCAGCAGATCGAAATTGCCGTGGCGAACGACAGGGTGAGCCTTGCGCAGGGCGATGAGCTGGCGATAGCAGTGAAACGGGGAGTCGGGGCGGGCCATCTGCTCGGCGGCATTTATCTCGACATGATTGGCGTTGAGGGCAATCCAGGGCGTGGCCGTACTGAATCCTGCGTGGGGGACAGCGTCCCACTGCATCGGGGTACGGGCGTTGTCGCGGCCGATGGCATCGAGCCGCCGACTCAGCTCGGCAGGATCCAGCCCTGACTGGCTGGCGCGGTAGTTGATTGCCTCCACATCGCGCAGCTCGTCCGGCTGCCAGTGGCGGTTGGTCATGGCGAGCTCCTCCCCCTGATAGATGAAGGGAGTGCCCTGCATCATGTGCAGCACCATGGCCCACAGCCTGGCACTGGTTTCCCGCCACTCGGGCCTGTCATCGCCAAAGCGGGAGACGGCGCGGGGCAGGTCGTGGTTGCCGAGAAACAGGCTGTTCCAGCCACGCCCGTGTAGCCCTTGCTGGTGGCGGGCCATGGCTCGCTTGAAGGCGAGGGGATCGAAGCGGGATGACCACTTGTCACTGCCCAGCCCCAGATGCTCGAAGTTGAACACCATGCTGAACTCGCTGCCATCGTGGTTCGAATAGTTCTGCATATGGGCGAGATCGGCCCCCCAGGTCTCCCCCACCGTGATGATCCCCTTGCCGCCGAAGCTCGCGGCATTGAGCTCGCGGATATAGTCGTGCAGGTGCGGGCCGTTACTCATGGCCAGTCGGTCCCACTCTTTGCTCACCATATCGATCACATCGAAGCGAAACCCCTTGATCCCTTTGCCCAGCCAGAAGTTGATCACCTCTGCCATTTCGGCACGCACCGCCGGGTTGTCCCAGTCCAGATCGGCCTGACTGGGATCGAAGTTGTGCAGGTAGTAGCGATCAAGCGTTGGCACATAATGCCAGCCGCTGCCGCCAAAAATCGAGGTAATGGGGTGAGCGTCAACGAAGGCCTGGTCGCGAAACACGTAATAACTCTGATAACGGGGATCCCCGGCCAGTGCCTTCATAAACCACTCGTGCTCGGTGGAGGTGTGGTTGGCGACGATATCCATCATGATGCCGATGCCGTGGGCGGCCGCTTCGGCTATCAGCTGCTCCATCTCGGTCAGGGTGCCGAAGGCGGGGTCGATGGCACGGTAGTCCGCCACGTCGTAGCCGTTGTCCCGCTTGGGGGAGCGATAGATGGGGGTGAGCCACAGCATATCGACCCCGAGGGTGGCCAGATAACCGAGGCGCTGGCGGATGCCGTTGATGTCGCCCAGTCCGTCGCCATCGCTGTCCTGAAAACTCATGGGGTAGATCTGATAGATGACACAGCTATCAAGGTCGATATCGGGCGTGTGGAGGGAGTGCGTATTCATCAGTGCGGCCGGTTGAGGGGGAGTTATTCCTATCTTACCCAGATGATCTGGCCCTCAACAGGGCAGGGGAAACCTTGAAAAGGGTTCCATAGTTGGCTGATTGCCAAAAGTGAGCGAAGGGTCACAACTGGGCCATCCCGAGCCACGTAGGTGGTCGGGATGGCACGGCACTCAGCGATGATGCTATGCAGGAATACTGGTTATTGAGCAGCCTTGGTCTGCTCGCTGCGCTGCTCCTGCTGGTGTTCCGCTTGTGCCTCAAGCTCCTTGCCGAGGAAGTAGTTCAGGAAGGTGCGGATCACCGCGATGATGGCGAGGCGGATCAGCTCCTCCTTGCTCGGTGCGACCGTGGTGGCCAGGATATCGGCGGCGAGCTGGAACTCCAGCGCCAGAATGAGCCAACTGCCGAAACAGAGGCGAATGCGCGGAAAGCCCGGTTCGTGATCCTCCATCCGTGCCGCCAGCCAAAGGGTCTTGCCAAGCCCTATTACCACACAGGCGATGGAGATGATCTCCAGCAGCAGCTGGAACAGCTCGACCCCGTGCATCATCCCTTCTCTCAGGCTCGCTATCTCAAACACTCGGGTCACCTCCCTGATTCAAAAGAGGACACTATTAACACATCGCTCGGCAAAGGCCAAATCAGAGGTGCCTGATAAGCATCGCGATCTGCTCAATTGTCTGACGGGCTGCCTGGCTCACACCTGCCAACTGGAAGAAGCCGTGTATAACACCCAGTTGCCGCTGACAGGTAGCTGTGACTCCGGCTTGCAGCAGTTTGCGATAGAGGGCTTCCCCTTCATCGCGCAGCGGATCATATTCCGCCGTTACGATATGGGTCGGCGGCAATCCTGACAGGGCAGGATGGTGGAGCGGGCTGGCTTCGGGGTGAGTGGCGGGCAGTTCACCCAGATAGGCGTGAAAACCGCTTAACAGCATGTCGCGGGTGATGAGGTAGTCATCCCCTAGATGCCGATAGCTGTCACTGTCGCCCGCAGCATCGAGCATCGGATAGATGAGCAGTTGGGCTGCAGGCAAGGGGGCGCCTTGCTCCTTGAGTCGCAAGGTGGTGATCAGGGCGAGGTGGCCGCCGGCACTGTCGCCCGCAAGGGCAATCCTTGCCGGATCCCCATGCCATTTCTCCACATCGGCCATGATGGCGAGCGTGGCTGCCAGTGCATCGTCATGTGCTGCAGGATAGGTGTGTTCAGGGGCAAGGCGGGTATGTACCGCAAACACCAGTGCCTCGGCGCGATTGCACAGCATCCGCATCTGGCGGTCGTGGGTGTCGAACTCGCCGCTGACAAAACAGCCGCCATGAAAGTAGATCAGTGCCGGACGGCTTGCACTTGAGGTTGGTGCTGGTTGATAGAGGCGAACGGAATAATGGCCATGTTGCCACTCTTCGACAGCGCCAACCTCCTCCCGTTCACCACCCAATATGGCTGAAGCAAGATAGCCTTCACGCCGCTCCTGCCAGCTCAGGCTGCTCGCCTTGGGGCGGCCTGCGGCAATGAACTCTGTCACCATGGCCGCAATGGCCGGTTCAAGTTGTGTATCCATAACGCACCAATAACTGTATATAAAAACAGTTATTTTGCGCTTTTAGCCAAAGAGCGCAACCGGCGTTAGCTGAGGCAGCTCACAAAATCAGGCTTCAATCAGCACGAATTCAATCACATAGAGCGGCGGTAGATCGGGGTAGATCTCGCGGATCACCTGTTTGAGCTCGGGGAGTGTCATGTTCTCCTGACGGGCGTGCTCGTCGTTCAGTTCATCGAAGGCTACCGCCTTGACCGAGAGCACCTCTATGGTGCCAAAGGGCTGGTGCTCCGGGTTGGTAAACAGCGCCAACCGCTGGCCAGGCTGCCAGTTGGCTTCGCTCTCGTCGCGAATGGTGATGGTTTTGCGGCCCGCCTGAATATCGGCGACGAAGCGGCTGAAGAAGGTGAATTCGGGATGGGTAGACATGGCTCTCTCCTGACAGGGTTAATCGAAATGAGGTGAATGGAAATCAAAGGTCGAGATAGGCGCGCAGCCTGGTCAGATCGGCGATAACAGGGCCATCGCTGCCGTCGGCAACTATGCCCTGTTCGACCAGCTCCTTGAGGGCGCGGCGGTAGACCCGCTCTGTGGTGCCAAAGCGGGCCGCCTCGTGGGCCCGCTTGCGCGATCCCAGCATGGGGGTGCGCTGGCGTTCTCGCCACAGCTCATAGGCGATGTTGTAGGCAATGGGGTGGAGCAGCCGGCTGGTGGTGATCTCCAGGGTATCGAGATAGTCGCTGGCAAGTGCAGCGGCGAAAAAGAGGGTCAACTCAGGTTCTGCCAGCAGCCGCTGGGCCAGCTTGTGGGCACAGATGACTCGGGCGTCCAGCTCGGTCTCGGCCACCACGTTCCACTGCACCGGGGTGGCACTGAAGAACTCCATCTCACCGAAGATCTGGCTGTGACACTCAATCTCGCCGAGCTGGAAGCGGCGGCCAGAGTGTACCGTGCTGTTGAGGGAGACCCGGCCACGTTCGACCAGATAGAGCTGCTCGCTCTGCTCCCCCTGCCGCATGATCAATTCGCCCGGCAGGTAACGGCGCAGAAACAGGGTGCAGGCGTCGAGCGCCGCGGCAAAGCGGGGTTCAAGCTGCTGGAGTTCGGCGTGAAAACGGCCGAGGGGGTAGGGCTGTTGCTGCATGACTTGCCTGTCGCACCGGATGACGAGGGCCATGAGGCTAGCAAGAGTGCGGGCCGGATACCAGCCCGCACGGTAGCGGATGTGCCGCAGTTAACGGTTTGCGCTTTATTGCACCAGAGCGTGGAGGGCGGCGGCGATGGCTTGCTGCTCACCGGCCATCATCGCCTGTTCGGCGCTGGCGTAATCCGCCACCCCTTGTTGCACATCCTGCTCGAATAGCACCACGTTGCAGAGCACGGCGGCGACCCGTACCTTGCGCAGGCGCCCCACGGTCAGCAGGGCTGCGGTCTCCATGTCAGCGCCCAGTACGCCACGGGCATGCCAGTAGCGGCACACCTCCTGCTCATCATCTCGATAGAAGCTGTCGTGGGAGCGTACCAGCCCGTGCCAATGAGGCTGGCTGCTAGTGGCCACATGGTTGAGCAGGGCCGCTTGCAGCCAGATATCGGCGCAGGCGGGGTACTCGGCGGGCAGATAGGCCTGCGAGGCGCCCTCATTGCGTACCGCCCCTTCCACCACGATAAGGTCGCCAAGGCCGATGTCGTGCTGCAGGGCACCGGCGGAGCCGACCCGAATGAGCGAGCGGGCACCGGCTTGCACCAGCTCCTCCAGCGCTATGATGGCCGAGGCGCCGCCAATGCCGGTGCTGCAAACCGTGATGGGCAGCCCCTGATAGCGGCCGTTGATGAGGCGAAACTCCCGGTTTTGCCCCAGCACTTCGCACTGTTCGAGCTGGCTGGCGATGCGATCGACCCGGGCCGGGTCGCCGCACAGTACCACCCGCTCGGCAATCTGGTCGGGGCGGCACTGGAGATGGGGTAACAGACTCATGGCTTACAGACCTTGTGGCTGGCGCTTGGCGGCAATCACCCAGAGGCGAGTGCCGTTGGCGGCGATAAACAGCAGGATCAGGTACTCCAGCGACATGGCGTAGACGCCCTGCGCGGCATAGACACCGATGCTGATGATGTTGATGACGACCCAGAGGATCCAGTTCTCCACGTATTTGCGGGTCATCAGGATCTGGGCGACCACCGAGAGCACCGTCATGCTGGCATCCCAGAACGGGAAGGCATCGGGGGAGGGCTCGGGGATGGCAAGGTTGGCACCAAACAGGTTGAGCAGGGAGACCGAGGTGCGTGCCAGGGTGGCGAAGACCGGGTCGATATAGCGGGTCAGCAGAGCGATGGCCAGCACGCTCACGGCGGCGGTCACCATCAGTTTGGATTTGCTGAGCCAGCGGATCTGCAGGGTATCCCCCTGATCGTTGGCCGGGCGGGTCCAGGCGTACCAGCCGTAGACGTTGGCGCAGAAGAAGAACAGCTGCAGCAGCAACAGCCCGTAGAGCTGGATCTGGAAGAAGATGATGGCAAACAGGCTGACGTTGATAAGACCGAACAGGTAGTTGATGGTCTTCTCCTGACTGGCAAACCAGATGCAGGCCAGCCCGAACAGGGTACCGATGGCTTCAATCCATGACATGGCATAGCCGCCACCCAGCGGTATGGTCACCAGCGTGTTATTGATGCTGAACAGCTCGAATATGCTCATTTTCTGATCCTTGGGCATGAGGGTTAGTATGCGAGGGCGCCATTCTAAGGGGTGAGGGGGAGGAGGGGCAGGACTTTTGTCCGCCCCGTACTTGGCCCATATCAAAGAAATCGCCGCTGCTGCCCGGTTATTCCAGCAGTGATGGGTTATGGGGTCCCGATGGGCCGGACTTTATTGATATGTAGCAAGATGATAGCGCCATGGCTGTGGTCTGATAGAGTCCACTCTCCGGGAGGAAAATCACGTGATAAAAGGAGGTTGCATTGAATTCCGAGCTTGTCTGGGTGCTCTGTCTGCTGGCTGGCGCCATCTATCTCTTTATGACCAACAAGGTGCGCATGGACGTGGTTGCCCTGTTGATCATTATTCTCTTTGTGCTGAGCGGCACCCTCACCCTGCCGGAGGCGCTGGCGGGCTTTAGCGATCCCAACGTCATTCTGATAGCCGCCCTGTTTGTGGTGGGTGAGGGGCTGGTGCGCACCGGCATCGCCTATCAGGTGGGGGATGCATTGGTGAAGGTGGCGGGTAGCAGCGAGACCAAGCTGCTGGTGTTGCTGATGGTAGCGGTGGCGAGTCTGGGGGCTGTGATGAGCAGCACCGGAGTGGTGGCCATCTTTATCCCGGTGGTGCTGAGCGTGGCGAACCGGATGGGGATCCCGGCCGGTCGCCTGATGATGCCCCTCGGTTTTGCCGGGCTGATCAGCGGCATGATGACGCTGGTGGCCACGCCCCCCAACATGGTGGTCAACAGCGAGCTGATGCGTCACGGCATTCACGGTTTCGGGTTCTTCGATTTCACCCCCATGGGCCTGCTGATCCTGGGGCTGGGCATCCTCTACATGCTGCTGGTGCGCGGCTCCTTGGTGGGCGAGGGAGAAGAGGGCAAAGGCAAGCCGACCGGGCGCCGCACCCTGCGCGATCTGATCCGAGACTACCGATTGGCCGGTAGGGCCCGTCGTCTGGCGCTGCGGCTTGACTCCCCGCTGATTGGTCACACCCTGGACGAGCTGCAACTGCGCGCCCGTTATGGTGCCCACGTCATCGGGGTGGAGCGCTGGCGCAAGTTTCGCCGTGTGATGGTGCCGGTGTCCGGGATCAGTGAGTTCCAGGCCAAGGATGTGCTGCTGATCGACATGTCAGACCCCGAGGTGGATGTGCGGGCGTTTTGCAGCGAGGCGCGGCTCGAACCCATGATCCTGCGCGGGGAGTACTTCTCCGATCAGGCGCGGGAGGTGGGGATGGCCGAGGTGTCGCTGATCCCCGAGTCCAAGCTGCTGGGTAAAAGCGTGCGTGAGGTGACCTTCCGCTCCAGCTATGGCCTGAGCGTGGTGGGGCTGCGCCGCGATGGTGAGGCACTGGCAGGCAAGCTGGTGGACGAGCCGCTGCAGATGGGGGATACCCTGCTGGTGGTAGGGAATTGGAGCCACATCAGACAGTTGCAGACCCATAGCCGCGACTTTCTGCTGATGGGGCTGCCCGCCGAAGTGGACGAGATGGCCCCCGCCCGCAGTCAGGCGATCCATGCCCTCTTTTGTCTTGGAGTGATGATCCTGCTGATGGTGACCGATCCTGTGCCCAACGTGATTGCCGCGCTGATCGCCTGTCTGCTGATGGGCAAGTTTCGCTGCATCGATATGGAGAGTGCCTACAAGTCGATCCACTGGCCGACCCTGATCCTGATTGTCGGTATGCTCCCCTTCGCGCTGGCGCTGCAAAAAACCGGCGGGGTGGATCTGATCGTTGGTGGTCTGATCAATGCGGTAGGGGAGATGGGGCCGCGGGTCATGCTGGCCAGCCTGTTTGCCCTCTGCGCGGTGATCGGGCTCTTTATCTCCAACACCGCGACAGCTGTGCTGATGGCGCCCATTGCGCTGGGCACGGCTCAGCAGATGGGAGTCTCGCCCTATCCGTTTGCCATGACCATTGCCATCGCCGCCTCGGCTGCCTTTATGACGCCGGTCTCGTCACCGGTGAATACTCTGGTGCTGGGGCCGGGCAACTACAAGTTTGCCGATTTTATCCGTATCGGGGTGCCATTCACCCTGTTGGTGATGGCGGTCAGCGTGGTAGCGATCCCCTGGTTCTTCCCGTTCTGATAACCGGGATGATGAATGTGTGCACCAGCGGCCTGTGGGCCGCTTTTTTATGGCCAGGAGACAAGAGTGGCAAGGCGTGCTCGGAATCAGTGAAGAGTGATGTGGACGGGAATTAACGTGGAGCTGGGTTAATAGAGGCGCGAGAGAAAAACTGGGGAGAGGCAAATTTCAGATACAAAAAAACCAGCGTGAGCTGGTCTGTTTGGTACTGCTATTAATGGTGCGGAAGGAGAGACTCGAACTCTCACGCCTAGGGCGCCAGAACCTAAATCTGGTGCGTCTACCAATTTCGCCACTTCCGCAATATTAATGGTGGCTATGACGGGATTCGAACCTGTGACCCCCGCATTATGAGTGCGATGCTCTAACCAACTGAGCTACATAGCCGTTTGTTATCGACCACTGATGTGGAAGAGAACAGAAAAATGGCTGGGGTACTAGGATTCGAACCTAGGGATGGCGAGATCAAAACCCGCTGCCTTACCGCTTGGCGATACC
>NZ_JAAKTL010000016.1:0-97189 GCF_049174415.1 Aeromonas sp. 601039
GTGTGCGGCTTGATGGTGCCCGGCTTGGCCAGTACCTGACCACGCTCTACGTCTTCACGCTTCACGCCACGCAGCAGGGCGCCGATGTTCTCACCTGCACGACCTTCGTCCAGCAGTTTGCGGAACATTTCAACGCCGGTACAGGTGGTCTTGGTGGTATCTTTGATACCAACGATTTCCACTTCTTCACCAACTTTAACGATACCGCGCTCTACACGACCGGTTACTACAGTACCACGGCCTGCGATAGAGAATACGTCTTCGATTGGCATCAGGAACGGCTGGTCAATCGCACGCTCCGGCTCCGGAATGTAGCTGTCCAGGTGGCCAGCCAGTTCCAGGATCTTCTCTTCCCACTGAGCTTCGCCTTCCAGCGCTTTCAGTGCGGAACCACGGACTACCGGCAGGTCATCACCCGGGAAGTCGTACTCGGACAGCAGTTCACGAACTTCCATCTCGACCAGTTCCAGCAGCTCTTCGTCATCTACCATGTCGCACTTGTTCATGAACACGATGATGTACGGAACGCCTACCTGACGACCCAGCAGGATGTGCTCACGAGTCTGCGGCATCGGGCCGTCAGTCGCTGCTACTACCAGGATCGCGCCGTCCATCTGGGCAGCACCGGTGATCATGTTTTTAACGTAGTCGGCGTGACCCGGGCAGTCTACGTGCGCGTAGTGGCGGGTAGCGGTGTCGTATTCTACGTGGGAGGTGTTGATGGTGATACCACGCTCACGCTCTTCCGGTGCCTTGTCGATCTGGTCGAAGGCGAAAGCTTTACCACCGAAGTGCTTGGCCAGCACGTTGGTGATAGCTGCAGTCAGGGTGGTTTTACCGTGGTCAACGTGGCCGATGGTACCCACGTTAACGTGCGGTTTATTACGCTCAAATTTTTCTTTAGACATGATCGTCCCTCTAAACTAACGCTGAGTACGCGGTGGCAAGCTAACCACAGAACAGTTTATATGATGGATTTGAATCTGGTGGGAAAGAGAGAGGTACTGATGGCTGGTTCGCTTGCCGAACTCACCCTAGGGTGCGGCTCTGCTAACGCCTGAGCCATATCAGCATCTTGGAGCGGGCAGCGGGAATCGAACCCGCATCATCAGCTTGGAAGGCTGAGGTAATAGCCATTATACGATGCCCGCATTTCTCTAACCCAAAGAACTCAAACCGCAGAGAAATATGGTGGAGGGAGAAGGATTCGAACCTTCGAAGGCAGAGCCGTCAGATTTACAGTCTGATCCCTTTGGCCGCTCGGGAACCCCTCCAGATGCCAGATTGTCACAGCGGTAATTCTGCTTGCACCCACTGTTTTTATCGCTTTTGCACGGCAAATAGACGACAGACATCCAAGCGTCGCGCATTTTATTGTAAGGATTTGGGGGATGCAACCATTGAACCCGGCAAAATACGCTTTATTGCTGGGAAGTTTGCAAAAAAGCGGCTGGAAATCAGCCAATCCTGCTGCGTCCCTTGTCGCTCCCCCACCCTTGGTGTATGGTCGCCGTGCCCAAGAAACAGTGATGACACCATGACGACAGAGCATAACCCCTATCTGCAATTCACCCGCGAACAATGGGCGTTATTGCGCGATTCGGTCCCCCTGACCCTGACCGAACACGATCTGCAGACCCTGCGCGGGATCAACGAGAAGGTGTCATTGCGGGAAGTGGAAGAGATCTATCTGCCTCTCTCCCGCCTGCTCAATCTCTATGTCAAAGCCAAACAGCGTCGCAGCCGGGTGCTGGAGCAGTTCCTCGGCCAGTCCCGCGGCAAGGGCACCTATATCATTAGCATTGCCGGCAGCGTGGCGGGGGGCAAAAGCACCACGGCCCGTATTCTGCAGGCCCTGTTGGAGCGCTGGCCGGAACATCCACGGGTGGAGCTGGTCACCACCGACGGCTTCCTCTATCCCAACAAGGTACTGGAAGAGCGCGGCCTGATGCGCCGCAAGGGGTTCCCGGAATCCTACGACATCCGCCATCTGGTGGAGTTTGTCGCCAACATCCGCGCTGGTCACGAGAAGGTCGAAGCGCCGGTTTACTCCCACCTTATCTACGACATCATTCCCGATGAGAAGAAGGTGGTGGAGCAGCCGGACATCCTGATCCTGGAAGGGCTCAATGTTCTGCAAAGCGGCATGGACTACCCTCAGGAGCCCCATCGGGTCTTCGTGTCGGACTTCGTCGACTTCTCCATCTATGTGGATGCCGATGCCGAACTGCTGCGTACTTGGTATATCGAACGCTTCCTGAAATTCCGCAGCGGCGCCTTCTCGGATCCCGACTCCTACTTCCATAACTACGCCAAGCTGGCGGAGAGTGAGGCGACCCAGATCGCCAGCAACATCTGGCAAGATATCAACTATCTGAATTTGCAAGAAAATATCCTGCCAACGCGTGAGCGTGCCAACCTGATCATGACCAAGGGCCATGAGCACGCCATCGAGCAGATCAAACTGCGCAAATGATGACTGCAGTTGCCGGATAACGAAGAGGGGGCCCGCGGGCCCCCTCTTCTGTTTGGCATCATCAGCGGCCTTGCAGGCCCTCAGTCGCCCCGACGCAGGGAGAGCTCGCCCCCTAGATAGAATTTGATCCCTTCACCTGTCTCCAGCCGCAGGGCGCCGCGATCGTCGATGCCACGGGCGATGCCGCGGATCTCCTGATCACCCATCAACAAGCGCACCGGGCGACCGGCAAAGTGATCGAGCCGGTTCCAGTCATCGACAAAGCTTGCCAGCCCCTGTTGCTCAAAGGTGTGCAGCGCCCGCTGCAGATGGACGATCATCCGGGCCGCCAGTTGATTGCGATCCACCAGTTCCGGATTGATGTGGCGCAGCTCGGCCCAGGCCTGATCGATCTTCTCCCCTTCGCGGGCAGGCATCGCCAGATTGAGACCGATGCCGATCACCAGATGACAGCTGGCACCGGCGCTACCGCTCATCTCCACCAGTATTCCCGCCAACTTGCGGCCCTGATAGTAGAGGTCGTTCGGCCACTTGAGCTCGACGCCTTGATAGCCAAGGGACTCCAGCGCTTCAACCACTGCCACGCCGACCGCCAGACTCAGCCCCATGGCCGCCGCCATGCCTTGTTCGAGTCGCCAGTACATGCTGAGGATCAGCTGGCAACCAAACGGCGAAATCCAGGGTTTGCCACGACGACCGCGCCCGGCGGTCTGACACTCGGCCAGACAGCTCTCGCCGGAGCGCAGCTCATTGACCCGATCCAACAGGTGTTGATTGGTCGAGCCAATGACCGGAAAACAGTGCACCGGCGCCATCGGGGCCAGTGCCTGCAAGGTAGCCTGCTCATAGAGCGCCATCGGCACCGCCAGCCGGTAGCCCTTGCCGGTCAGGCTAAAGAGATCCAGCCCCAGCTCCTTGAGCGCCGCCATGTGTTTGCTTACCGCAGCCCGGCTGATGCCGAGCTGCTCGCCCAGCTGTTCGCCGGAGTGAAACTGGCCGTCGCTAAGCAGGGTGATCAGGGTCTGTCTGATGGGAGTCAACGTCATGAGAGCACCTCGTCGAGCCAGGTTTCACCGTGCGCACCCATAAAGCGCACCTCGTGCTCCAGCACCACACCAAACGTCTGCTCCACGCTATCGCGGACATGAGCCGCCAGCGCGATCAGCTCCATGGCACTGGCCCCCCCCAGATTGACCAGCACCAGCGCCTGCTCCTGATGAACGGCGGCACGGCCAATGGCGAAACCTTTCAGACCGCACTGATCGATGAGCCAGCCCGCCGCCAGCTTGGCCAGCCCTTCTCCGGCCGGATAGCAGGGCATCTGCGGGTAGCGCGACTTGAGCGACTCCGCCAGCGCGGCAGGCACCACCGGATTTTTGAAGAAGCTGCCCGCATTGCCGAGCACGGCGGGATCCGGCAGTTTGGCCATGCGGGTGGCACAGACGGTATCGAAGATGGCCTGCGCCGAAGGCGCGTCACCGAGCGCCGCCAGCGGGCCATAGCCCAGCACCGGTTGCCACGCCTTGGGCAGTTTGAGCCCGACGGCAGTGATCAGGTGGGAATCCTGATACTCGTGTTTGAAGATGCTGTCGCGATAACCGAAGCGGCACTCTGCAGCCGCGATCCGTTCAATCTCGCCACTCTGCCAGTTGAACGCCTCGACATAGGAACAGAAGTCGGCCAGCTCAACGCCATAGGCACCGATGTTCTGCACCGGCGCCGCACCGACCGTACCGGGAATGAGCGCCAGATTCTCCAGCCCGCACCAGCCCTGTTGCAAGGTATGGCGCACCAGCTGATGCCAATCTTCACCGGCCGCCACATGGAGCAACCAGTGATCGCCACCATCTTCAGCGGTAATCCCCTTGAGCCGGTTGAGCACCACCAGACCGAGAAAATCGGTGGTGAAGAGCATGTTGCTGCCGCCGCCCAGATTGAGGCGAGGCAACTGGTTGAGTTGTGGATCGGCACGCAGGGTCGCCAGATCGGCAACCTGCTCCACCTCGGCCAGCCAGAGGCAGTACGCATCGAGGGCAAGGGTGTTGAGCTTCAACAAGGAGGCGTTGGCATTCAGTTTCATCGGTCTATCCCGGCTTGGTGCAAGGGCGCAGTCTACCTCAAGTTACCCCATGACGAAAAACCCGAGCCCTTTTCGGGGGAATAGCAGTGGTTTAGAGTAGGCGACTTCAACTGCTGAGGAACAACTCATGAACAACCAGTTTGCCGTCATCGGCCTGGGGCTGTTTGGCAGCGCGCTGTGCGAAGAGCTGCAACGGCAAGATGCCGAAGTACTGGCCATCGATATCGACGAGAGCAAGACCCGGCAAATCGCCGCCCTCTGCAATCACGTTATCGTGGCGGATGCCACCGATGAGGCCACCGTGGCCGAGCTGGGGCTGGCCAATTTCGATATCGTCTTCGTTGCCATCGGTGACAACCTGGAGACCAGTATCCTCACCACCCTCGTCTTGAAAGAGGCGGGCGTGAAGAAGGTGTGGGTCAAGGCGCGCGACAAGTTCCACGCCAAGATCCTGCAGAAAGTGGGCGCCGACAAGGTGATCAACCCGGAGTGGGACATGGGCCGTCGGGTCGCCCAGAGCATGCTGGACAACCGGCTGTTCGACTATCTGGAGCTGGGCCACGACATGGTGCTGACCGAGTTCGTGATTGGCCTGCAACAGAATGGCCGGGAACTAGGCGACTTCCACCTGCTGCAACAGAGCGATTTCCAGCTGCTCGCCATCAAGCGTGGTGATGTGCTGCACAACGTACTGACCGGCAAGATGGAGCTGCAACTGGGCGACATCCTGATCCTGGCGGGCAACAAGCACGCCATCGACCACTGGCTCGAAACCCTATGATCAACTGGCGCAGCAGCTACGCCTTCGCCCTCCATCGGGAGCAGGACTCTCGCTGGAGCGAAGCCCGGCTGATCCTCGGCAGCTTTCTGATCATTCTGCTGATTGGCACCATCTTTCTGGTGCAACCCTCCAGCCACAATGGCGAGGTTACCTTCGTCAACGCCCTGTTTACCGCCACCTCGGCCATCAGCGTGACAGGTCTTGGCGTGGTGGATACCGGCACCGCCTTCACCCTGCAGGGGCAGATTTTCCTGCTGATGCTGATGGAGATCGGCGGTCTGGGCCAGATGACCATGACCCTGCTGCTGATCGCCATCTTCAGCAAGCGGGTCGGTCTGCGCCAGCAGGTACTGGCCAAGGAGGCGCTGGGACAGGAGGGCTCGGTCAACATCATTCAGCTGGTCAAACGGATCGTGCTGTTCGCCTTTATCGCCCAATTGATCGGTACCGGCATCATGGCGATCCGCTGGGTGCCCGAGATGGGTTGGGTGCACGGCCTCTATGTCAGCTTCTTCCACGCGGTCTCGGCCTTCAACAACGCCGGGTTTTCGCTCTTTGCCAACAATCTCATGGACTATAGGGACGACCCCATCATCAGCCTGACCATCGCCGGCCTGCTGATCCTGGGGGGGATCGGTTTTACCGTCATCGTCGATCTGGTGCGCAACCGCCGCTGGCGCAAGCTGAAGCTGCACAGCAAGCTGATGCTGCTGATGACCCCGGCGCTGCTGCTGGCCGGTACCCTGATGTTCTGGCTGCTGGAACACAACAACCCGGGCACCCTCGGCAAGGCCGATGTCGGTGGCCAGCTGCTGGCTGCCTTCTTCCAGTCTGCCAGTGCCCGTACCGCCGGTTTCAATACCATAGATATCGGGCTGATGACCCCGGCGGCGCTGCTGTTTCTGATGATGTTGATGTTTATCGGTGCCGGTGCCACCTCAACCGGTGGTGGTATCAAAGTCACCACCTTCGCCGTGGTGCTACTGGCGACCAAGGCGTTTCTGACCAAACGGCCCCATGTCACCGCTTTTGGCCGCACCCTGTCGCCCCAGATCGTGACCCGCTCGCTGGCCATCATTATCGTCAGCACCATGGTGCTGATGCTGGCGATGTTCCTGCTGATGGTGACCGAGGATCTGCCGTTCGACAAAATCATGTTCGAGACCATCTCGGCATTTGCCACCGTCGGCCTCTCCACCGGCATCACCGCCTCCCTGAGCGAGCCGGGCAAGCTGATCCTGGTGCTTGTGATGATCTGCGGCCGTCTCGGCCCCCTGACCCTGGCCTTTATGCTGGCCCGCCCAGTCGAGACCCGCATCCGTTATCCGGAAGAGAACGTCTATACCGGCTGACCAGCCATGAACACGGGGCAGCCATTGGCTGCCCCGTTTTTTTATTCGGCTTGTTGCTGCGCCTTGAGCCAGCGCCCCGGGCTCACCCCCAGCTCCCGCTCGAATGCCCGACCAAAGGCGACACTGCTGCTGTACCCCGCACCCAGCGCCACCTGCATCATGGGCTCCCCCGCCAGCAGTTGCTGGCAGGCTAGCGCCATGCGCCAGCGGGTCAGATAACCCAGCGGCGCTTGACCAACCCGCTCCTGAAACCTCGCGGCAAAACGGGCCCGCGACATGCCGGCCTCCCGCGCCAGCGTGGCCACCGTCCAGGGTTCATCCCCACGCTGATGCATCACCGAGATCGCCTTGGCCAACTGGGGATCGGAAATACCTGCCAGCATCCCCTGCTGACACACCCCTTGCTCGACCAGATGACGCAGCAGCAGGATCAACAGTACCTCCAGCAAGCGGGAGATCAGCGGATCCTGCCCGTAGCGGGGGTGAAACGCCTCGTCAAACAGCTGACTCAGCACCGGCGTCAGGGCAGGCAACTCACGTAGCGGCAGCACCAGCGAGCCCGGTAATGCCAGTTGCAACGGCGATGCTCCCCCCTTGCCGAATGCGACATTGGCGCACACCAAATCACAACCCCCCAGCGTTCTGGGTTCAAGCTTGTGGGGACGTCCCCGAGGGAACAGGATCAGGGTCGGCTCCTCGAGCAGCAAGCTGGTTCCCCCCTCTTCACGCAGCATGACGGCACCGCTGCGCAGCAGATGAAGATGTCCGCCACTCGGATAATCATCACTGGAGGAGTTCTGGCACAGGTTGCCGGCGAAGAAGATCTTGGCTTCGGGGGAGGCATGAACCAACAGGGCAGAGAGCGGATCCATATTTGAGATGAATAGTATTTATTTGCAGACGATGAGTGATAAACCGTATCACGAATGACGGCACACTGTCTCCCGTACCTTCACTACCACAGGAGAAGATCATGAGCCGTATCCAACCCGTATCCCAGCCACAACCCGCAGCCGCCCAGACCCTGGCCACCCTGCAACGCAATCTGGGCATGGTGCCCAACCTCTACGCCACCTTGGCCCACTCGCCAGCCCTGCTCAATGGCTTCCTGGGCTTTGCCGAGGCGCTTGGCAAGGGGCGCCTCACTGCCCCACAACGGGAGTTGCTGGCACTGGCCATAGGTCAAGCCAACGCCTGCCAATACTGTTTGTCTGCCCACACACTACTGGCGGGCAAGGCCGGATTCTCGGCTCAGGAGATCCGGGCTGCCCGGCTCGGCCAGGCCTCGGCTCCCCTTGATCACGCCCTGCTGCAACTGGCAACAGCGCTGGTCAGTCAGCGCGGGGTGATCAGTGACGAGCAGCTTGCTAGCGCCCGTGCCGCAGGCGTAGATGACGGGCTGCTGCTGGAGGTGCTCGGCCAGGTGGTGGTCAATACCCTGACCAACTATGGCAACCACCTGGCGGCGACCGAGATCGACTTCCCACCCGTCACTCTGACCCCTTAAACAAGGAGCCCCCATGCAGCAACATGACAAAGGCTTTCTGGTCGCTCTGGCGGGCGTGGTATTGACCCTGCTCTGGATCGGCGTCTTCAAATTTACCCCGACAGAGGCCGCCGCCATCAAACCACTGGTAGACAGCCACCCCTTGATGAGCTGGCTCTATGGCCCCCTGTCGGAACAGAGCGTATCGAACCTGATCGGGGTGGTCGAGATAGTGATCGCCATCGGGCTGGTCGTGGGTCTGTGGCAACCCCGCATCGGTTACTGGTGCAGCATGGGGGCTATCGTCACCTTCCTGGCGACGCTGAGCTTCCTGCTGACCCTGACAGGTGTCTGGAAAGTGGTTGATGGCGTGCCAGTCACCGAGTTCTTCCTGTTCAAGGATCTGGTGTTTCTCGGTGTGGTGCTGCACTACCAGCACAGGATCCGTGCCAGCTTGTCCACTCAGGCAGCCTGACAACAATGCCTTTGGCGCCCGGGATGGGCGCCTTTTTTCGTTATGCAGCCCTGGTCTGGCGCTTGCTGGCCGTCTTGCGCGGTCGGGGCCCGCCAGTCGTGCTGGCTGCCGGACTCTTGCGTTTGGTAAAACGCCGCTTGCCGGCACCCGGCGCCTCCTTGGGCAGGGCGCTGAAGCTGGCGCCGGAGTCCTGCCGCGCCCCTTCAATCAGACCGTTGAGCTGCTCGGTGAGCGGCCCCATAAACTGCTGGTAGCTGCCGTGGCGCTCGGCGATCTGGCCGAGGCTCTGCTCCCACAGCGCCGTCATATCCGGCGTGGTGGCAGTAGCAGGCAGCGCCTGCACCAGCGCCCGCCCGGTCGGGGTCGCCTTGATGCTCTTGCCCTGACGCACCAGAAAGCGGCGCTTGAACAGCAGGTCGATAATGCCCGCCCGGGTCGCTTCTGTGCCGAGGCCATCGGTGTCGCGCAGGGTCTTGCGGATCTCGGGATCCTGCACATAACGGGCGATGCCGGTCATGGCCGCCAGCAGAGTCGCGTCGGTGAACGACTTGGGCGGCTGGGTCATTTTCTCCTGCAGTTCGCCCCGCTCGCACAGCAGTTGCTCTCCCTCTTTCAGGGCAGGCAGCGTGCCAGCCTTCTCTTCGTCGTCATCCTCCTCCACCCCGAGCAGCGCCTTCCAGCCCGCCTTGAGAATGCGCCGCGCCTTGGCCTGAAACAGGCCACCGGCGATGCGCAGCAGCACCTTGCTGTCGTTGTATTCGAACGGGGGATAGAACTGCAGCAGATACTGTCGGGCAATCAGGCCATAGAGCTTCGCCTCGTCGGCCCCCAGCGTGGCGGGGTTGCCCTGCTTCTCGGTGGGGATGATGGCGTGGTGGGCATCCACCTTGCTATCGTTCCACGCCTTGCTGCGGATCTTGCCGTCCGCCTCGGCAACCGCCTTGGCCAGCGCAGGCGCAGTGGCAGCGATGGCGCCGCGCACCTGCTCGGCCCGCTTGAAGTGGTCGGTCGGCAGATAACGGCTGTCGGAGCGCGGATAGGTGATGAGCTTGTGGCGTTCGTAGAGGCTCTGGCAGATGTCGAGCACCCGCTTGGCATCCATACCGAACAGTTTGGCGGCATCGATCTGCAGGCTGGAGAGGTTGTAGGGCAACGGCGCCGCCTGCTTGCGGGCCTGCTCCTCCACCGATTCGACCTGAGCGGGCTGGCCGTTGATCCGGCTCACCACCTTGTCGGCCAGCGCCCGGTTTAACACCCGCCCCTCCTCGTCCTGCCACGGCAGGCAGGCTTCAGACGGCAGCCACTTGGCGGTGAAGCGCTCGTTGCTATCGGTCAGCAGATGGGCCAGCACCTCGTAGAAGGGTTTGGGCACGAAGGCCTCGATCTCGAGATCCCGCCGCACCACCAGCCCCAGCAGCGGGGTCTGCACCCGGCCAACCGAGAGCAGCTCGCTGCAACCCGCCTTGCGCCCGAGCAGGGTATAGGCGCGGGTCATGTTGATGCCGTAGAGCCAGTCGGCCCGACTGCGGGCCAGTGCGGAAACCGCCAGCGGCACGAACTCCTTGTTATCCCTCAGCTTCTCGAGGGCGCGGCGCACTGCGGGCGGGTTGAGATCGCTGATGAGGCAGCGCTGCACCGGCTTGGTTTTCGGGTAGCCGAGAAAGTCGATCACCTCGTCCACCAGCAGTTGCCCTTCCCTATCCGGGTCACCGGCGTTGACCACGCAGTCCGCCTGTTTGATCAGTCGCTTGATGACGGTGAGCTGGGTTTTGGTCTTGGGCTTGGCCACCAGCTGCCACTGGGCGGGGATGATGGGGAGATGCTCCATCCGCCACTGCTTGAAGGCAGCGTCATAGGCATCGGGTTCGGCCTGCTCCAGCAGATGGCCGATGCACCAGGTGACCACATCCCCTTGGGCTGTTTCGATAAAACCGTCGCCCTTCTTGTGGGGCTTGGGCAGGGCATCGGCAATGGCGCGGCCCAGCGTGGGCTTCTCGGCGATAAAGAGTCGCATCGGTAGCTACCTGCAATACTGTATATGCAGACAGTATACAACTGCCACCGCGAAAGCCCAACTGCCCCTATTCGTCGAACGGGTGATCGTGGATAGCGGCAAACAACCGCGCCTGATTGAGCAGCGGCGCATAGTGGAAGGCGTTGTCGCCATCTTCTGCCAGCAGGTAGTCGGTCAGCTGTTCGCGCACCGCCTCTTGCAGGGTCTCCAGCTTCCACGGTTTGGCCAGATAGTAGTGCAACCCGCCACGATTGACCGCTTCGACGGTGGCCTCCAGCCCCGCTTGCCCGGTCAGCAGCAGTTTGCGGCTGGCACGGGTGGTGGCACGCCGGTTCAACTCCACCAGAAAGTCGACCCCCAAAGTTCCCGGCATGATGTGATCGCAGAGGATCAGCGCCAGCTTGCCCCCCTCCTCTTCCCACTCGTGCACCACCTCCCGCGCTTCGTCGACGCTCTCGGCGGCTTCCAGTTCGAAGTGGGAACGGAACGGGGCGAGATCGTGGATCACCGCATCCAGCACCTCCCGCTCATCGTCCACACACAGGATCAGATAGTGTTTGTTCATTGCTCCTCCTTGGCGACATGGTTTGGCACGCCGCGCGATTGATGCTGGCGACGGCTCAGGCCGCATGCTCCTTGTTGTGATGAGGTTCGCCCCCGTAACCGGCCTGCCCCATGCCATCCAGCGGCAGACAGACCCGCATCCGGGTGTAATGGCCCGGTTCGGAGGCCACCTCAATCCGGCCGTGGTGCTGCTGAACTATCTGCAGCGAAACGCTCAGACCAATCCCGAGGCCGAAATGGCTCTCCCGCTTGGTGGTGAAGTTGAGATCGAAGATCCGCTGCCACAGCTCGGGCTCGATGCCGCAACCGCTATCCTCGATCTCTACCATGACCCACTCGGGATCCAGCAACCCGGTGCGAATGGTGAGTCGCCCCGGGCCGCTCATGGCATCCAGACTGTTGGCGATCAGGTTGGTCCACACCTGTTGCAGGGCGATAGGGTGACAGCGCACCAGCGGCAACGGCTGGTACTCCTTGCAGAGCTCATGATGCTTGAGGCGGTTTTCGAAAATCATCAGGGTATCTTCCAGCCCCTCGTGCAGGTCCACCAGCGAGGGTTCGGCCCGATCCTGCCGGGCATACTGCTTGAGGCTCTTGACCAGATCGCCAATGCGACGGGCACACACCTCGATGTTGCGCAGGAAGCTGCCGGTCTGCTGGAACAGCTCCAGCCGGGAGAGCAGCGCCTCCCGCTCGGCGGCGGTGCGGCTGGCAAACCAGCGCTGCCAGTTCAGCTCGTCATCCAGATTCATCTGCACCGCCAGCCGCGCCTGCTGACGATCGCCAAAGCGCCCCTCCGCCAGCCGGGTCTTGTCACGGATCTCGCTGGTCGAGACCGGCTGTGAGGAGAGCGCCTGACAG
This sequence comes from Aeromonas sp. 601039, assembly GCF_049174415.1. Taxonomy (NCBI): domain Bacteria; kingdom Pseudomonadati; phylum Pseudomonadota; class Gammaproteobacteria; order Aeromonadales; family Aeromonadaceae; genus Aeromonas; species Aeromonas sp. 601039. The sequence continues at coordinate 12,090 of NZ_JAAKTL010000016.1, forward strand.
AGGGTCTGGTTGCCCAGCCCCTTGATGGTTGCTGGCAACTCGAGATTGACCAGATCGGGGATGGCGGCCCGCAAGGTCTCGCTGCCACGGATAATGGCCGCCACCGGGTTGTTCAGCTCGTGGGCGACACCGGCCACCAGCTGGCCCAGCATCGCCATCTTCTCGCTCTCCATCAGCTGGGCATGAGCCGCTTCGAGGGAGTCGAGGGTCTGCTGCAACCGCATCTCGGTGCGGATGCTGTTTTGCAGACGGCGGTTGAAGTGGCGCAACAGCAGGTTGGTAAAGGAGGGGAGCAGTTCGCTGCGCGCCTGCATCACCCGGGAGAATTGCAGCTTGTCGAGCTTGATCACCTCGGCACCGGTCAGGGTCACGCCGGTGGTGAAGGCGGGTTCGCCGGTCACGAAGGACATGCCCCCCACCAGCGAGCCGGTGCGGTAGTGCACCACCTCCTGATCGATCCCCTGCTCGTCCCGCTTGCGCAGCACTACCTCCCCCTTGGCGATAAACCAGAGAAAGCTGTTGGGCTCCCCCTCGCGGGTCAGCACATGGCCCGGGCTGTAGTGGCGACAGACCCGCTCCTCGTCATTGCCATCGAAAAACTGGTAGAGGCCGTCGATCACCACCCGGGAGAGTTCTTCATCGCTGCAGTGGGTGTAATCCATAAAGCCCTGCCGATAGGCAGCCAACTGGCGATCGACATGGGCTCGCAGCAGCTTCTGGTTGTCGAGCACGGCGGCATAGCTCAGCAGGTCCGCCTCAGGACGCTGCAATACAAAGTGGCTCGCCTGCTCGATCACCGCCCGGCGCAGGCTGCCATCGCGCCAGGGGCGTTGCAGGTAGTAGTCGAGACGACCGAGGTTCACCGCCTCGATGATCGATTTCATCTCCGGCTGGCTGCCGAGCAGGATCTTGCGGCACGCCTCGTGACGGCTGCCGAGGCGGATCAGAAAATCGGCCCCTCGCCCATCCCCCAGCTCGCTGTCACACACCACCACGGCGGGTGGCTGCCCCTTGCGATCCAGCTCGTCCAAGGCCAGCTCCGCCGACCCCTGACCGACTACCACCACCAGCGCGAAATGGCCGAGCAGCGGAGCCAACTCCTGTTCGAATTCGGCCAGCAGTTGCACGTTGGCGGCGACACACAGCAGTGAGAAAGGGCTCATCAGCGACACTCCGTTGAGGCTCACTGCTCACTATATCAGCGAATCTTGTGGGGTTTTGCGAGGGGGCTAACAGCTGTCGCGGAAAGTGCACAAATAAATAAAACAGAAAACAAATGAATTTAATTCGATAAATACGTCAAAAACAAAACAAAAGACAAGATGTGACAACAATCAAAAATATAAACCATGATGGAGGTCAACGCCTTATCCCTATCATTACTACTACTATTGGACTAGTACTATGTAGGTAATTATTGACCGTAGGAAAACGCCGCCATGATTGGAAAACTGATAAGAAAAACCTGGTTCTGGCTCCTGCTGCTCGGGGCCCTGCTGGGTGTCGCGGCACTGGGTGTCACCGTGACCGTGCTGCACAAGACCAGCTCCACCGAATTCTGCGTCTCCTGCCACTCCATGCAGACTCCGCTCGCCGAGTATCAGGGCAGTGTCCACTTCCAGAACACCAAGGGAATCCGCGCCGAGTGCGCCGACTGCCACATCCCGGGCGACCCCACCTCCTACCTGTGGACCAAGATCCGCGCCGTGAAGGATATCTATCACGAGGCGATCGGCACGCTGGATACCCCGGAAAAGTATGAAGCCCACAAGCTGCGGATGGCCCAGTCCGTCTGGGACGAGCTGAAAGCCAACGACTCCGCCACCTGCCGCAGCTGCCACAGCTACGAGGCGATGGACATTCTGGCCCAGCGCCCCAATGCCCGTGCCGAGCACCCGGTCGCCATCAAGGAAGGCCAGACCTGTATCGACTGCCACCGCGGTGTCGCTCACATCATGCCTGACATGAGCGGCCTGGCTGCCGCCGGTGCCAGCGAGCTGGCGCAGGCTGCGGCCCAGACCCCGGCCAACGTCACCACCCGTTACGCCATCGCCACCACCCCGCTGTTCCTCGATGCTGCCGCCAAGACCGACGAAGGCACCCTGATGCCCTCCACCAAGGTGGAAGTGCTGGCCAACGAAAACGGCCGCGCCAAGGTGCAGATCGAAGGCTGGCAACAGGATGGTGTGAGCGAAGTGTTCTACGCCGCACCGGGCAAACGGATCCTCAGCGTACTGGTCGGCGATGCCGCCAAGAAAGCACTGGTCACCGGCCAGAGCGAAACCGACAGCGCCACCAACCTCACCTGGCATCAGGTCAAGCTGACCGCCTGGGTCGACCAAAGCCAGCTCATCGGCGATCAGGGCAAGCTGTGGCAATACGCCTCCACCCTGATGTCCAACAACTGTACCGGCTGCCACGGCCTCACCGCGCTGGATCACTTCAATGCCAACCAGTGGATCGGCGTCATCAAGGGGATGGAATCTCGTACCTCCCTGACCCCGGAACAGGCTCGCATGTTGACCCAGTATGTCCAGAAACACGCCAGTGACATGAGCGCGGCCCACTAAGGCTGGCACAGAGGAAAACCGTTATGACTTTTTTCAATGACAAGAAGACCAATCTGTCCCGCCGCAACCTGCTCAAGGGGCTCGGCGCCTGCGCAGCCCTGCCCCTGCTCGGCGGCATTTTTCCCAAGAGTGCGCTGGCGCAAGCCATCAGCACCGCATTGAGTCAGTTCCCGACCCTGGTGCCCGCCCAGAAGGGCATTCTGACTGGCGCCCACTGGGGTGCTTTCGAGGCGATCGTCGAAGATGGCCGCATGGTGCGCGTCCAGCCGGTGGCCGATGATCCGGCGCCAAACGATCTCATCGACATGGCGCCGTTCCAAGTCCACGCCAAGAACCGCATCAAATACCCCATGGTACGCAAGAGTTGGCTGGAGCACGGCCCGGGCGCCAAGCCGGAGCTGCGCGGCGCCGACGAGTGGGTGCGGGTGAGCTGGGAGAAAGCCATTGAACTGGTGGCCGGCGAGATCCAGCGCGTGCAGAGTGACTTCGGCCCGCAGGCGATCCACGCCGGTTCCTACGGCTGGAAGAGTGTCGGCATGTTCCACAACAGCCGCACCCTGCTGCACCGCCTGATGAACCTCTCCGGCGGTTTCACCGGTTATGCCGGTGACTACTCCACCGGTGCGGCTCAGGTGATCATGTCCCACGTGATGGGTTCCATCGAGGTGTACGAACAGCAGACCGCCTGGCCCAATGTGGTAGAGAACGCCGAACTGGTGGTGCTGTGGGGGGTCAACGCTCAAGTGACCCTGAAGAACAGCTGGAACATGCCGGATCACGAAGGTCAGGCCGGCTTCATGGCGCTGAAAGAGAAGGGCACCCGCGTCATCAGCATCGATCCCATCTACAACGAGACCGCCAAGCTGGTCGGCGCCGAGTGGATTGCCCCGAACGCCTACACCGATGTGGCCATGATGCTGGGTGTGGCCCACACCCTCTACAGCGAGAAGAAGCACGATCAAGCCTTCCTCGATCGCTACACCGTCGGCTTCGACAAGTTCCTCGCCTATCTGCTTGGCAAGGATGATGGTCAGCCGAAGAGCGCCGAATGGGCGAGCAGCGTCTGCGGCGTCGATGCCAAGGTGATCCGCCAGCTGGCCCTCGACATGGCCGCCAAGCGCACCATGATCATGGCCGGTTGGGGCATGCAGCGTCAGCAGCACGGCGAACAGCCGAACTGGATGCTGGTCACTCTGGCCTCCATGCTGGGCCAGATCGGCCTGCCGGGCGGCGGCTACGGCTTCAGCTACCACTACTCCTCCGGTGGCAGCCCCACCGCCAAGGGCGGCATTCTGGCCGGTATCTCCGCCGGCAATGCACCGAAGAACAGCCCGGCTCCGATCCCGGTGGCCCGCATCGCCGACTGTCTCGCCAACCCGGGCAAGACCATCGACTTCAACGGCCGCAAGGTGACCTATCCGGACATCAAGCTGGTCTACGTGGCGGGCGGCAACCCCTTCCACCACCATCAGGACACCAACAACTTGCTGCAGGCGTGGCGCAAGCCGCAGACCGTGATCGTTCACGAGCCTTACTGGACCGCCACAGCCAAGCACGCCGACATCGTGCTGCCGGTCACCACCAGCTACGAGCGCAACGATCTGGAGATGGGGGGTGACTACTCCCAGCGCTATGTGTTCCCGATGCACCAGTGCGTACCGCCCCAGTTTGAAGCCCGCAACGACTTCGACATCTTCAGCGCCATCGCCGCCAAGCTGGGCGTGCAGGAGCAGTACACCGAAGGCAAAGACGAGATGCTGTGGCTCAAGCAGATGTACGACGGCATGGCAGCGCAGGCCCGCGGCGCCCGCGTGGCGCTGCCGCCGTTCAACATGTTCTGGGAATCCAACAACTACATCCGCTTCCCGATCCCCGAAGCGAACCGCCAGTGGATCCGTCACGCCGATTTTCGCGAGAATCCGCTGCTCAACCCGCTCGGCACCCCGTCCGGCAAGATCGAGATCTTCTCCAACACGGTGGCGGGGATGGGTTACGCCGACTGCGCCGGCCATCCCAAGTGGTATGAGCCCAAGGAGTGGGTGAAGAGCGAGGTGGCGGCACGCTATCCGCTGTCGCTCAACACCTCCCACCCGACCCAGAGGCTGCACTCCCAGCTCGACAACACCCCGCTGCGGGACAAGTTCGCCATCGCCGACCGCGAGGCGATCATGATCCATCCGCTGGACGCCAAGGCTCGTGGCATCGCCCATGGGGATCTGGTGCGTGCCTTCAACGAGCGCGGCCAGATCCTGGTGGGCGCCCTGCTCTCCGAGGATGTGCGCCAAGGGGTGGTGCGGATCTGCGAAGGGGCCTGGTACGACCCGGCCAAGCCGGGCGAAGCGGGCAGCATCTGCAAAAACGGCAACGTCAACTGCCTCACCTTCGACGAAGGCTCGTCCAGTCTAGCGCAAGGCAACTGCGGCCACATGGCTCAGCTGCAAATCGAGAAGTACACAGGCCCGGTGCTGGCCAACACCGCCCACGCGGTACCGGCCAACGGCTAAGGCGGTTGCTACCGGACAAAACGGCGCCATCATGGCGCCGTTTTTTATCCCGGTTGTGGCGGGGAGATCCCTTGTCGGGATAAGTGCCAGCGCCAATAGCGAAGATCGGCAGATCCCCTCCCACAACGCTGGCGGCGCTCGCAGGCACCGTGAGGGAGCCTGATTCTCCTGCATAAATTTAATTTATGACTTTTCCGATAATGACCCAATTTTTACTTATACCAATGACCAAGCGCCCCATGGCGGCCCTGCCCGTCTCTTCTACTGCCCCAGAGGGCAGCGCCCGATCACCATAAGGACGTGCCATCTGCGCCAATAGAAACGGCGCCCGAAGGCGCCGATTCTTTATCGCTGCGATGACAGGAGAGAGGGAAATCAGAACTCGCCCTCTTCCATATACTCCTGCGCGCACTCAACCAGTTGCGGCCAGAGCTCTTCCGGCACCCAGGCATCCGGATCATCTTCGTCGCCATCGTACTGGCTCCAGAAGTAGCGGCGCAGACCGGAGGCAAAGTCGTCGCTGATCTCGGCCAGCTCGGAGAGCGGCCCCAGCCAGGCGATGCGACGCAGGCCGGAGGCGAGATCGTTGATGGCATCCATCAGGGTACGATCGTCGAAGCTCTGCTCCACCAGCAGGGTGAAGCGGTCGCGCGCCTGCTCGGTCTGCTCCTCTTCCAGCTCGCCCACGTCGGCCAGCAGATCGACATAATCCTCCAGCAGGTAGGCAATCAGGCCATCCCGATCTTCAAACCACTGGATCTGGGCACCCTTGATCCCCAGAACCGAAGCATCGAATGAGTCGTCGAGGTGACACAGTGCCCATGGATCATCAGTCATGGTTCTCTTCCTCAGGATAAAACAGGTGCCATATCTTATGCCTAGCTCTCCACTCTTGCCACCTTGGGCAACGAGAGAGAGGCCGCCAGCCCGCCCAGTTCGGCGCGCCCCATGATGAAGCTGCCGCGGTAGGCTTCCGCCAGATCGGAGACGATGTTGAGGCCAAGGCCCGAGCCCGGCACCTTCTCGTCGAGCCGCACCCCGCGCAGCACCGCCTTGGCGATCTGATCCTCGCTCATGCCGGGGCCATCATCCTCGATGCGCAAGGTGATCCAGCCCCCCAGCTCGGCGCTGGAGATGCGCAGCTCGCTGGCGGACCACTTGAAGGCGTTCTCCAGCAGGTTGCCCACCATCTCGTCGAAGTCCTGCTCCTCCACCCCGACCGCCAGTTCGGCTGGCACCTGCAAGTCCACCGTCTTGCCCGGATAGAGGCGGGAGAAGGCGCGGCAGATGTACTCCACCCGCGCCCGCACCGGGGTCGAGACCCCGAGGATCTTGGCGGCGCCGGTCACCCGCGCCTTGCCGAGGTGGTAATCAATGTGGCGCTGGATCTGGTCGAGCTGCTCGCCGATGGCGGCCTGATCCTCGGGCGAGAGCTGGGCCACCTGATTGCGCATGATGCTGAGCGGCGTCTTGAGGGCGTGAGCCAGATTGCCGGTGTGGGAGCGGGCCCGCTGCAACAGTTCGCCGTAGTGGTGCAGCAGCCGGTTGATATCCTCCACCAGCGGCTGGATCTCCAGCGGATAGCGCAGCCGGAACCCCTCCTGATGACCCTCGTGAACCCGCCCCAATTCGCGGCGCAGCAGGTGCAGCGGCCGCAAGCCGTAGACGATCTGGAACATGAAGCCGAGCACCAGACCGGCGGCGGCAAAGCCGAGACCGAGGAACAGGCTGATGCGGGTCTTGTTGAGGGTCTGGGTCAGGGCGCTACTGTCCTTGGCCATCACCAGAGTGAACACCCGATCCGAACCGGGCAGCAGCACGGTGCGGGTCATGATCAGCAGCGGCTCCTTGTTGGGCCCCTTGCCGACGAAGAGGTCGGGATCGCCAAAGGCGGACTTGAGGCCATCGCTCTTCAGGTTGGTATCCCACAGGGAACGGGAGCGCCCCACCACATCGCGGCCCAGCTCCAGCTGCCAGTAGTAGCCGGAGTAGGGTTGATTGAAGCGGGGGTCGGAGAGGGAGCCGGTGACCACCGGCAGGCCGGTTTTGGCCACTTCCAGCCGGGAGAGCAGATCATAGAGCTGCAGGCGCAGACCGTCGGCCTCCGCCTCCTGCCAGTAGTTGCGCATCATGGTCTGTAGGCTGAAACCGGTGGCGAACAGAAACAGCCCGCACCAGACCAGCGCGATGGCGACCAGTCGCCCCCGCAGGGTTCTGACCAGCCTCATTCGTTGATCCGGTACCCGAGGCCGCGCACTGTCTCAATCAGATCGGGGTTGGTTTTCTTGCGGATCCGGCCGATGAACACCTCAACGGTGTTGGAGTCACGATCGAAATCCTGGGCATAGATGTGGTCGATCAGCTCGCTGCGCGATACCACCTTGCCCCTGTGCTGCATCAGATAACCCAGCACCCGGAACTCGTGGGCGGTCAGCTTGATGGGGGTCCCTTCGTACCACACCTGGGAGGCCGCCATATCGAGCCGCACCCCGCCAATCTCCAGAACGGAGCTGGCATTGCCGGCAGCCCGTCGCACCAGCGCATGGACCCGCGCCACCAACTCGGCCACCTGGAACGGCTTGGTGAGGTAGTCATCGGCACCGGCGTTTAGCCCCTCAATCTTCTCGTGCAGTTGGCCACGGGCGGTCAGCACCAGCACCGGCGTATCGATCCCCTTGCTGCGCCACTCCTTCAACACGCTCAGGCCATCGCGTCCAGGCAGGCCGAGGTCGAGAATGATGGCATCGTAGGGTTCGGTCTCGCCGAGAAAACCGGCCTCGTTGCCATCATGGCAGAGGTCGGTGACAAAGCCGGAGAGGCGCAACTGCTCAGCCAGCTGGCCGGCCAGGATTTTTTCATCTTCAACAATCAGAATTCGCATGAACAGATTTCCACTCTGGGGTTATTCATCATCCTCGATCGGAGAGACAGGCGGTTCGAACAGACGCTCCAGGTGGTGGCCCTTGGCCCACACCAGCTCAAGGTTGTCGGCCCGATAGGCTACCTTGATCACGCTGTTTTCCCGATCGATGACGCGCAGTTCATAGAGCCAGATACCATCCTCTTCTCCCAGATCCACCCGCAACACCCGTACCGGCAACCTGGCCGCCACCTCCATCATTTCATGGAAGGGCCGAACCCGTCCCTCATGGACAGCTTGCTGCAGCTGGGCTTCATCAGGCGTGACCGCCTGTGCCAGCACCGGCAGCAATAACCCGAGCAGAGGGAGCGCTCTATTCATGGATGATTCATCTCCAAAAACCTAACATAATGGCGTTTATAGTCTGCCAGCCATGAATCCGGAATGAATATGATCCCGCGCAGTTTCCTGCTGATCCTTTGCCTGTTGAGCGCCACAAGCTGGGCGGCACAGAGCCGTCTCGACATGGCCGGGCTGGTCAAACTCCTGCTGGCGCAAGGGTATCACGACATTCGGGAAGTGGAGCTGGAAGGGGACAAATTCGAGGTCAAAACCCTCAATCGCCAGGATCAGACGGTATATCTCATCATTGATGCCTACACAGGCGAGATCAAACAACAAGAGGCCGATTAGGCCTCTTTTGCGTTCCAGCGTCCTCGCATGGGGCGCAGCAGCTTCTCCCGCCTCGGCCAAAGCAGAGCGCAGGCCAGCAGCAGGTAGATGAGGGGCTCCCCCCAACCGCTCTTGAGCGACCACCAGTAGTGCACCGGCACCAGCAGGGCTACCGCATAAACCCAGTTGTGTAGCTTCTGCCATGCTGCGCCCATTCTGCGCTGCAATGCGGGCAGCGAGGTGATACTGAGGGCAGCCAGCAGCAGCAGGGCCACCATCCCCACCACTATGTAGCTGCGCTTGACCAGCTCGCCGCCAATCAAGCCCCAGTCAAACTGCAGATCCAGTCCCAGCCACGCCATGAAGTGGAGCAACGCCCAGGCAAAACACCAGAGCCCGAGGGGGCGGCGCAGCTTGATGAGCGGCCCCTGCCGCCAGCGCTTGGCCAGCGGTGACACCAGCAGGGTGAGCAGCAGCAGGTTGAGCGCCCCCTTGCCGAGGTAGTGGATAAGCTCGGGCACCGGATCGCCCCCCAGCAGACCTGCCGGAATGGCAAAAACCAGCCAAAGCAGGAAGCCGAGGGAGCCCAGATGCACCAGCGCCCGCAAGCCGCTAACATGGGCCGGTTTCAATCTCAGTACCATTGGCGCAGATCCATCCCCTGATAGAGCGAGGCGACTTCGTCACCATAGCCGTTGAACATCAGGGTCGGCTGACGCTTGGCGCCAAACACTCCACCCTCGCCGATAAAGCGCTCGCTGGCCTGACTCCAGCGCGGGTGATCCACCTGCGGGTTGACGTTGGCGTAGAAGCCATATTCGTTAGGAGCCAGCAGGTTCCAGGTGGTCGGAGGCATCTCCTCTACCAGCCGGATCGAGACGATGCTCTTGATGCTCTTGAAGCCGTACTTCCACGGCACCACCAACCGGATCGGCGCGCCATTCTGGGCGGGCAGGGTCTTGCCGTAGAGCCCCATCGCAAGGAAAGAGAGAGGGTGCATCGCCTCGTCGATACGCAGACCTTCCACGTAGGGATACTCGATGCCGCCCCCCAGACTGGAGGCCTGCCCCGGCAGCTGTTTCGGGTCAAACAGGGTCTCGAAGGCGACAAACTTGGCGCGACTGGTGGGCTCGGCGCGGCGGATGATCTCTGCCAGCGAGATGCCGTTCCAGGGCAGTACCATGGACCAGGCTTCAACGCAGCGTAGCCGGTAGATCCGCTCCTCCAGCTCGCTCTTGTTGATGAGATCCCACACATCTAGGGTAAAGGGCTTGGCCACCTCCCCCTCCACCTTGAGGGTCCAGGGTTCGGGCTTGAGGTAATGTGCGTTGCGAGCCGGGTCGGACTTGTCGGTGCCGAGCTCATAGAAGTTGTTGTAACTGGTTGCCTTCTCTTCCGGTGTCAGCACCAGATTGGCCGGGCGCTCCGCAGGCTTGCTGTTGAGCGGCTGGGTGGCTAATTGGGGAGCATCCTCTTTACCGCGCAGCAGATCGAGTACTCCGGCCTGAGTGGGAAACGCCAGGGTGGCCGCCCCCAGACCCAGCCCCTTGAGAATGAGGCGGCGGTCCTGATAGACGGCTTCCGGGGTGACATCCTGTTCGGTGAGGGGGTGGGCGGTACGACGCTTGATCAACATGAAAAACTCCCGGGGCTGAGTGAGGCACTATGGATAAGACCCGCCCCGGCAGATTTTTATTTCACACAAGATTACATTATGTGGTGCAGAGGCAGCGCCTTGGCCATATTGCCGACCAGAAACAGGACTACGAACACCAACAGGGGAACGATCACATTGGGCGCCATCAGACTCACTCCATGAGCAGGACAGGGCCTCTAACTATGGTCGAGTGTCAGGCCGGTCACCAATGAATTTTTTTCGCGAGCGCAAGCGTATTCCTGAGTTGAAAAGAGTGATGTAGATCACACACAATTCGGCCCCCGCTTGCCGGCCCGATTGCCGGAGGTAGGCTGCCCCTTTTGCGAAGCCAACTGAAGAGTCGCCCCATGAGCCCACTGATCGCCATCGCCATCACCACTGGAATTCTCTCCGCCGTCTGGGGCTGGATTGCCGTCGCGTTCGGCCTTATCTCCTGGGTCGGCTTTCTCGGCTGCACCAGCTATTTCGCGTCAAGCGGTGGCTACAAGGCGCTGTTGCAGACCATCTTCTGCAACACCAGCGGCATGCTGTGGGCACTGCTGCTGATCCATGGTGACAGTCTGTGGGGGGCGGGTGTGGCGGGTTATGTGATGACGGGGGTAGTCGCAACCCTGATGTGCGTGCAGGCCAAGCAGCAGTGGCTCGGCTACATTCCAGGCACCTTTGCCGGTTGCTGTGCCACCTTCGGGGCGGCTGGCGAGTGGCGGTTGATCCTCCCCTCCCTCATCATCGGCGCCTTGTTCGGTTACCTGATGAAGGCAAGCGGCTTATGGCTCTCCCATAAAACCCAAAAAGCCGATGCCGCTCCGGCTGTGGTTGATCCCGCCTGATTTATCCCTTCGATTTGAAGTTTGCTGCTTCGATACCGTGCCGATTCAATAACTTGTAAAAATCGGTGCGGTTTCTACCCGCCAGGTTGGCCGCCAGAGTCACGTTGCCCTCGGTAGTGCGCAGCAAACGGATCAGATATTCCTTCTCGAATTCGGCACGAGCCTCATTGAAGGAAGGGATGCCACCACCGCCGCCGCTCAGGGCGGACTCCACCATGGAGACCCCGATCACCGGGCTGCAACAGAGGCTGGCGAGTTGCTCCACCAGATTGCAGAGCTGACGCACGTTACCGGGCCAGGCAGCTGCGGCCAACATCGCCAGCGCCTCCGGCGAGAAGCCCATCGCGGCGCAGTCGCTGTGGCGGCAGCGATAATCATCCAGCGCCTGTCTGGCCAGCAGCGGAATGTCTTCACTGCGGGCACTGAGAGACGGTAAGGTGATATTGGCGACGTTGAGACGATAGAAGAGATCTTCCCGAAAGCGTCCCTCCTCCATCGCCTTGACCAGATCCTGATGGCTGGAGCTGAGCACACGCACCTCCGGCGTGCCCTGGCCATACTCCTCCATCACCTGCAGCAGCTTGGCCTGCAAGGATTCCGACAGGCTGCCAATTTCGTCGAGAAACAGGGTCGCCCCCTTGGCCTGCTCGAACAGCCCGGACTGACCATCTTCACCAAACAGCTGCAAGTCGAGTGACGCCCACGGAATGGCGGCGCAGTTGATGGTATGGAGCGGCTTGTCGCGGCGCTGGCTGGCCTGGTGCAGCGCCTGCGCCATCGCCCCCTTGCCGGAGCCTGACGGCCCCATGATCAGTACTGGCACCTCCATGGTGGCGATGCTGTGAGCCTGGATCAGTAACTGTTCCAACTGGGGATTGCGGGTCAGGATCAGTGACTGCCACTCCTGCTGCTGTTTCGGCCGGGTCAGGCTGAGAGCATGCTCTATGGTGGCCAGCAGCTCATCCTTGTCAATGGGCTTGGTCAAAAAGCTGAAGACGCCGGAGCGGGTCGCCTGAATGGCATCCGGGATGGTGCCGTGGGCGGTCATGATGATCACCGGCAGCCCCAGCCACTGGGCCTGGATCCGCTCGAACAGCGCCAGACCGTCCATGCCCCCCATCCGCAGATCGCTCAGCACCAGATCGGCCCGCTGCTGGCGCAGCAGGTCGAGGGCCCCTTCCGCACTGTCGGCAGTATCCACCTCATAACCCTGACTGCGCAGCCGCATGCTCATCAGCTTGAGCAGACTGACGTCATCATCCACCAGCAAGATCCGGCTCATGGTATTACCTCACGATGCTCGTTGAGCTTGCGCTGGTTGAGCTGGTCATCGATGGCGGTCAGCTGTTCGATCTGGCGACGCAACCGCTGGATCTCCTGACTTTGATCATCGCGTCGGCTGTCGCGAGCCAGCAGCTGTTCGCCGAGGGCGATCCAGCTGCGCAAAAATGCCTGCGCATCGAGACCCAGCTCGGGCAGCATCTGCTTCAGGCGCGCCAGCCCGGCGGTACGATTGGCCACCGATTCAGCGGGGTGGGAATCCACCATCGCCAGACTGACCCGGCTCTCCAGATCATCCGCCCCTTTCAGGCGTTGACGCTCCTGCATCCGCTGCTGGGGGTGACTGGCCAGCAACCAGTCGGAGTATTGCAGACGTACCTGCATCTCCTTGTTGGCAAACTCCATCCGCTTGGCAAAAGCGATATCGGTGGAGTTCTGCTGTTCGTGCTGTGGCAGCAGGGCGCAACCCGCGAGCAACCCCATCATCAGGGCTGGAAATACGCGCTGTATCTTCATAGTTCTCTTTTCAACGTCAACCTGAAGCAGACATCCGCCTGTTCATCTTTCACCAGAACCAACTCACCTCCGAGACTATGGGCAGACTCCCGTGCGATAGAGAGGCCCATACCAGAGCCTTTCAATACACCTTGTCGCACTGTACTGCCTTGTTCGAAGGGTTCAAAAATACGTTGCTGATCGGCAGCGGGGATCTCTGGCCCCTCGTTGGCTACCTCCAGCCAGCTTGTCTGTTCATCCTGCCCTGCCCTGATCCAGATATTGCCCCCGCTGGCGCCGTAACTGACAGCGTTGGAGAAGAGGTTATCGAGGATCAGTCTCAACCGGTAGGGCTCCGCCCACAGGGTAACCGGCCCGGTCGGCAAGTGTACACGGATCTGCTTGGACTCCAATGCCAACCGGTACTCGATGGTGAGTTCTGACAGCATGGGCAGCAGGGGGACAGATTCCAGCTCAAATGCCTCCTGCTGGGTGAGTCGATTGAAGTCGAGCAACCGCTCGATCAGGGTCTGCAAACGGCGACTGCTCTCGTCCAGCATCTGGCAGATCTCCAGCTGATCCGGCGTCAACGGCCCGACCAGCTGCTCGCAGAGCAGATCCGACCCCTCCCGCAGCACCGCTAGCGGGGTCTTGAGCTCGTGGGAAACATGACGCAGAAACTGGTACTTTTGCTGCTCCAGCTCCTTGAGCTTGTCGTAAAGCCAGAGGATCCGCTCCCCCAGCAACACCAGCTCGGCGGGGCCATCTACCGGCCTTGGATCCGGCTCGACCCCCGCCCCCAGGCTCAAGATGCGCGACTCAATCTGTCGTACCGGGTGGATGATCAGGTAGGTGAAGATAAAGACCATCAGCAGGCTGAGCGCCGCTACAGCGCCGCTCACCCACCAGAGCTCCCTGGTCAGTCCGGCGATGGTGAGTCGCACCCGATCCATGTGTTCGTCAACCCGGCTGCGGGTGACCATCTCAAGCTGCTTGTTGGCATCGTTAAACAGCTCTAGCTTGTCCCCCGCCACCGCAGCCTGGGCCAGCGCGGCATCCTGCAAGCTGTCGAGCCAAGCCAGCCCCTGATCGAGCCCCCTGTAGAGCTGACCGTCGGAGATAGAGCTGCGATGTTCTGCCAGCAACACCCGATACCCGTCGAGTTGCTGCTGGTAGCTGGTGAGGCTGCGGCGATCCCCCAGCACCGCGAAGCGGCGCAAGGTGCGTTCGATATCGATGGCCTGCGCCGTCAGTAGGGTGGCGCGGCGGGTATCCTTGACCGCCCGCTCCATCTCGTCGCTAGTGAGTTGGCTGAGGTGGGCAAGGGAGGTGCTGTTGTGCCAGATCATGCCGCCCAGCGGCATCAATACCAGCACGAATCCCATCAATACCACCTGCAGCAGGGAGCGTGGGCGAACCTTGGTCATCATCTCTTCTCTTGCGTTCTCACCGGTGCGCCAGCATAGCTGCACCGCCCAGAAAAACAAAACCGGCCAACAGGCCGGTTTGGATTATCTGGATTGTGGTGATTCACGCCAACGCGACAGAGGCCAGACAGATAATCATGATCAGCGCCAGCGCACCCGAAGCGGTCAACAGCGCCCATTTCAGCTCCACACTCATGCAAACCTCCTTTCTGCCAATCAGTGCCGGATCACAATAGATAAGACAATGTTAAGCCATAGTTAATCCGATAACCGTGAGCTGCGTATACATTTCAGATGAGCCCAACCCCGGGAAGGTCAGCATGTTCTATCTGTGTAGCATTGGTTCCAATATTGACCCGCATATCCATGTCAGCCGCGCGCTGGCCGAGCTGTTTGAGAACGTCGGTCCCCTTCGGCTGAGTTCGGTGATCCGCACCAAGCCGGTGGGAATGCACTCCAGCCACGACTTTCTCAACTGCCTGCTGGTGGTGGAGAGCCCGCTCGATGCCGCCCGCCTCAAGCAGCACTTTGTCGCCCTCGAGGTGGCTCACGGCCGTGATCGCAGCGATCCGCTCTGCAAGGTGCACGACCGGCCACTCGACATCGATATTCTGGCCAGCAACAGGAGCGGTGACTTTGCCTCGGCAGAGGTCGATTCCTATCTGGCGGAGCTGCTGGCAGAGCTCTACGGCCATGGCGAGGTGCATGACCCCAAGGTGGCGCTGCAAGTGACGCTCCCCGCCCAGTCGGGCAAGCTCAAACCCGGCAAGGGCTTGCTGACTCGGCAGGTCGGGCTGGGGCCGCTGGTGCTCGGCAACCTATCAGAGGGTGGCCAGCGCCCGCCCGCCATCTACCTTGATGCTGGCCCCCGTCATATAACTGTTCCCCATCAGTAACTGCACCGCCTGCCAGATGGGCTCAAGTCCACCCTCCCGCGCCAGCGGTGTTTTCGCCAACACCTGCTGGCGCCATGCCTCGTCATGCTCGTCGAGAAACAGGATCGGCCCCGGCTCTATAGTGTTGACCCGCACCGCAGGCGCCAGCTCGCGGGCAAAGCTCATGGCCAGCGAATGGGCTCCCGCCTTGGTCGCCACATAGCTGGCAAAACGGGGGGCCGGGGCATGGATATAGATATCGGTGATGTGAATGATGCTGGCGTTGGGGTTGCTGGCAAGCTGGGGGGCCAACGCCCGGTTTAGCTGGAAGGGGGCCGCCATGTGTACCCGGTAGAACTGCTCGAATTGGGCCAGTTGCGCCGCCGGATCAGTTGCCTGCGGCTCGAAGGCCGAGGCGTTGTGGATCACCAGCGCCAGATCCTGATGGGCAGCCAGCACATCGATCAGCTTGCCAACGTCATCTTCCCGGCCAAAATCCGCCAGCACCAGTTCGACCCCCAGTGCTGCCAGCGTGGCTAGCTCCGGCCGCTCGCTGCGATAGCTGCCCGTCACCTGCCAACCCGCTGCCACCAGCTGTTCACAGAGATAAAATCCGAGTCGACGGCCGCAGCCCGTAACCAATGCACGCATACGATCTCCTTTCCCTTTCATGGTCTTGCATGAACGAAGCCCGCCTGCCAGCGGATCACCGCCGATGGCCGGTGCCTATCAATCTCTGCGGCACAAGCCATTGGTCGCGGGCCACCCACCCGCGTCATAGTGGCGGCATCCCCCTCTTGCGGAGTCACCACCATGCTGAAAGTACACCACCACATGGGTCGCCTGACCCACTCCCTCACTGCCGGACTCGGCCTGGCCGAGGCGCTGGATCGCCTGCATCAATCGGGTCTTGGCGGCCTGCCGGTGCTGGATGAGCAAAAACGGCTTATCGGCTTTCTTTCCGAACAAGACTGCATTCCCAGCCTGCTCACCGGCAGCTACCACTGCGATACCCGCACCAGGGTGGAGGATCTGATGAACCGCTCGCCCCTCTCGGTCGGGCCGGATGAGAGCATTCTGGATCTGGCTCGCCAGATGGCCGATGCCAAGCCCAAGATCTACCCGGTGCTGCAACAGGGCAAGGTGATCGGCATCATCAGCCGCCGTCAGGTGATGCAGGCCCTCAACCAGCAGATGAAGGTGTGCCAGCAGACCTAGATCTGGTAACGCCCCTTGTCACCGATATCGAAGTGCAGGGGCATCCGCCACTTGGCCAGCGCCAGCAAGGTCAACAGGGCCCCGCATACCAGCGCCACCAGTGCGGCGGCCCACTCCACCCGCAACCACTCCAGCAGCCATAACGCCGGCAGCAAAATGGGCACCAGTTTGATGCCGGGAATCGAGAAGCAAAACTGCTCCTTGAACGCCAGCCCGGAGAGGGTCGCCAAGGCCGCTCCCAGCACCAGCGCATCCGGCGCTCCTACCGCAGCCAGGGCCAGCGCGCCCCAACCAAATCCCTGCAGAATCAGGCGAATCCGCTTGTCGTAGATATGCAGCGAGAAGCCGCAGATTGCGCTTGCCACTGCCAGAGACATCAACCATTGTGCCGACGGAAGCAGTGCCATCCCGCTCAGCAGCGCCGCACCGCGGCAAAGCAGCAACAGGGCAGCCGCACTCAAGCCAAGGCGGTAGAGCGAGACGGTCAACTTGTCGATCCCGTCCAGCGGGCTCTCGATTTCAGGATTTGCCATAAACAGTCGCTTCTAACGGATCAGGTGCCATCCAATATACTGGAATCAGGTCTTGGAATATCTTCAAACGGGCTCAGGAGACGTAGTTTGCGTGTGATCCCCCTGTTTTGGTTGCTGTTTCCACTCGGATTGCCCGCCAAGGAGCTGGTGATCTGCGGCACCATGGAGCCCCCGCTCAAGTATATCGATGCCGATCAGAAACCCCATGGGCTCGATATCGATATAGTCACCGCCATATTCGACAAGCTGGAGACGCCCTTTCGGGTCGAGCTGGCCGACTCCGGCGCCCGCCTCACCCGTAATGCCGAAACCGGCGCCTGCGATCTAGTGATGACCCACTCCTACAAGGCAGAGCGGGAGAGTTATCTCATCTATCCCCAACAGGCCCATCTACGCCACAGCTGGCACTTCTTCGTGCGCAAGGCGGACCTGCTGAAGATCCGTTACGAAACGCTGGCCGATCTCAAACCCTGGCGCATCGGCGTGACCAAGGATTTCTCCTATACCCCTGAACTGGCAGCGGCCATGACCGACCCGGCCTATCAGTTTCAGGAGATCACCATGAACCAGCTGCAACTGCGCAAACTGCTGGCAGGACGGATCGATACCGTGCCCATGCCACTGGTCACCGCCTTCACCCAGATCAAAGAGGAGGGGCTGACGGGCAAGGTCGATTACCTGCCCAAACCGCTCAAGAGCAGCCCCTACTTCAACACCTGGGCCCGCGCACGAGCGGATGCACAGACCCCCGCCCTGATGGCGGCCTACGATGCCGAACTGCTGCGCATGAAGCGCAACGGCAGCCTCAAGGCCCTCTACGACAAGTACGCCATCCCCTATATCGAACCCTGATCAGCCGGTCAGGGCTTCACGTCCCGCAGGATCGGATTCTGCAGCGAAATCAGGGTTTCAGTGGACTGGATCTCGTCGATGGTCTGGATCTTGTTGATCAGCACTATCTGCAGCTCGTCGATGGAGCGGGTCATCACCTTCATGAAGATGCTGTAGTGGCCCGTGGTGTAGTAGGCTTCCACCACTTCGTCCAGCGCTTGCAGCTTGGCCAGTGCCGAGGGGTAATCCTTGGCACTCTTCAGATTGATCCCGATAAAGCAGCAGACGTCGTAACCCAGCTTCTTGGGGTTAACCTGCACCCGTGTCCCCTCGATGATCCCCGCCTGTTTCATCTTCTCCACCCGCACATGGATGGTGCCCGGGCTGACCGCCAGTTGTTTCGCAAGTTCGGCGTAAGGGATCCGCGCATTCTCCATCAGAGCGGTGAGGATGGCCTGATCGAGATTATCGATCCGATAATTTTCCGGCATTTTTTTGCACTCCCGTTGACGATACCTCATTAAAAAACGGCTTATTTTGAAGAAAAAAATACACAAAGCCTATTTCTATTATCGAATATTGAATTTAGTTGGCATTCCGTTGAAGAATCACCACATCCAACGGGGTTTGAAACAGGAATTCAGCATGAAACAGCACTACATTCGCAGCCAACAGCAGATCAGCTTCGTCAAAGAGATGTTCTCCCGCCAACTCGCCCAACAACTGGGTCTGATGGAGGTGCAAGCCCCCATTCTGAGCCGGGTCGGTGATGGCACTCAGGACAACCTCTCTGGCCATGAGAATGCAGTGCAGGTCAAAGTAAAAACTCTGCCGGATCACAGCTACGAAGTGGTCCATTCACTGGCCAAATGGAAGCGCCAGACCCTGGGTCGCTTCGGCTTCGGTCCGGGCGAAGGGATCTACACCCACATGAAGGCACTGCGTCCGGATGAAGACAAGCTCACCCCCATCCACTCCGTCTACGTGGATCAGTGGGACTGGGAGAAGGTGATGCCGAACGAGCGCCGCGATCTGGCCTATCTGCAGGAAACCGTGCGCGGCATCTGGGCCGCCATCAAGGCCACCGAGCGCGCAGTCTGCGCCGAACATGAGCTGACCCCCTTCCTGCCAGCCGAGATCCAGTTCCTGCACAGCGAAGAGCTGCTGGCCCGTTACCCGGATCTCGATGCCAAGGGGCGCGAGCGTGCCATCGCCAAAGAGCTGGGGGCCGTGTTCCTGATCGGCATCGGCGGTGCCCTCTCCCACGGTGAGCGTCACGATGTGCGCGCCCCGGACTACGACGACTGGAGCAGCCACAGCGAGCTGGGTCTGGCGGGTCTGAACGGTGACATACTGGTGTGGAACCCGGTGCTGCAAGACAGCTTCGAGATTTCCTCCATGGGGATCCGGGTCGATGCCGAGGCGCTGCGCCGTCAGCTGGCCATCACCGGCGACGAGGATCGCCTGCAGTACGACTGGCATCAGGATCTGCTGGCCGCACGGATGCCGCAGACCATCGGCGGCGGCATCGGCCAATCTCGTCTGGCCATGCTGCTGCTGCAAAAAGAGCACATAGGTCAGGTGCAGGTCGGTGTCTGGCCGGCCGAGATGAAA
Source organism: Aeromonas sp. 601039 (assembly GCF_049174415.1). Taxonomy (NCBI): domain Bacteria; kingdom Pseudomonadati; phylum Pseudomonadota; class Gammaproteobacteria; order Aeromonadales; family Aeromonadaceae; genus Aeromonas; species Aeromonas sp. 601039. The sequence continues at coordinate 31,457 of NZ_JAAKTL010000016.1, forward strand.
GCCGCCGTGCAAGGCATGCTGTAACGAATGAAGGCCATGCCGGCGTCATCGCGCGGGCATGGCAACAGGCAGGTGGCCGTCGGGGTTGAGCGAGCGCATCCCCGGCAGGCTGTAAGAAGCGAGGCCAGCAGTGGCCGAGCTTCGCAATCGGGGGCTTGCCCCTGCGACCCGCTCAACCCACGCAAGGTCGCGTCACTACATTCCTCCCGGCAATCTTCGGATTGCCGTTTTTTTTACGCCGAAAAACTGTGCTCAAAACCGGCCCCGATCTGGCACTGGTGCGGCAACTCCGCCTTTCTGCTGCCGGTGCAGTGACAGGCAAACAACCGCTCCACCGCCTCTTCCTGCAGATAGGCACCGAGCACCTCCGCCCGCTCTGGGCCGGAAAACTTCAGGTGCAGGCCGCCGATGACGGCGTGGATCCGCTCGTCGCCACACACCTCCTTGGCCCGCTCGATGATGTTCTCGACCCCGGCGTGGCCGCAGCCGATAAAGACGATGAGTCCCTGCTCACTCTTGTAGGCCAGCGCCGAGTCGTCGCTGATCAGATCTTTCTCTACCCGTCCGCCCCGCACTATGTAACCAAGCAAGGAAGGTGCAGCCCGGTCACGCCGCATGATGCTACCGAGAAACACCAGACGATCCGAGAGCCACACCGGCTCGGCTGAGCAGTGGGGAAGCAAGCCTCTGGCCGGCAGCGACTCCCGAGCCAGCGCCCCCGACAGGCGATAGAGGTTGCGTCGCCAGAAGGGCAGCGACAGGAAGTAGCCCCGCTCGCAAAACACATCCGGACAGGCGATGAGCGGGATGGGTCTTGGATAGACGGGCAGCGAGCCGACCCCGCCCACATGGTCATAATGACCGTGGGAGAGCACCACATGGGTGAGCGAGGCGAGATCGATCCCCATCACGGCGGCGTTGTGGCACAGCGCCCGGCCACGGCCGCTATCAAACAGCACCCTGAGGCCGTCACACTCCAGCAGCAGCGCCAACCCTCGCTCGGGCAGACAGCCTGGCAGATGAACGTCGTCATCCACCAGCACGGAAAACTTCAGCATCTCGCTTCCCCTGAAAACAAAACGCAGGCACAAGGCCTGCGTTTTTCATCGACAATCCCATTACTGGGTCATGGTGAGGCCGTTGCTGTCGGCTCCCAGCAGCAGTTTCTTGCCGGGAACAATGCGACCGGAGAGCAGCGCCTGCGCCAGCGGGTTCTCCACCTTCTGCTGGATCGCCCGCTTGAGGGGTCGTGCCCCGTAGACGGGGTCGAACCCGGCATGCACCAGCTTCTCGAGCAGCGCTTCGCTCACCTCCACCTCGTAACCCTGAGCCTCCAGACGGCCCATCAGGCTCTTGAGCTGGATCCGGGCGATGGACTTGATGTGCTCCTCGCCGAGTGGATGGAACACCACGGTCTCGTCGATCCGGTTGATAAACTCCGGCCGGAAACTGCGGGTCAGCACATCCATCAGCATGGCCTTCATCTCGTCGTAATCCTTCTCGGAGTGGTGCTCCTGAATCAGATCCGACCCGAGGTTGGAGGTCATGATCACCACCGAGTTGCGGAAATCGACGGTGCGACCCTGACCATCGGTCAGGCGGCCATCGTCCAGCACCTGCAACAGGATGTTGAACACATCCGGATGCGCCTTCTCCACCTCGTCCAGCAGGATCACCGAGTAGGGACGACGGCGCACCGCCTCGGTCAGATAACCACCCTCTTCATAACCCACGTATCCGGGAGGCGCCCCCACCAGACGGGCCACGCTGTGTTTCTCCATGAACTCCGACATGTCGATCCGCACCATGGCATCCTGGGTATCGAACAGGAACTCGGCCAGCGCCTTGCACAGCTCGGTCTTGCCCACCCCGGTGGGCCCCAGGAACAGGAAGGAGCCGATGGGGCGGTTAGGGTCGGAGAGACCGGCACGGGAGCGACGAATGGCGTTGGAGACCGCATCGACCGCCTCCTCCTGACCAATCACCCGGCTGTGCAGCTGATCTTCCATCCGCAGCAGCTTGTCGCGCTCCCCTTCCAGCATGCGGGCGACCGGAATACCGGTCCAGCGGGCCAGGACGTCTGCGATCTCCACATCGGTGACCCGGTTGCGCAGCAGGCTGGTCTCCTGCATCTCGGCCTGAGTGGCGAGATCCAGCTGTTTCTCCAGCTCCGGAATGCGGCCATATTGCAGCTCGGACATCCGACCCAAGTCGCCTGCCCGGCGCGCCACATCGAGATCCTGACGGGCCTGCTCCAGCGCAGCCTTGATATGCTGGGTGCCGGCAAGGGCGGCCTTCTCGGCCTTCCATACCTCGTCCAGCTCGTTGTATTCCCGATCCTTCTCGCCAATCTCCTGATTGATCAGCTCCAGACGCTTGCGGCTGGCGTCATCGTCCTCCTTCATCAGCGCCTGCTGCTCCAGCTTGAGCTGGATGATGCGTCGCTCGAGGCGATCGAGCGCCTCCGGCTTGGAGTCGATCTGCAACCGGATGCTGGCTGCCGCCTCGTCGATGAGATCGATGGCTTTGTCCGGCAGCTGGCGATCTGCAATGTAACGGTGCGACAGCTGGGCCGCAGCCACGATGGCGGGGTCGGTGATCTGCACATGGTGGTGCAGCTCGTAACGCTCCTTCAGACCGCGCAGGATGGCAATGGTGTCTTCGACTGTCGGCTCTTCCACCAGCACCTTCTGGAAGCGACGCTCCAGCGCGGCATCTTTTTCGATGTACTGACGGTACTCATCCAGGGTGGTGGCGCCGACGCAGTGCAGGTCGCCACGGGCCAGCGCAGGTTTGAGCATGTTGCCCGCGTCCATTGCCCCTTCGCCCTTGCCGGCGCCGACCATGGTGTGCAGCTCGTCGATAAAGAGGATGACGTTGCCCTCCTCCTTGGCGAGATCGGTCAGCACGGCCTTGAGCCGCTCTTCAAACTCACCGCGATACTTGGCCCCCGCCACTAGCGCCCCCATGTCCAGCGACAGCACCCGCTTGTTTTTGAGCCCTTCCGGCACTTCGCCGTTGATGATGCGCTGGGCCAACCCCTCGACGATGGCGGTTTTACCGACACCGGGAGCACCGATCAACACAGGGTTGTTCTTGGTGCGGCGTTGCAGCACCTGAATGGTACGGCGGATCTCATCATCACGGCCGATCACCGGGTCGAGCTTGCCGAGTTCGGCCCGCTCGGTCAGATCGATAGTGTACTTCTCCAGCGCCTGACGGTTCTCCTCGGCGTTGGCATCTTCCACCTTCTTGCCGCCACGCACCTTGTCGATGGCCGCTTCGAGTTTTTCCTTGGTCAGCCCCTGAGCGCGCAACAGCTCGCCCAGCGTTCCCTTGTCGTCGAGGGCAGCCAGCACGAACAGTTCGGAGGAGATGAACTGATCCTTGCGCTGCTGGGCCAGTTTGTCGCAGACGTTGAGCAGGCGGCCGAGGCCGTTGGAGAGCTGCACGTCCCCTTCCACGCCGCTGACGCGCGGCAGGCGATCCAGCTCCTCACCGAGACGGGAGCGCAGGGCGTTGATATCCATCCCGGTCAGGGTGAGCAACGGACGGATGGAGCCGCCATCCTGATTGACCAACGCGGTCATCAGGTGAACGGGTTCGATGAATTGGTGGTCACGACCCAGCGCAAGAGACTGGGCATCGGAAATAGCAATCTGGAATTTGCTGGTAAGGCGATCGAGGCGCATTGCACTCCCCCTTCAAACAGGCAGACGCCGCTTGCGCGGCAAACAACATAACTTTCTGAGATGAAAGATGAGGCCCGTACGGGCTATTTCAAGGGCATGGGCTGGTTATTTTTTCTGCAAAGCGGGGAGAGGGCAGGATCCCCGCCTCTCTCATACGGATCTGTTCTTGAGAGAGACGGGGTATTAGTTGGCGGGTGATTGCTTAGCGGGCCAACCAGATGAGGGAGGCCATACGGCCGGTCTGGCCGTCGCGACGATAAGAGTAGAACTGCTCGCTATCGCTGAAGGTGCAGTATTCGCCGCCATAGACGGCGGTAACGCCAGCACGGGCGAGGCGCAACCGCGCCAGCTGGTAGATATCCGCCAACCATTTGCCATCGTTGGACGAAGGGACGAACGCCGCTTCTGCTTCAGCCTGCTCAGCCATAAAGGCTTCGCGCACCTCGCCACCCACTTCAAACGCTGTGGGGCCGATGGCTGGGCCAAGCCAGGCCAGGATCTCACCCGGCTCGCAACCCATGGCAGCGATACTCGCCTCCAGCACGCCCTCTTTCAGTCCACGCCAGCCCGCGTGGGCGGCAGCCACTACGGTACCGGCCCGATCGCAGAACAACACCGGCAGACAGTCAGCAGTCATCACGATGCAGGCCTGCTCCGCCTCATGGGCGCAGGCAGCATCAGCATCCGGCGCCTGCTGATAATGGCTGCTGACCGGATGAACCACGGTGCCATGCACCTGATTAAGCCAGTTGAGGGGCCCCGGGATGGCAGCCGCCTGCTGCAGCCGGGCCCGATTGGCCTCGACTCGCACCGGTTCGTCACCCACGTGGGCCCCCAGATTGAGACCGGTAAAGACCCCTTCACTTACTCCGCCATCCCGGGTGGTCGAAAGGGCACGGACGCACGCTGGTGCCGGCCAGTCGGGTTCAAGCCATTTCATTGCTCACTCCTTCACGCTCTATCGTTCAAATGGAAACGGGGCGCTTGGCTGCAACCAGTCAAGACGCCCCGTTTCAAGGTTCTGTGTGCTACGCGCTGTATCGGCGGGTTACGGCAGAAGTTGTCGCAATACCGCCAGATTCATCACCCTTTCCAGACCAGCTCGTCCGGGTTGGCGAGGGCTATTCAGGAGTGCAGTGCCTCAATCAAGCCACTATTTCCAGACCAATTCATCCGGATTGGCGAGGGTGTCGGCACGCAGCACCTCCATCAGCGCCACCATGTCTTGCGGCGTGGGGGAGTGCCACTGCATCACTTCACCCGTGATGGGATGAGCCAGCTGCAGCATGGTGGCGTGCAGCGCCTGACGATGGAAGTTGCGCAGCGCCTCGGTCAGCTCGGGGGTCGCGTTGCGCAGCGGGCGCAGACGGCCACCGTAGGCGGGATCCCCCACCAGCGGGTGTTTGATGTGCGCCATGTGGACACGGATCTGGTGGGTACGGCCGGTTTCCAGACGCAGACGCAGACGGGTGTGGCCACGGAACTTCTCGTGCACCCGGTAGTGGGTCACAGAGGGGCGGCCATTGGGCACCACGGCCATATGGGTACGCTGGGTCGGGTGACGGCCTATGGGCGCATCAACCGTACCACCTGCGGTCATGTGACCGATGGCGATCGCTTCGTACTCACGGGTGATCTGGCGCGCCTGCAACGCTTCCACCAGATGGGTCTGGGCGGGTACGGTTTTGGCAACCACCATCAAACCTGTGGTGTCTTTATCCAGACGGTGCACGATACCGGCGCGGGGTACCTCGGCAATGCCGGGGTAGCGGTGCAGCAGGGCGTTGAGGATGGTGCCATCCGGCGTGCCTGCGCCCGGGTGAACCACCAGACCGGCTGGTTTGTCGATCACCAGAATGTGTTCATCTTCATAAACGATGTTGAGCTCGATATCCTGGGCATCCCAGCGAGTATCATCTTCCAGCTCGACATTCACATGCACCTGCTGCCCGGCCAAAATCTTCTCGCGCGGGGTGTTGGCAACCTGACCGTCCAGGGTCACTCTGTCCTGTAAAATCCACTCCTTGATGCGGGTGCGGGAGTAGTCTGGAAACAATTCGGCCAGGGCCTGGTCGAGTCGCTGCCCGAATTGGTGATCCTGGAATTCGCCTGTCAGTTCAATATGCTGGCTCATGTATGGTCTCTTGAGCGGGGGGTATCAATTCGAAATAATCCGGGTATTCTAGCTTTTCTTTTAGCCAAGCATAACGGATACTTTGCCAATTTCGTGGAAATGGACCGGATGTTGTTGATGGGAAAGAAGTCTCACCTGCTGATGTCGCTCGCCTTGGTCGCTACCTTGATCACAGGCTGTTCCAGCACCAAACCCAAGGTACCCGACGAACCGCCGGAGACCCTGTACCAGAAAGCACGCCTCAAACTGGACGTTGGCAATTACGTGCAAGCCACTGAATTACTTGAGGCTTTGGACTCTCGCTACCCGTTCGGCGCCTACTCTAACCAGGTACAGCTTGACCTCATCTATGCCTACTACAAGCAGGATGATACCGCTCAGGCGATCGCCAATATCGACCGTTTTATCCGCCTCAATCCGGCGCATAAAAATATCGATTACGTATTCTATATGCGCGGCCTGACCAACATGGCGGCGGATTACAACTTCTTCCAGAGCCTGTTCGGTATCGGTCGTGACGACAAAGACCCGGCTTATGCCCGTCAGGCATTCCAGGACTTCAAGACCCTGCTGCAGAACTACCCCAACAGTGTCTATGCCGCCGATGCCCGCGCCCGCATGATTGGCCTGAAGAATCGTCTGGCCCGATATGACCTGAGCGTGGCCGAGTATTACGTGAAGCGTGATGCACTGGTCGCAGCCGCCAACCGGGCCAAGCTGATTGTCGAAACCTACCCCGACACAGCCGAAACCGAGAAGGCACTGGAGATCATGGTCGAGTCTTACGACGCCCTGAAGATGCCGCAGCTGGCCAAGCATGCCCGCGAAGTGCTGGCCAAGAACTACCCGGAGAACCGCCTCGGCCGTGGCTGAGTGATACGGATAAACCGGTAATAAAAAAACCGATGCCAAGGCATCGGTTTTTTTATCTTTGCAATCCACCAATCCGGCTGGGTGAAGTTCCTGCAACCCATAGCGGTCGCGGCCCCTCACACCCCATCTATCCCATTCATTAGCCACCTGCGAGATGGCCGCATCGTGAAGTTCGCTTATCACCAAGGGTTGCAAACCCGCTGTCAGCCCGACGCCAGGCCGGGAAGAGCGGAACCGTCACCACACGGCCATATTGCCTCATACAGTGCCCCTGAATGGGAACAGATGGCTTAATGGCACTGTAATCCTGTCACCAGAGTCAGTAGTTGCCCTTTGTCCGAGCGCAGAGCGGTCTGGGCCAGCAACTGATAGGGGATCCCCTCCAGCAGCTTGACCCTCTCCCCGGCCGTACCATTGACCAACACGGCATCAAACCGGGCATCACGACAGGCAACCACATCCCTCACTTTCTCCCTGTCCAGATTCATTACCCGCATCTCTTCATAGGCAGATAGCAGACCAAGCTCCGTCTCCCCCAATTGCCAGCCGGCGATGCGATCCCGCTTCTCGAGCGGTATTCCCTCAAGCAACCGGGCCATCTTTCCCGATACTCCCTTGGCGGCATCGATCAAGGGGTAAACCAGTGTAAAGGTGAGCAGAAACATGATGGCCACCGAGCTGGCAACATGAGTAGCGCCATGCACCTCCTTGCGCCGCAACAACAGCGCCAGCGCAATCACGAAGAGCATACTGGCGGGGATATAACGCCACCCCAGCTTGCTGGCGACCTGTAGCACGTCTGCCGGAACATGACTGGCCACCGGTAGTGAAGGGCCCAGCAGAGGTAGCCCTATGACCACGACACAGAACAGCAGCATGAAACAGAGCCATCCCCGACCATAGCGAGCCGTCCATCCCGGCCAGTTCAGGCTGACCTGACCCAGCATGATGGCAAATACCGGCAACAACGGAAAAAGATAGAGGGTGCGCTTGGTGGATGAGAGGGTTAACAGCAAAAGGGTGCCCACTGCCCAGCACAACAGAAATAACCTCTCACGACTCCAGCGTCGCTGTTTGATGGTTTGCCAACCCCAATAGAAAATGAATGGCAACCAGGGGATGGTATATTCAGCCATCCCCAATAAATAATAGAGATAGGCCCCTTTCTTGATATGGCCGAGTTCGGTCGAGGTGCCTGTCAGGCGGCCTACCTGATTCTGCCAGAACCACTCATTCCATAAAGCATCGCCATCGAGATGATTAATTAATTCACGAATCCACGCTGCCACTGGCAATATAAAACAGAGCAGCATCAGCAGATGCTGCCAGATAAATCCTGGCAGTTTTTTGTCGATGGCGGCACATCTTGCAGCGAAGAAGAATAGCGGGAACCAGCCAAAAAAAACTGTCAGTGGCCCAATAGGACCTTTTGCCATAAAACAGCCCGCCAACCCTATTCCGGCCAGTATCGCCATCCACCGACGGCTTACAAGGTAATATTCTGAAAATGCCCAAAGGGTAAATATGACAAAGAAGGCAAGCGCACTGTCCGTTCTGATCCAGTGCGTGTTGATGATAAATCCTTCCATGGTGCCCAGTGCGATCACCGACCAGATCGCGGCCGATCTATTGCCAAGCAGGCGATAGGCCAGCAGGCCGGTAAAGAGCAGCATACCCGCCGCCCAGACCACGCCCGCCAACCGCAGGCTATTGGTCACCCCCAGCCAGGATTCAAACCCATCAAGAAACGGCAGAGCGGCCATATAGAAGAGCGGCGGCTTCTCGATAAAGCTGTGCCCGCCAAGGGTCGGTACCACCCAATCGCCATTGCGGTACATCTCGAGTGCAATAGCCGCTTCGCGAGGTTCATCAGGCGTCCAGAGCTGATGGTCAAACTGGCCAAACAGCAGCACCAGCGTAACCAGCAGCAACATCCAGCAGAGCGTGCGCTCCGAAATATCAGCACTCTGCATGGCTCATACCTTCTGTAATGGTCTCCCCACGCCCGATGGCATAGTAGGAAAAGCCCAGCCCCTTCATCTTGAGCGGATCGTAGAGATTGCGACCATCGACGATGAGGGGGTGCGCCAGCATCTTCCTGATCTGGGCAAAATCGGGCGCCTTGAACTCGTTCCACTCGGTACAGATGACCAACGCATCCGCCCCCGCCAGCGCTGCCTCCCTGGTCCCCATCAGCGACAGCTCGGGCTGGCAACCATAGATACGCTGTGCCTCCTTCATCGCCACCGGATCGAAGGCCTGCACCCGGGCCCCCTCCTGCCAGAGCGCCTCCATCAACACCCGGCTCGGCGCTTCGCGCATGTCATCCGTATTGGGCTTGAAGGCGAGTCCCCAGATGGCGATGGTCTTGCCCGCCAGCGACTCGCCTCGCTCGTGAAAGTGGCAGGCCAGGGTGTCGAAGAGCTTGAACTTCTGCCGCTCGTTGACCCGCTCCACCGCACGAATAAGCGGCGTGTCGTAGTCGAGGGCCGCTGCAGTCGCCAGAAATGCCCTCACATCCTTGGGGAAACAGGATCCGCCATAACCACAACCGGGATAGATAAACTGGTAGCCGATGCGCTGGTCGGCACCAATCCCCTGCCGCACCAGCTCGATATCGGCACCGACCCGCTCGGCCAGCCCGGCCATCTCGTTGATAAAGCTGATCTTGGTGGCCAGCATGCAGTTGGCGGCGTACTTGGTCAGCTCGGCACTGCGAACATCCATAAACAGAATGCGGTCGTGATTGCGATTAAATGGCTCATACAACTCGCGCATCACGGCTCTGGAACGCTCCTTGCCGGTGCCGATAACAATGCGATCCGGGCGCTGGCAATCCCTGACGGCCGCCCCCTCTTTCAGAAATTCCGGATTGGAGACCACATCGAATTCAAACTGCTTGCCAAGTTCGGCCTGCTGCTCCCTGACCCAGTAAAACACCTTGTCTGCCGTACCAACCGGCACGGTGGATTTGTTGACGATGATCACCTCATCTGCGCGATGCTGGGCAATCGATCTCGCCACCGCCCTGACGGCGCTCAGATCGGCCGAACCATCCTCATCAGGGGGCGTACCGACGGCGATAAATTGCACGTCACCATGGGTAACCGCCATGGGAATATCCGTGGTGAATGTCAGCGAGCCATTTTGCAATGTCTGGTGTAATAACACATCCAGTCCCGGTTCATATATTGGTAATTCGCCATGGGATAATCTATTTATTTTATCTGCATCGAGATCGATACAAACAACCTGGTGCCCTACATCTGCCAATACAATTGCCTGTACCAGTCCGACATAGCCACTGCCAAACACTGTGATATTCATAACGATTTTTCCATAATGCGTAATGATGGAAACTTTACATCCTTTACTCAATTGCACTACGGGCAATTTGTAACAAGCAATGTCAATTCTGAATGACACCCAACCTGTTGAGCAATAGCAGATGATTTAGGTGGCGACAGTCAAAAAAGTGGCTAAACACCAACCTAAAATAAAGCCAAGCGATTTTTTGTTACGAGATATTTCCATATTAAGCCACGCCATCAAAACGGCAGTAATTGTTACCAAGTGTTGCTGTGCGCTTGAATAAAAACTCGTTATTCAGCTACTTTCAAAATATATCGAGCAACCTCGACACTTTCCCCAGGCATATTTCCAGTGAAAATCAGCAATGCAGATTTTCATCGTCATTTTATTTTTTGCGACATTAAGACCGGAGTCGTATGAAAGACTTTCTGCCATTCTCAAAGCCTGCCATGGGCGAGGCCGAGATCCGTGCCGTCAGCGAGGTGTTGCAATCGGGATGGATCACCACGGGCCCGAAAAATCATGAGCTGGAGCAGCGTTTCTGCGAGACCTTTGGCTGCCAGCATGCTGTTGCGCTCTGCTCCGCGACCGCGGGCATGCATGTCACCCTGATGGCGCTGGGGATTGGCCCGGGTGACGAGGTGATTACCCCCTCCCAGACCTGGGTCTCCACCATCAACATCATCACCCTGCTGGGGGCCACCCCGGTCTTTGTCGATGTGGACAGGGATACTCTGATGGTCAGCGCCGACCAGATAGCGCCGCTCATCACCCCCAACACCCGGGCCATCATCCCGGTCCACTACGCAGGGGCACCGGTCGACCTCAACCCCATCCTCGCCCTGGGTCGCCAGCACGATATTCCAGTCATCGAAGATGCCGCCCATGCAGTCGGCACCCGCTATCGCGCGCGCTGGGTCGGGGAAACCGGCACCGCCATCTTCTCTTTCCACGCCATCAAAAATCTTACCTGTGCCGAGGGAGGCATGCTGGTGACCGATGACAAGGCGCTGGCCGACAAGGCTCGCATGCTGAAATTCCACGGCCTGGGAGTCGATGCCTTCGACCGCATGACGCAGGGACGCAAGCCGCAGGCGGAGGTGATCATGCCGGGCTTCAAATACAACCTGGCCGACATCAACGCCGCCATCGCCCTGGTGCAGCTGGCCCGCCTGCCCGAGCTCAATGCCAAGCGGGTCGAACTGGTGTCTCGCTACCATGAACGTCTGGCCAACCTGCCGCTGGCACCGCTGGCCATCCCCACCTACCCCCATCTGCATGCCTGGCACCTCTTCATGGTGCGGGTCGACCCCGAGCAGTGCGGCCTCGATCGCGATCAGCTGATGCAGGCGCTGCAGGAGCGAGGCATCGGCAGTGGCCTGCATTTTCGCGCCGCCCACACCCAGAAGTACTACCGGGAGCGCTATCCGGATCTTTCGCTACCCAACACAGAGTGGAACTCGTCACGGCTCTGCACCCTGCCCCTCTTCCCCGACATGATGCTCTCCGACGTGGATCGGGTTGTGGCAGCCCTGACCGACATACTGGAGTAACAATACGTGAACCATAACGACATCAAACGGGTCTCAGTCATCATTCCCGTCTACAACGAGGAGGCGAGCCTGCAGGAACTGCTGCAACGGGTGACCGACACCTGCGAGCAGCTGAGCCAGGATTACGAAGTGATCCTGATCGACGACGGCAGCAACGACCGATCCGCCACCATCATCAGCGAAGCCGCCAATCGCGAAGGGAGCAAGCTGGTCGCCGTGCTGCTCAACCGCAACTATGGCCAGCATGCCGCCATCATGGCCGGCTTCGAGACGGCAACAGGGGATCTGGTGATCACCCTGGATGCCGATCTGCAGAACCCGCCGGAAGAGATCCCGCGGCTGGTCGCCACCGCCATGGAAGGGTATGACGTGGTCGGCACCATCCGCCGCAACCGGCAGGATTCATGGTTTCGCAAGACAGCCTCACGCTTTATCAACAAGTCGGTACAGCGGGCCACCGGCGTCCAGATGAGCGACTACGGCTGCATGCTGCGTGCCTATCGCCGCCACATCATCGACGCCATGCTCTGCTGTCAGGAGCGCAGCACCTTCATCCCCATCCTGGCCAACAGCTTTGCCCGCCGCACCACAGAGCTGGAGGTGGGCCACGCCGAGCGGGCCCACGGCGAATCCAAATATGGCCTGATGCACCTTATCAACCTGATGTACGACCTGGTCACCTGCATGACCACGGCCCCGCTGCGCCTGCTCAGCATCGTTGGCAGCCTGGTGGCGGGGATCGGCTTCACCTTCTCGATCCTGCTGCTGCTGCTGCGTCTGTTACTGGGCGCCGACTGGGCAGCAGATGGCGTCTTCACCCTGTTTGCCATTCTCTTCACCTTTGTCGGCGTGCAGCTGATCGGGATGGGGCTGCTGGGTGAGTACATAGGCCGCATGTATACCGATGTGCGCGCCCGTCCCCGCTACTTCATTCACCAAATCGTTCGCTCCACACCGGATGCTTCGCAACAGGAAACTCAATCATGAACGTTGTTGTCTTTGCCTATCACGATATCGGCTGCACCGGTATCGAGTCCCTGCTTCAGGCCGGTTATCAGATCCAGGCGGTCTTCACCCACGCCGATGATCCGGGCGAGAACCGCTTCTTCGGTTCGGTGGCCCAGCTCTGCGCCGAACATGACCTGCCGGTCTACTCTCCCGAAGACGTGAACCACCCGCTCTGGGTCGAGCGTATCCGCGAACTGGCGCCCGAGGCCATCTTCTCCTTCTACTACCGCAACCTGCTCAAGCAGGAACTCCTCGATATCCCGACCGTCGGGGCCTTCAATCTGCATGGATCCCTGCTGCCTGCCTATCGTGGCCGGGCGCCCATCAACTGGTGTCTGGTCAACGGCGAGCGCGAAACCGGCATGACCCTGCACCGGATGACAGCCCGTGCCGATGCCGGCGATATCCTTGCCCAGCAGGCAGTAACCATTGCCCACGATGACACCGCACTGACCCTGCATGGCAAGATGCGCCAGGCAGCCCACGCCCTGCTGGAAGGGGAGCTGGTCAAACTCAAGCGCGGTGACGCCACCTTCACCCCGCAGGACGAGAGCAAGGCAAGCTACTATGGTCGCCGCACCCCGGCCGATGGCGAGCTGCGCTGGGATAAGCCCGCCAGGGATCTCTATAACCTGGTACGTGCCGTTACCCAGCCCTACCCGGGGGCCTTCAGCTTCGCCGGTGATCGCAAGCTGACGGTCTGGCAGGCAAAGCCGCTGGCGATCCAGAGCGACCAGCAGCCGGGCACCATTCTCTCCCACGACCCGCTGCAGGTGGCCTGTGGTGAAGGGGTGCTGGAGATCCTGACCGGCCAGGCCGAAGGAGGGCTCTATGTACGCGGCGCCCAACTTGCCCGCGAGCTGGGGCTGATGGAAGGGATGAAGATCGGCGCCAAGGCGAGCAAGGCCATGCGCAAGGCACGGCTGACCCGGGTGTTGATCCTCGGCGTCAACGGCTTTATCGGCAACCACCTCACCGAGCGTCTGCTCAAGGATGGCGGCTACGAGGTCTATGGCCTCGATATTGGCTCCAGCGCAGTGGAACGCTTCATCGGCCACCCCCACTTCCACTTCGTGGAGGGGGACATCAGCATCCACACCGAGTGGATCGAGTACCACATCAAGAAGTGCGACGTGATCCTGCCGCTGGTGGCCATCGCCACCCCCATCGAGTACACCCGCAACCCGCTGCGGGTGTTCGAACTCGACTTTGAAGAGAACCTCAAGATCGTCCGCTACTGCGTCAAGTACCACAAGCGCATCATCTTCCCCTCCACCTCCGAGGTGTACGGGATGTGCGACGACCACAGCTTCGACGAAGATGAATCCCGCCTCATCGTCGGCCCCATCAACAAGCAGCGCTGGATCTACTCGGTCTCCAAGCAGCTGCTGGATAGGGTGATCTGGGCCTACGGCAAAAAAGAGGGGCTCAACTTCACACTGTTCCGTCCCTTCAACTGGATGGGCCCACGCCTCGACAGCCTGGACTCTGCCCGCATCGGCAGTTCCCGCGCCATCACCCAACTGATCCTCAATCTGGTGGACGGCACCCCGATCCAGCTGGTGGATGGCGGCGCCCAGAAACGCTGCTTCACCGATATCGAGGATGGCATTGAAGCCCTGTTTCGCATCGTCGAAAACAGGGGCAATCGCTGCAACGGCCAGATCATCAACATCGGCAACCCGGATAACGAGGCGAGTATTCGCGAGATGGCCGAGGTGCTGCTCGCCAAGTTCGAGGCCCACCCGTTGCGCCACCACTTCCCGCCATTTGCCGGCTTCAATCTGGTGGAGAGCAAGTCCTTCTACGGCGACGGCTATCAGGATGTCTCCCACCGCCGCCCGAGCATCCGTAATGCCCGCAAGCTGATCGACTGGGAACCGACCATCGAGATGGAAGAGACCATCGGCAAGACGCTGGACTTCTTCCTGCAGGGGGCGGTCACGACGGGAGTCGAGCATGACTGAAGTGGGTCTGCGGATCGACGTCGATACCTTCAGGGGAACCCGTGACGGGGTTCCCCGCCTGCTGCAACTGCTCGACAAGCATCAGGTGAAGGGGAGTTTCTTCTTCTCGGTCGGTCCGGACAACATGGGGCGCCACCTGTGGCGTCTGCTAAAACCCCGCTTCCTGCTCAAGATGCTGCGTTCCAACGCCGCATCCCTCTATGGGCTCGATATCCTGCTGGCTGGCACCGCCTGGCCCGGCAAGTCCATCGGCAGAGAGCTGGGTTCCCTGATGCGCGACACCGATAAGGCGCACCATGAGGTGGGGCTGCATGCCTGGGATCACCACGGCTGGCAGGCCAATACCGGTCGCTGGGACGAAGCCGAACTGATCCGCCAGACCCGGCTCGGAGTCGATGCCCTGAGCGAGATCCTAGGGCGCGAAGTGGATTGCTCCGCCGCCGCCGGCTGGCGAGCCGATCCCCTCACCACCCAGGCCAAGGAGCAGTTCGGCTTTCGCTACAACAGTGACTGCCGCGGCTGCGGCCTGTTCCGTCCCATTCTGGAGGATGGTCGGCCCGGCACCCCGCAGATCCCGGTCAACCTGCCCACCTTTGACGAGGTGATTGGCAGCCAGGTGACGGCCGAGCGCTTCAACCACTTCCTGCTGGAGCAGCTGACTGCGGCACCGCAACCGGGCCCCCATGTCTACACCATCCACGCCGAGGTGGAGGGGATCGTCATGGCCGAGCAGTTCGATCTCCTGCTCGATGAAGCCAGGTCGCGCGGCATCCACTTCATCCCCCTTGGCAACCTGCTTCCCCCCGACCCAGCCCTCTTGCCGACCAGCCATCTGCTGCGCGGCTCCCTGCCAGGACGCGAAGGGTGGCTCGGTTGCAAGATGACGCCATGAACCCGCTCGCCAGATTGCAACAGAGAATCTCATGAAGATGACCCGATGGGCCCTGCCCCTTTTCTTCCTCGCCTTTTACCTGCTGCCACTCAACCAGCGGATGCTGTGGAGCCCGGACGAAAACCGTTACGCCGAGATCAGCCGGGAGATGATCACCACGGGTGACTGGGTGGTGCCCCACTTCCTTGGCCTGCGCTACTTCGAGAAACCCATCGCCGGTTACTGGTTCAACAGCCTCAGCCAGCTGCTGTTTGGCGAGAGCAACTTTGCGGTCCGCTTCGCCTCGGCCGCAGCCACCGGCCTGAGCGCCCTGCTGATCTTCTGGTTCGCTCTGCAGCTGTGGCAGTGCCGGCGTACAGCGTGGTTCGCCAGCCTGATCTATCTCTCGACCCTGATCGTCTACGGCATCGGCACCTACAGCGTGCTGGATGCCATGGTCACCCTCTGGCTCAATGCCGCCATGGTGAGCTTCTACCTCATCCGGCAAGAAGGGCCGCCCGGTCGCAGAGTGGCAGGCTATCTGCTGTTCGGCCTCGCCTGCGGCATGGGCTTTCTCACCAAAGGCTTTATCGCACTGGCGGTACCCGTGGTAGCCATCATGCCCTACGCCATCTATCAGCGCCGCCTGCGCGAGCTGGTATGTTTCGGGCCGCTGGCCATCCTTAGCGCGGCTCTGCTGGTCGCCCCCTGGGCCATCGCCGTACACCTGCGCGAGCCGGACTACTGGCACTACTTCTTCTGGATTGAGCACATCCAGCGCTTCGCCTCGGAAGATGCGCAGCACAAGGCGCCATTCTGGTACTACCTGCCGATGGGGCTGCTCGGCACCCTGCCCTGGCTCGGCCTGCTGCCGGGGGCACTGAAGCAAGGATGGCAAGCGCGCAAGAACAGCCCGGAAACCCTCTATCTGTTGGCCTGGGTGGTGTTGCCGCTGCTCTTCTTCAGCATTGCCAAAGGCAAGCTGCTCACCTATATCCTGCCCTGTTTCGCCCCGCTGGCCATGCTGATGGCCACCAGCGCCGTGGACAAAATCAAGGAAGGTAAAGAGCGGGCCTTCAAACTCAACGCCTGGCTGAACGGCCTGTTCGGCCTCATCGGACTGGTAGTGCTGACCGTGCTGGCTTTATCCCGCGACCACGCCATCTACGGTGAAGAGGATCACGGGGCACTGTCGGTGGCCATGGCCATCTTTATCGGCTGGTCCCTGCTCGGACTCATCCAGTTGCAGGCGGTCAGTCGCCGCTGGGTCCTGAGCGCGCTCTGCCCCATGATACTGGCCATCGGCCTGCCCTGGGCGCTGCCGCAATCACTGATCGACTCAAAGCTGCCAGAGCGTTTCATCGAGACCAATCAGGCCGTGCTGCAGGGTTCAGAGACTCTGCTGGCCAGCGATCCGGGACTGGCATCCGCTCTCGCCCGGAGCACACGGCGCGGCGAGATCATGCTGTTCGACGACAAAGGAGAGCTAGCTTACGGCCTGGGCTATCCGGATGCCAAGGGCCGCTATGTTGCCCGTGCAGAGTTCCCGAGATGGTTGGCACAAGCGCGCGAGAAGGGGCAAGTTGCCCTGCTGATGAAGACCGATCACGACGGAGAGACCGGCCCTCTGCCCCCTGCCGACGAGACCCTCGTCAGCCACCGGCTGACCCTGCTCATCTACCATGGAGTACGCTGATGGATATAGTGCTGCTATTACTGGTGTGCCTGCTGACCAGCAGCGGCCAGATGCTGCAAAAGCAGGCCGTTATCTGCTGGCAGCGTAACCCCTGTAACCACCTGCAAAAGCTGCGTTCCCCCTGGCTTGTTGCCAGCGTGGCAGCACTTGGCAGTGGCATGCTGCTCTGGATTTATCTGTTGCAACGACTGCCGCTGAGCATGGCCTACCCCATGCTCAGCATTAATCTGGTGCTGGTGCTGCTCGGCTCACGCCTCTTTTTCCACGAGCCGGTGAGCAGCCACAACTGGCTGGGGGCTGCCACCATCATCGTCGGCGCCCTGCTGCTGGGAGGCCTGCGATGAAGGGCTATCTCTACGTGTTAGGCAGCATAGTGCTGGTGACGGTGGCGCAGCTCTGCATGAAGTGGGGAGCGATCAGCCTCCCTGCATGGCAGGCCGATCCCGCCGTGATGCTGGCTCACCCCCTGCCACTCCTCACCATCGTCATCGGCATCCTCTGCTACGGGCTATCGCTGCTCTGCTGGCTGGCCGCGCTGCACTCCACACCGCTCAATATCGCCTACCCACTGCTCAGCACCAGTTACGGGCTGGTCTATCTGCTGGCGGTGAGCATGCCGGTCTTTGCCGAACCGCTGGTGGCAAGCAAGGCGGCAGGTGTTGCGCTTATCTTCTTCGGCGCCGTGCTGGTCGGCAGCAAACCGGCGACAGGCAAGCCGGAGCGGCAAGATCCCCCTGCCAATCCCTGAGGCAGCTTTAAACAAAAAGAAGAGGCGGCACCCTGTGCCGCCTCTTGTCACTGTCAGGTTGGCCTGCCCCCCTTTATTTGGCGACATTACCCGCCACGTTCAGGGCATCCCAGGTGCGGGAGAAGGGCGGCGCGTAGGCAAAGTCCAGCATGCCGAGCTGCTCGGTGGTCACTCCCATGGTGATGGCCACTGCCAGCGCGTCGATGCGGTGGACCGCCCCCTTGCGACCGAGGATCTGGCCGCCCAGCAGTCGCTTGCTGCCCGCATCATAGACCAGTTTGACGTGGATGTCGGACTGACCCGGGCAGTAGTTGGTGTGGCACTTGTCCTTGATCACCACGGTGCGATAGTCGATCCCCATCGCCTTGGCTTCCTGCTCGGAGAGGCCGGTACGGCCCGCCTCCAGCCCCAGCACCTTGAGCGCCGCAGAGCCCAAAGTGCCCGGGAACGTCTGCTCGGCACCGGCCAGGTTCTCACCCACCATGCGCCCCAGCTTGTTGGCGATGGTGGCGAGCGGCACATAGACCTGCTGCTGCTTCACGCTATGCCAGACGCTGGCACAATCACCGGCCGACCAGACGTTGGCCAGCGAGCTGCGCCCCTGACGATCCACCTTGATGGCGCCGTTGCCGAGTCGCTCGATGCCGGTATCGGCCAGAAACTCGGTGTTGGGCTTGACCCCGGTGCAGACCACCACGATATCGGCCTCGTACTCGCCCTGGCTGGTACGCACGCCGGTCACCCGGCCATCCCCCAGCAGTGCTTCAACTCGCTCACCCAGATGGAGGGAGACCCCCTGCTCGCGCAGTTCGGTTTCGATGTGCTGGGTGATCTCGCCATCAAACGCGTCGGGGATGACTCGATCCGCCAGCTCGATGAGACGCACCTCTTTGCCCTGATGGACCAGCGCCTCGACCACCTCCAGCCCGATAAAGCCGGAGCCAATCACCACGGCGCGGCGATTGTTCTTGTCTTGTACCGCCGCCTTCAGCGCCAGTCCGTCGGCCATCCGGCGCAGACCGAATACCCCTTGCTGCAGCAAACCGGGGATGGGGGGCATCACTTCGCGGGCACCGGTGGCGATCATCAGCCGATCGTAGCGATCGGTGAAGGTGTCGCCGTTGTGCTCCACCACCAGAGTCTGGGCAGCCGCATCGACGCTCAGCACCCGATGGCCAATCTTGACCTCGATCCCCTTGGCGGCGAACTGCTCGGGGGTGAACTCGGCCATGTAACCGGGCTCCTGAAACTCGTCACCGACGAAGTAAGGCAGGCCGCAGGCACCGAAAGAGATCACTTCGGAGGCCTCATACACCACGATGTCGGCATCTTTGGCCAGACGGCGCGCCTTGGCCGCCGCGCTCATACCGGCGGCTTCACCACCGATGATCAGAATTCTCATAGTTTTTCCTCTCAATGGCGCAGGGAGGGCATGCCCTCCCTGTGGTCTATGACGGGAAAGAGTCGCCCCTTTCCACTGGCAGATCAACCGACGCAAATCAGACGGTGGACTCTTCGCCGTCCAGACTCACTTCGTGATCGCTGTTGAACACATGCATGTCGGTCTCGCCCATCAGGCGGCTGGTGACCGTCCCTGCGGTGATGGAGCCGGAGACGTTGAGCGCGGTACGGCCCATGTCGATCAGCGGCTCGATGGAGATGAGCAGACCGGCCAGCGCCACCGGGAAGTCCAGCGCGGAGAGCACGATCAGCGCGGCAAAGGTGGCGCCACCGCCAATCCCGGCCACCCCGAAGGAGCTGACGGTGATGATGGCGATCAGGGTCATGATAAAGCCGGGATCCATCGGGTTGACCCCGACGGTCGGGGCAATCATCACGGCCAGCATGGCCGGATAAATACCGGCACAGCCGTTCTGGCCGATGGTGGAACCGAAGGAGGCGGCGAAGTTGGCGATCCCCTCAGGAATACCCAGCGACTTTGTCTGGGTTTGCACGTTCATCGGGATGGAGCCCGCACTGGTGCGCGAGGTGAAGGCAAACGCCAGCACCGGAGTGATCTTCTTGAGGAAGCGCAGCGGGTTGATGCCGACCATGCTCACCAGCAGCAGGTGCACGACAAACATGATGGCGATGGCACCGTAAGAGGCCATCACAAAGCTGAGCAGGTTGAGGATGTCAGCATAGTTGGAGCCGGAGACCACCTTGGTCATCAGCGCCAGTACGCCGAACGGGGTCAGGCGCAGCACCAGGGTCACCATTCGCATCACGATGGCATGAGCCACGGCCACGAAGTGGCTGAAGCTGGCGAAGATCTCCGGCTTCTTGCGGGCGATGCCGGTAGCTGAGAGGCCAATGAAGATGGAGAAGATCACCACGGCGATGGTGGAGGTCTTGCGGGCCCCGGTCATGTCGAGGAAGGGGTTGGCGGGAATGAACTCCAGCATCATCTTGGCGAAAGACATGCTCTCGACGCTGCCGAGGGTGGTCTGCAGCGCGGCGCCCCGGGCGCTCTCGGCGGCACCGGAGGTGAGCCCTTCAGCAGTCAGGCCAAACAGGTTGGACATCAGGATGCCCGCCCCGGCGGCGATGGCGGTGGTGAAGATTAGCACGCCTATGGTCATGGCGCTGATCTTGCCCAGCGCAGTGCCACCATTGAGCTTCAAGATAGCGCTGATGATGGAGACCATGATGAGCGGGATGATGATCATCTGCAGCAGCTTCACATAGCCGCTACCCACGATATCCAGATAGTCGATGGTCTGAACAATGACGGGCGAACCTGCACCGTAAAGCAGTTGCAACGCGGCGCCGAACAGAATACCGAGCCCCAGACCGGCAAATACCCGGCGGGTGAAGCTCACATGTTTTTCCTGTAACCGGTAGAGAAAGAACAGCAAGATGGCGGCGATGGCCAGATTGCCGATAACGCTAAATGTCATGGTATGACTCCCCAAAAAGCGGGCTTGCGCCCGAGAAACAAGAGCAAGCGCCATGCTTGCCCTGACAACCGTGTCAGACGGTCTGCGCCGTCGTGACAAGAACAAGGGGGTCTATCGCCCCCTTGTCACAGATTCACTGCTTCTGCTGTTTCGCTCGCATGATGTTGATGATTTCGATGTCGGTATCCAGCATCCCCTCTTTGGAGAGGCGGCCCAGATTGGCGATGGTCTGGTCCACATCATCGGAAACGATCCCCTCGCTCTGGGGGACATGCAGGTTGTTGATGGCCATCAGCGAAGACTTTACCGCCGCCGAGGTGGAAGTGGAGACCTTCATGGAGCAGGCGCTGCCCGCGCCGTCGCAGATGATGCCGGAGACATCGCCAATCATGTTGTTGATGCAGTGGCTGATCTGCTGATACTGGCCGCCCAGCAGCCAGGTAATGGCGGCACCGGCACCCATGGCGGCGGTACTGGCGGCGCAGAGGGCCGACAGCTTGTTCTGATAGGTCTTGATGTAGATGGCCACCAGATGGCTCATCACCAGTGCCCGGGTCAGCTGCTCGTCGCTCGCCTTGAGGAAGCGGGCAGCCGCGACCACCGGCATGGTGGCGGCAATGCCCTGATTGCCGGAACCGGAGTTGGACATGGCGGGCAGCATGGCACCATCCATCCGCGCATCGGAGGCGGCGGAGGAGAGGCGCATCGCCAGCGTCATCAGGTCATCGGAGAGCAGCTTGCGCTCCACCTGTTCGGTAAGGATCTTGCCGATCTTCAGACCGTAACCCTGCAACCCTTCATCTGCCAGCGCCTGATTCATGGTGGCGGCCTCGCGGATAAAGTCGATCTCCGCCAGCGGCACTTCCAATGCAAAATCGACGATCTCCCGCAGGGTCATGGCCGGTTTGGCGGATTTGGCCGGCTGGATCTGCACGCCGGGGGCACTGGCCTGCTCCATCAGAACTTCGCCATCCTTCTCCATCAGGATGATGCGGGTGTGGTCGGTGCAGATCACCACCCGGGCACTGTGCCCTTCAACTTCGGCCAGCACCTCGGCGTAGAGCACGTCCGGCACATCCTTCACATCCACCTTGATCACTGGCAGCAGCGCCTTGGCCGCCTCGACCTGGGCCGGGGTGAGAGTCTTTAGTACCTCCAGCCCGGCATCGGGATTACCCCCTGTTATGCCGACCGCAGCGGCCACCGGCAGGCCGATCATGCCGGTGCCCGGCACCCCGACCCCCATGCCATTCTTGAACAGATTGCCACTGACCCAGACGCTGATGCTGGTCGGGGTCTCCCCCAGCAGCTTGCGGCAGTTGGCCGCCGCCAGCGCCACCGACATCGGCTCGGTACAGCCCAGGGCCGGCACCACTTCACGCTTGAGCAGGGTAATAAAGTCGGTCCATTGTGGTTTCATCTGTGCATTCTCATCTTGGTGGCGCAATGCCTGTCATCTCCACAGGCAACAGCATGGCAAAAAAGGGTGACACGGGATCAACATCAAGCAGGAGCGCGTCGCCAAGGCGTCGCGAGAGAGGTGGCCGTCTGATGACTGCCCCATGCAAATCAACTTAATTTGATTTTAATATCAATAAAATCAAATTAAGTTGCGCAACATCGCTTTTTTAGCGCCATTATGCCCGTCTTTTAACAAAGCGCGACAATTTGTGATGCAACGCACAGACGACGGAGTCACCTAGAGATGATAGCGGGCCAGCAGCTGCTGGTAGGCCGGGGTCTGCTTGAACTGTTTCAAGGCGGCCGAGAAGCGCCTCGCCAACTGGTCATGGCCGGGCTTGTGGGTAAATCCGAGAAAGTTGCGGTTATCGTCGGTCAGCAGGCGGCGACCATTGAGCACCTGATCCTGCAGCCCCTGGGTACGCAGCAGATAACGACCAACCTGTTCATTGAGCACGACACCATCCAGTCGGCCGGCCATCATCAGATGCAACTGCTTGACCATCTTGCCATCGCCCGTCATGGCGACCCTGATCACCCCTTCATCGGCCAGAAAATCGGGGCTGTAGGCATAGTCGGCCTGAATGCCGATCCGCAACCCCTTGAGGTCGGATAATTGCTCGAATTTCACCGGACGATCCGCCGGATAGAAGAGCACTTCACCACTACGAGAGAGCGGCTCTTCGGGATAGTGGAGCCACTCTTGACGATCCTTGTTATAGAAGACGTCGAGTACCGCATCCCCCTGCCCGAGGCGGGCCTGTTGCAACACCCGCTTCCATGGCAGCACCTTCACCTCGGTGCGATAGCCGAGCTGCTGCAGCACGGTGCGAGCCAGCTCGAGATCTGCGCCCACCAGCTCCCCCTTGTCGCTGTGCATCACATAGGGGGGCCACAGTTCTGTCAATATGGTCAGGGTCGGCTTGTCATGAGCCATAGCCATGCCACCGACGAGAAGAGATGCCAGCAGCCAGCCGTACCACCCGATCCTTCGCCAACCCTGACACCACATCATGGAGATCCCTCATGGTCCGTATGGATTGAGGATATACAAGGGATGGGCAATAAAAAAGGAGGCCGAAGCCTCCTTGATATCCACTCTCTGAATGGCACTTACAGTGCTTTCAGGATTGCCTCGACGCTGGCCTTGGCATCGCCAAACAGCATCTGGGTATTTTCCTTGAAGAACAGCGGGTTCTGGACACCGGCGTAGCCAGTGTTCATGGAGCGCTTGAAGCCGATGACGTTCTGCGCTTTCCACACTTCCAGCACCGGCATACCGGCGATCGGGCTGCCCGGATCTTCCATCGCGGCCGGGTTGACGGTGTCGTTGGCACCGATCACCAGCACGGTGTCGGTATCGGCGAAGTCCTCGTTGATCTCGTCCATTTCCAGCACGATGTCATACGGGACTTTCGCTTCCGCCAGCAGCACGTTCATGTGGCCAGGCAGACGACCGGCAACCGGGTGGATACCGAAGCGCACCTTGACGCCGCGGTCACGCAGCTTCTGGGTGATCTCGGCAACCGGATACTGAGCCTGTGCCACCGCCATACCGTAGCCCGGGGTGATGATGACGGAGCTGGAGTTCTTCAGCAGGTCAGCCACTTCCTCGGCGCTGGTTTCGCGGTATTCGCCCATCTCCTGATCAGCCGTGGAGGCCACGCCATCGGAGCCGAAGCCACCGGCGATCACGGAGATGAAGGAGCGGTTCATCGCCTTACACATGATGTAGGAGAGGATCGCACCGGAGGAACCCACCAGGGCACCGGTGACGATCAGCAGGTCATTGGAGAGCATGAAGCCCGCCGCCGCCGCCGCCCAACCGGAGTAGGAGTTCAGCATGGAGACCACCACCGGCATGTCTGCGCCACCGATGGAGGCAACCAGATGCCAGCCGAAGGCGAAGGCGATCAAGGTCATCACCAGCAGGGCGAAGGTAGAGCCGCCCGCGTTGACGAAGTAGACCATCAGCGCCAGAGAAGCGACCACGGCCAGCAGGTTCAGCTTGTGGCGGTGCGGCAGCATCAGCGGCTTGGAGGAGATGAGACCACGCAGTTTGCCGAAGGCAACCACGGAACCGGTAAAGGTCACGGCACCGATGAAGACGCCCAGGAAGATCTCGACCAAATGGATGTTCAGCATGGCGCCGGTCAGGTGCTCGACCTGAGCAACGCTGTTGGCCTGCTCGAACGCCGCACGGGCGGCTGCCAGGGTGGCATCCAGGTTGGAACCGACGGAGACGACCACCTCAGCAGGTGCAGAGGGGTGCAGATCGATGAAGCTGTTGAAGCCCACCAGCACTGCCGCCATACCCACGAAGCTGTGCAGCACGGCCACCAGCTCGGGCATCTCGGTCATCTCGACCTTGAGTGCCAGACGCACGCCGATGGCACCACCGATCACCATGGCCAGAATGATCCAGTGAACGCCACTGGTCTCCGGGTTGAATACGGTGGCGAGCAGGGCGATAGCCATACCCGCGATACCGAACAGGTTGCCATGCTTGGCCGTTTCTTGCTTCGACAGTCCCGCGAGACTGAGGATGAAGAGCACGGCGGCAACGATATAGGATGCTGTTACCAGTCCTTGAGACACGTTAAACCCCCTTAATCCTTACGGAACATCTTCAGCATGCGCTGAGTGACGGTGAAGCCGCCGAAGATGTTGATACTGGCAATCAGCACGGCGATGAACGCCAGCGCGGTAACCAGAGTCGACCCTTGCCCGATCTGCAGCAGGGCACCGACCACGATAATGCCGGAGATGGCATTGGTGACCGACATCAGCGGCGTGTGCAGGGCGTGAGAGACGTTCCACACCACGTAGTAACCGACCACACAGGCCAGGATGAATACGGTGAAGTGGGAGAGGAAGGCTGCCGGGGCAACGGAGGCGATCCAGCCGAAGGCGGCGATGCCGAGGGCACCGAACACGAACTTCTTGTTGGAAGGCTTGGCCTCTTCCTTCTTGGCGGCTGGTTTGGCGGCGGCCGGTTTCTGCGGGGCAGCAGAGACGGAGATGGCGGGCGGCGGGAAGGTCACTTCACCGGCCTGGATCACCGTCATGTTGCGCTGAACCACGTCCTCGAAGTCGATGGCGACGTTGCCGTCCTTCTCCTTGCACATCAGCTTCATCAGGTTGACCAGGTTGGTACCGTAGAGCTGGGAGGATTGGGCAGGCAGACGACCCGGCAGATCGGTGTAACCGATCACCTTGACGCCGTTGGCGGTGACATGCAGTTCGCCCGGCACTGTGTATTCACAGTTGCCGCCAGCCTGAGCGGCCATGTCCACGATGACGGAGCCCGGCTTCATGCTGTCGACCATCTCTTTGGTGATCAGCTTGGGAGCCGGCTTGCCCGGGATCAGAGCGGTGGTGATGATGATGTCCACCTCTTTGGCCTGCTGGGCGAACAGCTCCATCTCGGCCTTGATGAACTCATCGGACATGACTTTGGCGTAACCATCGCTGGATGCACCATCTTCGCCACCGAAGTCCAGCTTGAGGAATTCCCCACCCATGGATTCGATCTGCTCGGCCACTTCCAGACGGGTATCGAAGGCACGCACGATGGCACCGAGGGAACCGGCAGTACCGATGGCAGCCAGACCGGCCACACCGGCACCGATCACCAGTACCTTGGCAGGCGGCACTTTACCGGCTGCGGTGATTTGACCGGTGAAGAAGCGACCGAACTGGTGCGCAGCTTCAACCACGGCGCGATAGCCACCGATGTTGGCCATGGAGGAGAGGGCATCGAGGGACTGGGCACGGGAGATCCGCGGCACCATATCCATCGCCATCACATTGATGTTGCGCTCGGACAGCTTCTTGACCAGCTCGGGGTTCTGGGCAGGCCAGATGAAGCTCACCAGAGTGGCGCCATCTTTAATTTGTGCGATCTCGGCATCGGTCGGCGCATTGACCTTGAAGATAAGGTCGGCTTGCCAGACATTCGGCACCACGCTGGCACCGGCAGCCTCGAAGGCGGCATCATCGAAGCTGGCCGACAGGCCTGCGCCGGTCTCGATGGCGACCTCGAAGCCGAGCTTTTTCAGCTGCTCGACGGTAGCCGGGGTCGCTGCGACCCGGGTCTCACCGGCGAGACTCTCTCTCGGTATTCCAATCTGCATGACTATTCCCTGATGGTTAATAAACAATCGCTGCCCAGTGTCTCACTTCTGACGAAACAAGACATGACCAAAGTGCAGGTCCAGGGCTCTTTGTTATGAAAATCAGTAGGCTTTACCTCAACCTCCTGTCATGGTCAGGCCCCCGCTTTTCAGGCGCGAAGGTGATTAGTATCAAATTTTGGAGTTTTATTACAACCGCAGTCCCGACGGCACTCGTACAGAATTCAGCCCATCCCTGGCTACGATTAAAAAAAACAAACCAAATTAGAGGCTTATACCAGTAAAAACGGCTGAAAAAAGTGATCCAACCAGTCAAAAAAAATGTTTTACCGGCCCTCTATCTTAGCGTTTTTTGTTCTTACGAAATCCGCTTTCGTCTCACTTCTCGCAGCGAAACGCCGAAAAGTAACATTTTCCCAACAAAAGCGGGGCCGCTCAGCCGCCAGATGGCGGGAGAGGGCCCCGGCAATTCAATCGTTTCGCCCGTTTGGCACCGATTGGCGGACCTTACCAGGCCGCTTCATAAATATGCTGGCTCTGCACCAGATCGATGTCGCTGTGCTCGCCCAGACGGGTCATGCCGTGCTCACCCAGCTTGCCGATCAGGGTGTCGATACCCAGATCTTTGAGACCGTAGTCGCGCAGTCGGGTCTTGACCCCCATCCGCTCGAAGAAGTCGCGGGTCGCGGCGATGGCATCGTCGATGCGCTCCGCTTCGCTGCCGCTGTTCAGACCCCACACCCGCTCTGCGTATTGCAGCAGCTTGGCATGCTTCTGTTTGCGCTTGGCCTGCAGCAGGGCGGGCAGCACCACCGCCAGAGTCTGGGCGTGGTCGAGGCCGTGCAGGGCAGTCAGCTCGTGACCCAGCATGTGGGTGGCCCAATCCTGCGGCACACCGGCACCGATCAGACCGTTCAGCGCCATGGTGGCGCTCCACATGATGTTGGCGCGCACCTCATAGTTCTGCGGTTCGGCCAGCGCCTTGGGGCCCTCTTCGATCAGGGTCAGCAGCAAGCCTTCGGCGAAGCGATCCTGCACCTTGGCATTGACCGGATAGGTGAGGTACTGCTCCACGATGTGAACAAACGCATCCACTACCCCGTTCGCCACCTGACGCTCGGGCAGGGTGTAGGTGAGCACCGGATCCAGCACGGCGAAACGCGGCATCACGAACGGCGAGAAGAAGTGCACCTTGTCGCCACTGCTGCGACGGGTGATGACGGCGCCCATGTTCATTTCGGAACCGGTCGCCGGCAGGGTCAGCACGGAACCGAGCGGGATGGCGGAGCGCACTTCGCTGCCGACGGTCTCGAGAATGTGCCAGGGATCCTTGGCCAGATCGTAGTGCGCAGCAGCGGCGATAAACTTGGTGCCATCGAGCACTGAGCCACCGCCAACGGCGAGCAGGAAATCGACCCGCTCGGCACGGGCCAGCTCCACAGCGCCCATCAGGGTCTCGTAGGCCGGGTTCGGCTCGATGCCGCCAAATTCAAACAGGGTCATGCCGGCCAGCTCGTTGCGGATCTGCTCCAGCAGGCCGCTGCGTACCACGCTGCCGCCACCGTAGGTGATCATGACGCGGGCGTCGCTCGGAAGCTGCTCGCGCAACTGGGCGATCTGCCCTTGGCCGAACAGGATTTTGGTCGGGGTATGGAGAGTAAAGTTGTTCATCGACATTGCCTTCTTCTGATAGTCAGGGCGGCCAGGCCGCGAAATCGTGATTGCATTTTTCTCCAGAACCACCCTACCATCAAGACAACATCCTGCTTGATTCTTGCCTATTTCTACAAAGCAGCGAAAACCGGAACTGTCGAATCAAAGAGCGCCCATGCAAAACCGTTACAGCGACCTCGCAACCAGATTGACCCGCCACGTCACTGCACCCGGCATCACCCCATCACCGGTGAAACAGGTCAACCTCATCTATACCACCGAGCACCATGGCCGCACCCCGGTGCTCTACCAACCGCGGATGATCGTTATCCTGCAGGGACACAAGGTGGGTTATCTGGCGGATCAGGTGTTTCGCTACGACCCCAACCACTATCTGCTGATGACCCTGCCGCTCCCCTGCGAGTGCGAGTGCTTCGCCTCCCCCGAGCAGCCGCTTATCGGGTTTACCATCGAGATCGATCTGGTCACCCTGCAAGAGCTGCTGCTGGAGCTTGGCGATGCCCTGCCCGCCCCCGCACCGCAAAAGAGCGGCGTCCACTCGGTCCCCCTGTCGGAGACCATGTTCTGCGCCGCCGAGCGGCTGATCGAGCTGATGGACAACCCGCTGCACGCCAGGGTGCTGGGGCCGCAGACGGTGCGGGAGATGCTGTTTCACGCCCTCACCGAGGGGGGCGGCCCGGCGTTGCAGGCGCTCGCCAACCGCCACAACCATGTGGGCCAGATAGCCCGGGTGCTGCGTATGATAGAGCAGCGCTACGCCGACAACCTCACCATGGAGGAGCTGGCGCGGGAGGTAAACATGAGCGTCTCCGCCTTTCACCACCACTTCAAGGCGGTCACCGCCACCTCGCCGCTGCAGTACATCAAGTCGTTTCGCCTGCACAAGGCGCGTCTGATGATGCTGCACGACGGCATCAAGGCGGGGGCGGCCGCCGCCAGAGTCGGTTACGAGAGCAACTCCCAGTTCAGCCGGGAGTACAAACGGTTCTTCGGCAGCACGCCGACAGATCAGGCCTCCCGCTTTCGGGATGGTCAGCTTCGCATCATAGAGGGATAACGAGAGAGGGATTACCTATGCGTTCACTGCTTTGTCTGTTTACCGTCTGGCTGCTGACAGCCTGCACCGGCCTCGCCGACGGCATCCGCCCCGTCACCGGCTTCCAGCTCGACCGCTATCTCGGCACCTGGTACGAGATTGCCCGCCTCGACCACGGTTTCGAGCGCGGGCTGGAGCAGGTGAGTGCCACCTACAGCCTGCGTGACGATGGCGGCGTCAAGGTGCTCAACCGCGGCAAGCAGAGCGATGGCAGCTGGCGCGAAGCCGAGGGCAAGGCCTACTTCGTCGATAGTCCTGACGAGGCGCGACTCAAGGTGAGCTTCTTCGGCCCCTTCTACGGCGGCTACAACGTCATCGACCTCGACCCCGATTACCAGCTCTCGCTGGTGACCAGCTACAACCACGACTACCTCTGGCTCCTCTCCCGCTCCCCCAACCCGCCCAAGGCGAAGGTGGATGCGCTGGTCGCCAAAGCGAAGTCGCTGGGCTTTGCCACCGACCAGCTGATTTGGGTCAAGCAGACCCCCTGAGACAGCACCGGTGGCGATGCCGTCGCCACCGGTTCTCTCCGCCTCTCCCTTTCACTTTCCTCACCCCAGCTCCGCACAACCACAGTCATACCCAGCCATTCGCTGACGGTTGCCAGATAGACATTGCGCAACAATCCCCATCACCCACCAACGGAAGAGAATAGCGATCATATTGTCAGCCCAATATTGTCGCCAGGCACCCCAAAATAATCTGAATGACTGATTAGGGGGCAAAAAATAGCCTGGACGGTGCAGGACTCACCATTTACCAGCGAACAATAAACCGGCAAAAACCCCCAATAGAAAACCAATCGAATCCCTTTTTGGGGATTTTTTGTTGCCATCGCAGTAACCAGATGATAAACAGCTCGGCCACCCCAAAATGCATATAAATATTCACTTTAACGAGGTGATTAATTGGAATTTATTAAATTAAGCGGAATTCTTATTATTTTATTGGGATTTTATTTCAAACTCGACACTCTGGCCGTCGTACTGGTGGCCGCCGTCACCACGGCGCTGGTCTCCGGTCTCTCCATGACCGATTGCCTCTCCCTGCTGGGGGAAGCCTTCGTCTCCAACCGCATGGTGACACTGTTTCTGCTGACCCTGCCGATGATCGGCATCTGTGAACGCTACGGCCTCAAACAGCAGGCGGTCACCCTGATCGAACGGATCAAGAAGCTCACCCCGGGCAAGTTCATGACCCTCTATATGTTTATCCGCGAACTGGCCGGTCTCTTCTCGGTGCGGGTTCAGGGTCACACCCAATTTATTCGTCCGCTGGTCAACCCCATGACTCAGGCAGCCGCCACCAAGGTGCACGGCAAATTAAGCGAAGAGGACGAGGAATATATCAAGGCGCGGGTTTCCGCCACCGAAAACTACGGCAACTTCTTTGCCCAGAATACCTTCGTCGCCTCAGCCGGGGTATTGCTGATCGTCGGCACATTTGAATCTCTTGGATATAGCGTCTCTGCCGTCGATATTGCCAAGGCATCCATGCCGATCGCCATTATCGCCCTGCTGATGGTGGCTATTTCCAATATGTGGTTTGACCGTCAGATGGCCAAGACATATACCGTGAGCAGCGACAAGGAGGGGCAACAATAATGGCGACCCTCATCCCCAACATGCTCGAATTCTTTTATGTGCTGATCGGCGTCATCCTGTTCAGCAGCGCCTGGCGCGTCCTGCGTGACCCCAGCCACCCAGCCAAAATCGGTACCGCCCTGTTCTGGACCATTCTGGGTGTACTGTTTGCCTTCGGCAGCTATATCCCCAATGTCATCAATGGCGTGCTGATCCTCGCCATGGGGATCATCACCCTGCTCAAGCAGGTGAAGATCGGCAAGCTGGAGCAGGCGAGCGAGGAGGAGTCCCAGCGCCACGCCAGCCGCATCGGCAACCGGATCTTCCTCCCCTGCATCCTGCTGGCCGTGCTGGCGGTGGTGATCGCCCAGTTCACCCCCCTTGGCGGTCAGGTCGGTATCGGTCTGGCGGCGGTCATCGCCTTCGTCATCACGGTACTGCTGACTCGTGCCACCCCCTCTACCGTAGTGGGTGACTCCGACCGGATGATCCAGCAGGTCGGCATTACCGGCATTCTGCCGCAACTGCTGGCCGCGCTCGGGGTGATCTTCAACAAGTCCGGCGTCGGCGATGTCATCTCCCACGGCATCTCCACCGTAGTGCCGGTCGGCAGCCCCTTCGTCGGGGTGGTGGCCTACTGCCTCGGCATGATGGTCTTCACCATGATCATGGGCAACGCCTATGCCGCCTTCACGGTCATCACCGCCGGCATCGGCATCCCCTTCGTCATCGCCCAGGGCGGTGACCCGGTGGTGGCCGGTGCGCTGGCGATGACCGCCGGCTTCTGCGGCACCCTGATGACCCCCATGGCCGCCAACTTCAACGCCCTGCCCGCCGCCCTGCTGGAGATGAAGGATCTCAACAAGGTGATCAAGGTGCAGGTACCGATGGCGCTGACGCTGGTGCTGATCCATATCGCCCTCATGTATTTCTGGGCATTCTGACCATTCGGGAGAAGATGATGAAAGTACTGATTACCGGTTTTGACCCCTTCGGCGGCGAGCCCATCAACCCGGCATGGGAGGCGGTCAAACGCCTGCCAGAGACCATTCTGGACGCCACCGTGATCAAGGCGCAGATCCCCACCGTCTTTGGCAAGTCAGCCACCCTGCTGGCGGAGCTGATGCGTCAGCACCAGCCCGACGTGGTGATCAACGTCGGACAGGCGGGCGGTCGCTTCGCCATTACCCCGGAGCGCATCGCCATCAACATCGACGATGCCCGTATCCCCGACAACGAGCAGCAGCAACCCATCGATGAAGTGATTCAGGCCGATGGCGCACCGGCCTACTTCTCCCGTCTGCCCCTCAAGGGAATGGTGCAGCGCATCAAGGAGAACGGCATTCCGGCGGCGCTCTCCAACACTGCCGGCACCTTCGTCTGCAACCACATCATGTACCAGCTGCACTACCTGATTGAAAAAGAGTTCCCGGCGGTGCGCGGCGGCTTTATTCACGTTCCCTACATCACCGAGCAGGTAGCGGACAAGGTGAACCAGCCCTGCCTCGCCATGAGCGAGATTACCCGCGCGCTGGCGCTGGCCATCGAGGCGGTGGTGCTGCAGCAGGATGGCGATATCAAAGTCGTGGGCGGCGAGATCTCATGAGCCTTTGCCAGCCACGCCCGCTGTTCGTCTACGGCAGCCTGATGGACGGGCTGTTCAACTACCGCCGCTATCTGGCTCACCACGTGAGCCAGACGCCCCGGCGCGCCCGGGTGCGCGGCGCTCTCTATCACCTGCAGCACAAGGGCTACCCCGCCCTGCTGCAGGGGGATGACTGGGTCTATGGCGAGCTGTTTGTGCTGGACGACTTCCCTGCCGCCATCGCGGCGCTCGACGAGATGGAGAACTTCCACGGCGAGGATGATCCCCAGAGCGAATATCTGCGCCAGCTCATCGAGGTGGAGATCTTCGACCCGGCGCAGGGGCGTTATGTCGGCCAACAGCAGGCCTACCACTACCGCTACGTAGTGCAGCACGATCCCAAGTGGCAACAGGGCAAGCACTACCTGCCCGACGGCAACTGGCGCGCTTTCCATCTGGCGCAACTGGAGAGCGCCGCCTGACGGTCAGCGACAATAACAAAGGGCAGCCCGCGGGCTGCCCTTTTTCATGGAAGATGGCCTGAGGATCAGAGCCGGAAGCGGCCGATCTCCTGCTCCAGCCGCTCGGTCAGCGACTTGAGTTCGGCCGCCTGAGCCGCCTCGTTGCCCGCCTGCTCGGCCAGCTCTTGCGAGACGTGGCGGATATTCTCGGTATTGCGGCTGATCTCGCCGGTCACCGAGGTCTGCTCCTCGGCCGCTGCGGCGATCTGGGTCGCCATGTCGCTGATGGAGCCGATCGCCTCGTTGATCCGGGCAAGGCTCTGGTTGGCCGCTTCCGCATCCTCGACGCTGGTACCCGCCAGCTGACGGCTGGTCTCCATACCACCCACGGCGCGACGGGTGGTCTGCTGCAGGGTCTCGATCATCTGCTGGATCTCGTCGGTGGAGTCGTGGGTGCGGCGTGACAGCACCCGTACCTCGTCCGCGACTACCGCAAAACCGCGGCCCTGCTCACCGGCCCGGGCAGCCTCGATGGCGGCGTTGAGCGCCAGCAGATTGGTCTGCTCGGCGATGCCGCTGATGGTCGCCAGAATGCCGCTGATCTTCTGGGCATGGTTGTCGAGCTCATTGATGATCTGGCTGGCATCGGCCACTTCGTCCGCCAGACCGGTAATGCTGCGCTGACTCTGGCCAACCTGGGATTGACCGGCGACCGCCAGTGCAACCGCATCGGTGGCGGTAGTGGCGGCAAACTCGGCGTTACCGGCGATCTCCTGGGTAGCGGAAGCCATCTCGGTCACCGCGGTCGCCACCATCACGATCTCGTCCTGCTGCTGGCGTACCCGCTGACTGCGGGCCTGCGCCCCGGCCGCCTGGGCACGGGACTGTGCCGCCAGCTCGATGGTCACATCCCGCAACCGGCTGACGATGCCATGCAGCCGCGCCACGAACTGGTTGAAGTTCTGGGCCAGCTGGCCCACCTCATCCTTGCTGTGGGTGTTGATGTGAACGGTGAGATCCCCCTCGCCGTGGGCAATGTCGTGCAGGGCGTGCGCGACCCGACCGAGATCGGCGAACAGGTATTTGAAGGTGGCGGTGAGCAGAGCGCTGAATACCAGCATCAGCACCAGGGTCAGCCCCACCAGCTCCCACAGCAGGCTGCTGAGCGGCGCCTCCAGCACATCGCGATACATCACCATGGCCAGCAGCCAGTCGGTGCCCGGCACCGGTTGTACCGCCAGCAGCACATCCCGCCCGTCGAGGGTGGCGGCGTGCAGCTCGCTGTTTTCGCGGCCCCACTGCTGGAAGGTGGCGGCAGAGAGTCCCGGCGCCAGCTCGGCGATGGGCTTGAGTGCCAGATCCTTCTGCGGATGGCCGACGATGAGGCCGCTGCTGTCGAGCAGCATGGCGTAGCCCTCACCCTGCACCTTCATCGCCAGTACTTCATCGATCAGCTTGTCGAGCGCCAGGTTGGCCCCCACGGCGCCGACCAGCTCGCCCTGATGGCGCACCGGCTCGGAGAGAGTAACCACCAGCTTCTGCATGGTGACGCTGACATAGGGGGCAGTGACGATCAGCTGCCCCGCCTTCACCGCATCCTGATACCAGGGGCGCTCGCGCGGGTCATAGTTGCCGGTGTTGAGGGAGGGATCCTGCCGGGTCATCACCCCCTGCGCGGAGCCAAAATAGGTGAGGCCGAAGCCGCCGGAGGTGTAGGCCTGCTTCAGGTGCGGCACCAGCTCGGCTTGGGGGTTATCGCTGATCAGGTTGACCAGCGCATGGACGGTGTTCTTGCGATCCGTCATCCATTCGCCGATGGCGACCGAGTAGGCGTGGCCATAGTTGACCGCCTCGCTCTGGATGGCGCTCATGGTGCGAGATTTTAGGGTGTGAAAGGCAACGATGCCGAGCAGTGATGCCATCAGCAGCACTACGCCAAGACTGGTGGCCAGCAGCTTGCCGCGCAGAGAGAGGGTCATGACGACGAATCCTTGTTGTTGTGTCAGGCAGGGAAAACCCTGATGTATCAAAGGCTATCGGCCGCAATATGAACAGACTTTAGTGAATCTGTATATTTTCCCATCTATCAACAACAGAACGCGCTATTCGTGTGAACCAGATCGCTATTCCATGCTACTGACTCTTGTAACAACAAAGCAGCAGGCCGCCCTAAGGCGGCCTGTTACTTACCCCTGATATGCACCGGCGGAGTAGGTCAGCTCATAGCTGTGGCTGTAGATCTCGACGATATTGCCGAAGGGATCTTCCATGTAGACCATGCGGTAGGGCTTCTCGCCCGGGTAGTACTCGCGCACCGGCATCCGCTGCTTGCCGCCCGCCGCGACGATGCGCGCCGCCAGCCCCTCGACATCCGGATCCTGCACGCTGAAATGGAACACCCCGGTCTTCCAGAATTCGAAGTTGTTCTCACGGCGCTCGCTGTTGGGGAACTCGAACAGTTCGATGCCGATCTTGTCGCCGGTAGAGAGGTGGGCGATGCGAAAACAACCCCAGCCCGGGCCGAACACGTCGTTGCACATCACGCCGATGGCAGAGTCATCCTCGCTGATGGTGGTGGCCGGCATGATGAGATACCAGCCCATCACCTTGGTATAGAACTCGACCGCTTTGTCGAGGTCAGTCACCGTGATGCCGATGTGGGAGAAGTTGCGTGGATAGGTCATACGTCACCTTGAAATTGTGTGTGGGAAACAGGTGACATGATAGGAAGGGGCGACATAATGAAAAATAAGGCCAAAGTAATCGAAGGTATAAATTAAATTTATGGTTAATCCACTCTGGCTCCACACCCTGGTGGTGGTGCATGAAACCGGCAGTTTTACCCGCGCCGCCGAGCGGCTGGATCTCACTCAGGCCGCCGTCAGTCAGCATATCTCGCGTCTCGAGGCTGAATTTGGCACCCTGCTGCTGCGCAAGCCCCGTCAGCTGGAGCTCACCCCGCGCGGGCTGGTGCTGCTCGACTTCGCCCGCCAACAGGCGCAGGCCGCCGAACAGTTGCGGGCACGCCTCTCGGACGACGATCCTCACCGCGGCGCCATCACCCTGTCCACCCCGGGTAGCATCGGTCTGCTGCTCTATCCCCTGCTGCTCGACCAGCAACAGGAGCACCCCGGACTCACCATCCAGCACCGTTTCGCCCCCACCCCCGACATAGTGCAGGCGGTACTGGCAGGGCGCAGCGATCTGGGACTGGTGGATCAGCCGCCGGAACACCCCAGCATCGCCGCCGAGCCCTTCGCCCGCGAACCCCTCTGTCTGGTGGTGCCCAACGATGGCGAGGAGCCGAGCTGGCAGCACCTCTGTCAGCTCGGCTTTATCGACCACCCGGATGGCCGCAGCATGGCACAACGCCTGTTGGGACGACGCTACCCCGGCCAGCGCGTTGACGAGCTCCCCCTGCGCGGCTTTACCAACCAGATCGGCCTGATCCTGGAGCCGGTCGCCCGCGGCCTCGGCTTTACCGTGCTGCCCCGCTTCGCCGTCACCGCCTTTGCCCAGCCGGAGAAGATCCGGGTGATCCAGAGCAGCATTGAAGTGATCGACACCCTCTGGCTGATCTACCGCGCCGAGTGGCCGCTCCCCGCCCGCCACCAGCGGCTGGTCACCGTCCTGAAACAGCGGGTTGCTGCACACTGAATGCTCTTGCGGCAGACATCGAGATCAATGTGGCCACAGTCACCGAGGGCTAGCGGCAAGAAGGAGAAGAGAAAGGAGAGAGGGATAAATTGGCGAACGCCGGAAATGCGAAAGGCCAGCTCAATGAGCTGGCCTTTCTGAAAATGGCAGGGGCGGCAGGACTCGAACCCGCAACCATCGGTTTTGGAGACCGCTGTTCTACCAATTGGAACTACGCCCCTGCAACAAACGAGGCGTAGTATACAGAGTGGAGATCAAAGGTAAAGGCTTTTTTTACGCTTTCGATGCGATTGCACAAATCCCGAACAAGTCGCGGTTGTTTGTACAGCAAAGCGGGATAACTTGCTGTATTTGCAGCCCTGCCGGGGTAGGAATGGGACATAAATGGGGGTAGGGTGAAATCAGGTACCGGGAGGCCACTTATGCTCAATTACCGACTGCTCCAACAACTGGCGCCCCTCAACTTCAGGGATGAACGCAAAACAGAGTCCCTGCCCGCCTATCTTGAACGGGTCGCACCACTGGTGCCCTTTATTCCTGAAAATGTGCTCTCCCAGTGGATTTACCGCCATTGGCGCGGTTTTGAGTCCAACTGGAGCTTTATCGATCTCGCCAGCCATCAGTTCACCTGTGAAAGCTGGCCCACCGCCCAACTGGTGGATCAGGTGGACTCCCGCCATATGGAGGTGATCGAGCGCTGGGGCGAGATGCTGCGCAGCAACCGCTATGTGCGTCGCTCCTGGCTCGGCGAGAAGATGCTGAGCGAAGGCACCTGGCCGGAACCTGTCATCGTGCTGGCGCCGGAGGAGGGAGCCAGCTACCCGAACGGTCATCCCCTACCCCGCCCCTACTGCCTGCTGGAAGGACACCACAGACTCGGTTATTTGCGCGCCATGGCCCGCGATGGGGAATCGCTGCAAGAGACGCACAAGGTGTGGATTTGTCGTCATGTTTCCGTCACTTAAACGTTTTTCATGCTGAAATTGGCATCGTAAATAAAATTTTGACAATTAAAAAAGCGGCCCTATAATCTGTCCGGTTTTGAAAAAGGTCGGGACGAAACGATGCAGTTTTTGATTCAGAAAACAGCCTTGCAGACGGGTGGTGCGCACCAGAGCGGCCCCGTTGTTTCCGGTTCCCACCCCAACGATCCCCAGTTATTTTTAAAAAAAGCCCCTGTTTCAGGGGCTTTTTTTTGTGCCCGAAAAACCTCCAATGATGTCAAAGGGAATGCAGACGATGACCAATCCACTCTATAAGAAACATGTCATCTCCATTTCGGACCTGACCCGGTCAGAAATGGAACTGGTAGTCTCAACCGCACAACGGTTGAAGGCTGAACCTGACACCAGCCTGTTGAAAGACAAGCTGGTTGCCAGCTGCTTCTTCGAAGCCTCCACCCGCACCCGCCTCTCGTTCGAGACCGCGGTACAGCGCCTTGGCGGCAACATCATCGGCTTCGCCGACGGTGGCAACACCAGCGCCAAGAAGGGCGAGACGCTGGCTGACTCCATCAAGATCATCGGCTCCTACTCGGATGCGGTGGTGATGCGCCACCCGAAAGAGGGCGCGGCCCGTCTGGCCTCCGAATTCTCCCGCGTGCCGGTCATCAACGGCGGCGACGGCTCCAACCAGCATCCGAGCCAGACCCTGCTCGACCTGTTCACCATCCATGAGACCCAGGGCCGTCTGGACAACCTCAACGTCGCTTTCGTCGGTGACCTGAAATATGGCCGCACCGTACACTCGCTGGCCCAGGCCCTCAGCCTGTTCAACTGCCGCTTCTTCTTCATCTCCCCGGAAGCGCTGGCGATGCCGGACTACATCTGCGAAGAGCTGGAAGAGAAGGGCATCCAGTTCAGCGTCCACCAGACCATGGAAGAGGTGATGCCGGAACTGGACATTCTCTACATGACCCGCGTCCAGAAAGAGCGCTTCGACGAGACCGAATACAAGCACATGGCCGCCAAGTTCATTCTGGAGCTGGCGACCCTGGAAGGGGCCAAGCCCACCATGAAGATCCTGCATCCCCTGCCCCGCGTCGACGAGATCGATGTGGCGGTCGACAAGACCCCCCACGCTTGCTACTTCCAGCAGGCGGAGAACGGGGTCTATGCACGCCAGGCGCTGCTGGCACTGGTACTGAACGAAACTGTCTGAGCTTAGGGGAATATCATGTCTGACAAGAACCAACTGCAAGTCGAAGCCATCCGTCACGGCTCCGTCATCGATCACATCCCCGCTGGCCAGGGCATCAAGATCCTCAAGCTGTTCCAGCTGGTCGAAACCCAGGAGCGGATCACCGTCGGCTTCAACCTGAAATCCGGCGCGCTGGGCAAGAAGGATCTCATCAAGATTGAGAACACCCGTCTGACCGAGCAACAAGCCAACCAGTTGGCGCTGTTCGCCCCGAAAGCGACCGTCAACATCATTGAAGACTTCAATGTGGTGAAGAAGCACCAGCTGGAGTTGCCGGAGTTCATTGCCGGGGTGTTCCACTGTCCCAACTCCAACTGCATCTCCCACAACGAGCCGGTGGACAGCTACTTCCGGGTGCGCGAAGTGAAAGGCGTGGTACGGATGAAGTGCAAATATTGCGAGAAGTCCTTCACTCAGGACATCGTCAGCGAGCGTTACTGATATCTGATTGGGCCCCACGGGGCCCATTTTTGAACCCTGTCACATCACCGAATTTCCAGTCAGCTATAATTTGCCATCGCAAGATGGTAATGCCCGCTCATTCCCTGCATATAGGTTGATTATCAGTGTTTTTACCTGATAACTGACTGCTATGGCAGATATCGCGCGTTTACCTCCGGTCATCATCAAAGGAATTCGCCGTGGTCAAAACCCTCAGTCGTCCCGTTGCCCAAGAGCCCGATCTGGCCCAGCTGGATGCCTGTCGCCAGATCATCGGTCAGCACTGTTACAGCACACAGGAAGAGATCCGCCGCGAGCTGTCGGAGCGCGGCTTTGCCGACATCAGCCAGTCCACCATCTCCCGTCTGTTGCGCCGCCTCGGCGTGGCCAAGGCGCAGAATGCCAACGGCAAGAAGGTCTACACCCTGGTCGATGAGCAGCTGGAACCCGCCGGCAGTACCCGCTCGATCCACGACATGGTGCGCGAAGTGGTACACAACCAGCAGATGGTGCTGATCCACACCACTCCGGGGGCCGCCACCGTGGTGGCTCGCCTGCTGGATCGCAACGCCAATCCCGAGATCATGGGCGCCGTCGCGGGCAATGACGTGGTGCTGGTCGCGCCGCGCCATATCAGCCGTACCCGTCAGGCCCATGCCGCCGTGGTGCGCACGCTGGCGCAGGCACGCTAAGCTATTTCCCCTAAATACATCGAGGCGACCCGCGGGTCGCCTTTTTGTTGCTTGCTATTTTGTGTTCATCACTTCTTGCGCCCATAAAAAACGGGAGCCCACAGGCTCCCGTTTTATCTTGCTTGTTATCCCTCAGGAGAGCACGGCCCCCAGGCTCAGGCAGACCACGATCAGCACGGTCAGGATACCGAGCAGCGGAGCCACCCACTTCAGCCAGCGCACATAAGGCACCTTGGCAATCGCCAGACCGCCCATGACCACGGCGGAGGTCGGAGTCACCAGGTTCACCAGACCGGAGGCAGACTGGTAAGCAGTCACCACCAGATCGCGGCCCACGTTGGCGAAGTCGGCCAGCGGCGCCATGATCGGCATGGTCAGTACGGCCAGACCGGAGGAGGACGGCACCAAGAAGGAGAGCACCACTTCCAGCACGAACATCACGTTGATAAAGACGATGGTGGAGAGGCCGGTCACGATCCCTTCTGCACTGTGCAAAATGGTGTGAGTGATCATGCCGTTATCCATTACCACCACGATACCGCGGGCGATACCGATGATCAGCGCCACACCCAGCAGGTCGCGGGCACCGTCGATAAAGTTGGAGGTCAACTCCTCCTCGCTCATGCGGGAGATGAGACCAACGATGATGGCGGCAGCCAGGAACACACCGGAGATCTGCGCCATCCACCAGCCCAGCACGGCCACACCATAGATCATCACGGCAAAGGCGGCGACGAAGATACCCAGCACGATTTTACGGGTCAGGGTGAACTCCAGCATCTGGTCGCTCTTGTTGCCAAGGAAGTGGGCACGGTTCTCTTCCCACTTGTCAGCCACCAGCGATTTGCTCGGATCGCTGCGCACCATCTTGGCGTAACGCATGACGTAGGCAACGCAGAGCAGCCAGCCGGCGACCAGCATGGCGACGCGCAGCCAGATACCGTCGGTGAAGGAGATACCGGCCGCGTTGGCCGCAATCACGGTCGCAAACGGGTTGATGGTGGAACCCAGAGTACCGATACCGGCCCCCAGCAGCACGGTTGCTGCAGCCACCACAGGGTCGAAGCGGGCGGCCATCATCACCGGCACCAGCAGGGTGTAGAACGGCAGCGACTCTTCGGCCATGCCGTAGATGGTGCCGCCTGCGGCGAACAGCGCCATCAGGATCGGGATCATCCACTCTTCCCGGCCGCGCAGACGATCGGTGACGCGCTCGATACCGGCATCGATGGCACCTGTCTTGGTCACAATGCCAAGAAAACCACCGATGATCAGGATAAAGAGGGAGACGTCGATGGCGCCTGCCTCATAGGTGTCGTGGTTATAGAGGCCATCGATAGGTGCCAGCAGCACATCGACGATCCCCTGGGGATTCCCCTCCACCAGTTTGTAGGTACCCGCCACCGGCACTTCTTTGCCGAGGGCTTCGTTCATGGTCATCTCATATTTGCCGGCCGGCACTATCCAGCTCAGGGCGGCCACCAGGGCGATCAGCACAAACAGTATCGTGTAGGCTGACGGGAACTTGAATTTGGTCATGGTCCAGCTTCCTTCTGTGGGTGTGGTATCCATGCAGGCTGCGGGTTGTAGGGTTAGAGGTATTATGCCGCTGTCACATGGTCGAAAAGCCGGGGGTCGCCCCCCGGCACCACTACTGCGACCTTAGTCGCCCAGCGTAGCAACCATCACTGCCTTGATGGTGTGCATCCGGTTTTCGGCCTCGTCGAACACGATGCTGTGCTCGGATTCGAACACGTCCTCGGTTACTTCCAGGCCTTTCATGCCATATTTGTCAGCCACTTCCTTGCCCATGGTGGTCTCGTCGTTGTGGAACGCCGGCAGGCAGTGCATGAACTTCACATCCGGGTTCTTGGTGGCGTTGATGACATCCATGTTGACCTGATACGGGGTCATCAGTTTGACGCGCTGATCCCAGGCTTCTTTCGCTTCACCCATGGATACCCAGACGTCGGTGTAGAGGAAGTCCGCACCCAGCACGCCCTCTTTCACATCTTCGGTCAGGGTGATGCGTGCGCCGGTCTCTTCGGCGATCAGGCGGCACTTGGCAACCAGCTCCTCTTCCGGCCAGAAAGCTTTCGGCGCGACCAGACGGATGTCCATGCCCATTTTGGCGGCGCCGACCATCAGGGAGTTACCCATGTTGTTGCGGGCATCACCCAGGTAGGCGAACTTGATTTGATCCAGACGCTTGCCCTTGCCGTGCTCCAGCATGGTCATGAAGTCGGCCAGGATCTGGGTCGGGTGGAATTCGTTGGTCAGGCCGTTCCAGACTGGGACACCGGCGTAGGCGCCCAGCTCTTCCACGATCTCCTGACCGTAGCCGCGGTATTCGATACCGTCATACATACGACCCAGTACACGGGCGGTGTCCTTCATGGACTCCTTGTGACCAATTTGGGAACCGCTCGGGCCAAGGTAGGAGACTTGCGCGCCCTGGTCGAAGGCCGCCACTTCAAACGCACAACGGGTACGGGTGGAGGTCTTCTCGAAAATCAGGGCGATGTTCTTGCCGACCAGATGCTTGCGCTCGTAGCCACCGTATTTGGCTTTTTTCAGGTCGATGGCCAGGTCGATCATGTATTGGATTTCGCGCGGGGTGAAGTCCAGCAGTTTCAGGAAGTTACGGTTACGCAGATTAAAAGCCATGATGAGTTCTCTCTATATATGTTTCAGACCAGTTCGGGCAGTAGTGTTGACTACGCATTCTCAGTACAGATGTCGGTAATTACGCATGTACGGTGCGGGTGGCGACGATATTGGTGCCGGCTTCCCCCTTGAGGATGGCGAGGCCATCTTCCAGCGAGCCGATGCCGACCATGCCGCCGGTCGCTTTGACAAATTCACAAGAGGCTTCGACTTTCGGCCCCATGGAACCTGCATCGAACTTGACCCCGGCCAGCTCGTCCGGGCTGGTGACTCGCAGCGGACGCTGGGTCGGCTTGCCCCAATCCAGATAGACGGCATCGGCATCGGTCAGGATCAGCAGGGCGTCGGCCTTGATCTGCTTGGCCAGATAGGCGGCAGACATGTCCTTGTCGATGACGGCTTCGATACCGGTCAGGCTCTGGCCATCCCAGGTCACCGGGATACCACCACCACCGGTACAGATGATGAGGTGGCCCTGGGCAATCAGGGTTTCGATGGCATCGCCTTCAACGATGCGCTGAGGCAGCGGGGACGGTACTACGCGGCGGAAGAACTTGCCGTCAGCCTTGACCACCCAGTGCTTCTCTTCTGCCAGGGTGCGGGCTTCAGCCTCTTCGTAGACGGGGCCGATAAATTTGGTCGGATTGGCAAATGCCGGATCCTTGGGATCAACCTGCACCTGGGTCAGCAGCGCGGTGACGTTGCGGCTCGGCATCAGGTTTTTCAGCTCCTGGATCAGCATGTAGCCGATCATGCCTTGGGACTCGGCACCCAGCACATCCAGCGGATAGGGGGATACCTTGGTGTAGGCGCTGTTCTGCAGGGCCAGCAGGCCGACTTGCGGGCCGTTGCCATGCACCAGCACCACGTTGTACTCCTGAGCGATCAGGGCGATGGTCTTGGCGGCAGTTGCAATGTTCTTGCGCTGGATATCCGCTTCCAGTGGCTCACCACGACGGAGCAGTGCATTGCCACCCAGAGCGACGACGACAGTTGGTTTTTTCATAGTGGTTAATCTCGAGTTTGGTTCTGTGTGGCGCCAGCTTCTGCCGGCGCCACGCCGTCTCATCAGATGCTGTCGCGTTCCATCGGGCAGCTCATGCAGCGGGCGCCGCCGCGGCCACGGCCCAGTTCATCACCCGGGATGGAGAGAACTGTGATGCCGGCCTTGTCATACTTCTCGTTGGTGTAGGTATTGCGCTCGTAACCCACCACCACGCCGGGACGTACGGTCAGTACGTTGTTGGCGTCGTTCCACTGCTCACGTTCGGCTTCGAAGCTGTCACCGCCAGTGGTGATGATCTTCAGCTGATCCACGCCCAGTGCTTTCTCGATGGCGGTGACGAAGTAACCCTCTTCCTTGATGTTCATGCCGGTGGCGCCGCCCGGAGTCA
This sequence comes from Aeromonas sp. 601039, assembly GCF_049174415.1. NCBI lineage: Bacteria > Pseudomonadati > Pseudomonadota > Gammaproteobacteria > Aeromonadales > Aeromonadaceae > Aeromonas > Aeromonas sp. 601039. Next base: position 75,257 of record NZ_JAAKTL010000016.1, read on the forward strand.
GGCTCCAGCACTGCACATCCTTGCGGATCACTTCCGGATAGACGGAGAAGGTGTCGATGTCCATGTGAGTCATGACGGTATCCAGGTGCATGCAGCTGCGATGTTTCGGCAGCTCCATGGCGATGACCTGCTTGGCCTGACCATGTTTGAACAGGCTGCGAGCCAGGTGCTCGACACCTTGCGGGGTAGTGCGCTCGGACATGCCGATCAGCACGGCGCCGCGGCCGATCACCAGTACGTCGCCACCCTCGATGGTGGAGTTGTCGTAGTCACGCTCCTCGTCACCGAAGTACTTGATGAAGTCCTGGCCGGCAAACATCGGGTGCCAGCGGTAGATGGCCTTCACATGGTTGGTCTCGCGGCGACGAGCCGGCTTGGCCATCGGGTTGATGGAGACTCCGCCATAAACCCAGCAGGAGGTGTCACGGGTAAAGAGGTGGTTGGGCAGCGGCTCGATGATGAAATCGGTCGGAGCGTGCATGCCCACTACCATGTTGACGCCGCTGTAGGGCATCTCGGAGTAAGTCAGGCCGCCGGAGAGAATGCGGGCCAGTTCGCGGTGCGGCATGTCAGCCAGGAAGCAGCGCACGTCGTTGGCAAAAGAAGAGCCGAGGCGATAGTCGGAGACCTGATGTTGCAGCAGCCAGGTTTTGGCTTCCGGCACATCCAGGGTTTCCGCCAGCAGATTGGTCAGCAGGAAAACTTCGACATTCTGATCGCGCAGTACCTGAGCGAATTTGTCGTGCTCCTGACCGGCACGTTCAACAGACAGGACGTCATCGAACAGCAGATCCTGGCAGTTGGAAGGAGTCAGACGCTTCAGACTGAGGTTGGGGCGGTGCAACATGACACGGCGCAATTGGCCAACTTCAGAACCTACATAAAATTTGCTCATGATTATATTCCGTCTAGCAGTGGTCCCTGCGAGTGATTGAATAGATTCCTTCTATTCATGCTCGTGGCTAAGGCGGGATATTCTTTATGTAGGGTAATCGGCTTATGTTCTATCCTGCCCTTGCCTTTCGAAGCCGAGGTTAGACCTGCCAATAGCAATAAACTTAGACATTGATCACATTCACTTTGAACTGAATATATTCACCTTTCAATCTATGACTCCAGTAGCAATTTACGCATTTTCCTCTCAGCAAACCCTGAATCTTCATGCAAAACCACCCCGATATATTTCAGGTTGATTCAACTTTTATTCATGCCAACTCACTGGAAAGATTAAAAGAAAAAACAAAAACACATTAAAAAACAATGAAATGGGTGGCAACTAAAATAATATCTGAATATTACTACCTGTGTATTGAATACATCGCCGTAACGAGAGGAACGCGGGAGAAATAAATACTCACATCGACCACATTCACTGCATAAATCTTTTCTTGTTCCAGATCATGGCATTGACGCCAACCCCATCAGGCCCAGCCTCATAAGTCACCGCCTCTTTTTGCGGTTCAACTTAATATGCACAAAGTCCGCATCAAGGTGGGCAGCCATCCTCGTCGGTCACCACAACGCCTTTTGATACTTTTTTCATTAATTGAATTTATTCACCTCACCTTGCGCTGGCGCCAACCTCGACTTAACTCAGAAAGTGATCCGGATCACACAGGAATGACACTACCAAGGAGTTGTTATGAAGATGAAACCCATGCTGTTGCTCGCGACTTTGCTGCTCTCTGCGCTCCCCACCCTCAGTCAGGCTGAAGGAGCCCCTGCCATACCCATGGTGGTCTGCCATGTCGACAAGGCTCCCCAGATGCTGGTGCCCGACTATGTCTGCCGCTGGCATGGCGGCAGTGTTCACTATTAACCTGCAGAACGAGAGGAGCATCACTCCTCTCGCCTTGTGATGAGCCAACCCCCTCCTATACTGAAATCAGCGGTTTTCTCATGGATAGGGGAACGTCATGATCTTGTTGGTCGGTGGGGAGAAGGGTGGCAGTGGCAAGAGCTGCCTGGCGCAAAATCTGGCGGTCTACCTCAGATCCCAATTTCAGGGAGAGGTGTTACTGGTCGACTGCGACCCGCAACGCACTACCTCGGACTGGATTCAGGAACGCAACGACAACCCGGATCTGCCACAAATCAACTGCGTTCAGCTCTATGGCAATATTCGCAACGATCTGCTTAGCCTGAAAAATCGCTATGACTACGTCATCGTCGATTGCGGCGGGCAAGACAACCGGGCACTGCGCTCCACCATGGCTGTCGCCACCCACGCCCTGATCCCCTTGCGCCCGAAACGCCGCGACCTCAAGACCCTGCCCCATATGGAAGATCTGATCACCACCTGCAAGATGGTCAATCCGACACTCAATGCAGCCGTTGTGTTGACCCAATGTCCATCTTTGCCCAATCAGGTAAAGCGGATTCTCGAGGCCAAAGAGGTATGTGCCTCGTTCGGAGTCGATGTACTGAATTCCATCACCTATGGCCGCAACGTCTACGACGATAGTGAGGAAAAGGGATTATCGGTGATGGAGATAGAACCGGATGGCAAATCTGCCGAAGAGATCCGGGCCATCGCCAAAGAGTTCCTGAAAGTGGGGGTATGAGATGGGCTTGGCGGATCTGAAGAAAAAGCATCAGCTGCATCACCAGAAGAAGTTCACTGTCGATGAATTTATCGAAGATGCTGAGTTCTACGCCAAGGGTAAACCCAAGGTTGTCAGCCTTGAGTTGAGTCTGCATAGGGATGAAGCCTTGTCGGCACTGGCCTTTATCGAGAGTGGTGAGCATCTGAAGCCCAGTTTTAAAAAAGCGACCTTCTCCATGAGTACAGTGGCCATCGATGAGCTGGGTAATCTGACCCAACAAGACGGCATGAACAAGTCCCTGCTACTGCGCCTCTTTACCCACTACTTCTCTTCGCTCACCCCTGAAGAGCGCCAAACCATCTATGAGCGCCTCAACCAGCACCTATAAATACCCCATTCACTGCTCTTTTCCTGCCGTCACACCCACATTGGGTGATCACCATCAGAGCACAGAATCTGTTTCCAAAGCAACCAAAATCCCGTGTAAGAGATCTGCCATTCCACATGTAAGTAAACAGCCTAAAAGATCCTCGAGATAATCGGAAGATAGGATCTTAAAACGTGAAGGAGATTAACTTAAGTATCTGTTTATAAATGAATAAATCGAAACACACCACTTTCGAAACAGCTAATAGAAAAAACGTTTTCCATTCTGACGTTGTAGCCGGTTAGAAAATCCTTATAGTTACTCATGCACGGACGCAATGAAGTCGGTCAGGAAGACTGGCTGCCAGGGTTGGGCAAATGGACTCACCACAGGATGTGGTAAAGGACACCTCCCGGGACGGAGAAAGTGCGACGGGACAGGATGACTCGTCAGGCCAAGATGGCTAAAGGACACCCCAAAGGATTGGGAAGGGGAAACCTAAAGGAAGAGGTAAACAGTCAGGGATTGCAGGGAGCAACTTCGTTCAAGGATCTGAGCGATACGACTACCGGGGGCGACGCAAGTCGCCCCCATCTTTTTATCTGCATTTCACCGTCCCCTTGCTTGGCTCTCAATTGCTTGCCTCAGCGCAGAGACTTCTTACCAGAACCTTTCCGACCCGCTGCTTAAGCAAAAATACATATGAAAAGGGCGCCACGATGGCGCCCTTTTCTGTTTTCTAATCGGCAAACAAGCTTATATCACGCGAGAGAACTGTTGCTGGCGCGCCTTGTTGCGCAAGTACACGTCGAAACACATGCAGATATTGCGGATCAGCAGCTGCCCCGTGGAGGAGACCTCCAGACCATCCTCCGTCATACGCACCAATCCATCGTTGATGAAGGTCTGCAGCAGCTTGAGATCGTCGGCAAAATACTCTCTGAAATTGAGACCGTGCGCCTGCTCGACAGACGCAAAGTTCAGACGGAAATCACAGATAAGCCGCTTGATCACCTCACGGCGGATCAGGTCATCCTGATTGAGCGAGCAGCCTTTCCACTGGGCATGACCCAGCTCTGCAACCTGTGCGTAATAAGCCTTGAGCTCTTTCTGGTTCTGGGAATAGGCATCACCGATCATGCTGATGGAGGAGACCCCCAACCCCAGCAGATCACAATCTCCCTGGGTGGTATAGCCCTGGAAGTTGCGGTGCAGCTTGCCCTCGCGCTGCGCCACCGCCAGCTCGTCATCGGGTTTGGCAAAATGGTCCATACCGATGAACTGATAACCCTGGCCAGTGAGGAAGGCAATGGTGTCCTGCAGCATGGCCAGTTTCTCCTGCGGCGCAGGCATATCCACCTCTTTCAACTTGCGCTGGGCGGCAAAGCGGCTCGGCAGATGGGCATAGTTGAAGATGGAGAGGCGCGCCGGATCCGTCTTGAGCACCTCTTCCAGCGTATGGTGGAAGCTGGCACGATCCTGATGCGGCAGGCCATAGATAAGGTCGAGGTTGGTCGAGCGGAAGCCAAGTTCACGGGCCCGTTCCAGCATCGCTTTAATAAAGTCGTTGTCCTGCTCGCGGTTGACTGCGACCTGTACATCCTTGTTAAAGTCCTGCACCCCGAGGCTGATGCGGTTGAAGCCGACATCTCGCAGCACATCCAGCATGGTAATGGCAATCTCGCGCGGATCGACCTCGATGCTGAACTCCCCCTCTTCGGCGAAATGGAAGTGCTCACGCAGCATGGCCATCAGACGGCGCGTTTGCGCTTCATCCAGATAGGTGGGTGTACCGCCACCCCAGTGCAGTTGGGTGACCAGACGATGCTTGAAGAGCGGGGCTTGCGCCTTGATCTCCTGCTCCAGGTAGTCGAGGTACTCGTCAGCCTTGTGCTGATGGCGGGTAATGACCTTGTTGCAGCCGCAGTAGTAGCAGAGCTTGTGACAGAAAGGGATATGAACGTAGAGCGACAGATTGCGCTCGGGATACTGGCCGGCAGCGCGGACAAAATCCGGATAGCCGAAGCTCTCGTTGAACTCCAGCGCAGTGGGATAAGAGGTGTATCGCGGGCCACTGTAGTTATATTTTTCGATCAGGGCCTGATCCCACACAATCTGTTCTGCTTGCACGCTCGCTTCCTCTCTTGTTGTTATTGTTGGCTCACCGACCTAACTGAAAATCCTTCAGCTGGGCCACATCCTTGAGGATCTGAGCCTCCAGCTCGGCCTCGTAGCCGCTGCGTTCGAGATCCATCTTCATCACTTCATTGCGCTTGAGGGCGCGTCTGGCCTCATGGGTCGGCATATCTTTCACCTTCTCATACAGCCCGTACAGACCCGGGAACTCGGCAACGAACGCTCGTCCCCCCTTGATCTGCAACGCATCCAGCAGATTGGTCAGCCGAATGGCGCCTTCGGAGTAATCGCACTGCCCCTCCTGCACCGCATGAGCAATGACCCGTACGCTCTCCAGAATTCGTTCATTGCGAGCGGTAATAGCCCGCCACTGCATCGCTTGCTGCCGTCTCAGCCTGGCCAGCAGCATGCCTGCATAGATGGCCAACCCTGACAAAATCAGGCCGCCCAACAGGGCGGCCAGCATCCATCCACTCATCACTTTTTCTTCGGCTCAGGCTTGGGTTCCGGCTTGAAATCGACCTGGTTGAAACGGTCCCACAACTCCTCTTCGGAGGCCGGTTTCTGCTCGTCGAACTCGGCGTCATCGCCATCATCAAACGGCAGCTCATCATCTTCATCATCGTCGTTGTCGATGATGCCCAGCTCATCCATCAGCTCCTGATAACGGTCGACACGCTGATCAACCCAGGCCTGCTCGGCCGCTTCCAGGGTTTCACCGGCATCAAGACGATCCAGCAGATCATTCAAGCGGTCATCGTTTTCGATGGAAGCCAGCTCCTGCTCGGGCGTCATCACCAGCTTCTTCTCTTTCACCGCCTTGGGTGCTGCCGGCTTCTTCTGTTTGTCATCCACCACCAGAACTACCGGCTTGCGGGAACCGATACGCGGATCTGTGGACTGGCTGTTGCCAGACTTGTTCTTCGGCTGTTCAACTTGCTGACGAGAACCAGCCTTCAGGCCCTTTCGCTTGGCAGCCCGTTTACGCTCACGGCCTTCCTGAGCACTGACATCAGATTCTTTGCGCTTGCCAGTAGGCTTGCGAGTGGGTTGTTTGGCAGACATGAATGGCTAACTCCGAAAATAACTGGTTTGACCCGTACCCGGGATGATCTCACCCGGTGGGATACGATGCGAGGAACAGTAGGGCTGGAACAAGAGCAGGATCCCGCACCAATCAGGCCCAATCAGGCCACTGAACACCGCAGGATCGGTATCCTCTGGGCATGTTGCTGGTATTTTGACACAGAATGGCTAATCGGGTTAATGACCCAAAAGAAAAAAGGCAGCCGAAGCTGCCTTGATATGTTCATGCGTGCGCCATCCTGAATGGCAAAACAATCTGTTTCGTCCTCTCCGTGACAACTTGTCGCCGCATCATATCATTGTGTGGTCATCCTGACCTTATATTGGTCGTTCCTGAATGTGCGTGTGCCTGTTTGACCCGTCTCGACCGCATCCTGCCATCGTGCCGGGGAGTCTGCATCCCGCAACCCCATCCCGCTCCGGAGATGGTCACCATCCTGATCCTTCAATCCTTTGCCAGCTCATCCGAGCCCATGGCATCCCGCCACGCCAGCCATCCTCTGCTCACAACACCCTGTCGTGAGACCGCCACCCAATCCGTGGGTGAATCCATTAAGCCTACTGTACCAACTCTATAAAGCGGCTCAATCCACTCAAAACATTCTCAACATGTCGAAAAATATCAATATTTATATAATCTGTTGATAAATAATGATTATTTAATATTTTATGCAATTTTATGAGCCTTGGCCTGCCTTGAGAATGGGAGATCTCTTACAGAACGGGGGGATTAAACCGAGAATTATCTGAAAGCCATAAAAACAACGGGGAGCCCAGGCTCCCCGTTTCAACTCAAATCGACCGTATCGACTATATCAGTGCAGACCCGCCACATATTTGGAGAGGGCTTCGATATCCTGATCAGTCAGTTTCTTGGCAACGTCCCGCATCATGCCATTCGGATCGTTGTCACGCGTCCCGGCACGGAATGCGGTGAGCTGAGCCTTGATATAGGCAGGATGCTGGCCGGACAGGTTTGGATACTTCGCCTGTTCGACACCCGAGCCACGGGGACCATGGCAAGCCGTACAAGCTGCCAGACCGCGACTCATGTCACCACCCATATAGAGTGCCTTGCCCGCTTCGACCACGTCGTCAGGGACAGCGATAGGGGTAACCTTCAGGCTGGAGAAATAAGCCGCCAGGTCATCCATGTCCTGTTCCGACAAAGGTAACGCCATCGGCCCCATCACTGGCGCAACCCGGCCAATTTGACCAGAAGCGGCAGCCTTCAGTTCAACTAACTGCTTTTTGATATATGATGCGTGCTGACCAGCAATTTTGGGGTACATATCAACCAGGCTGTTTCCGTCCGGTCCATGACAAGCCGCACAAACGGCAGCCTTGGTCTGTCCCGCAGCGGCATCGCCCTTGGCTTGTGCCATCCCCGTTACGCCAACCATCAGAGCAAGAGTAATGACTAGGTTCTTCATGGCGTTCCAACTTTTCGTTATTAGGCTTCCAGATCCCATGCCGCTGAAGGCATGTTAAAATAAACGCGTTTAAGCGACGCTATTTTACACCATTTTACAAAAAAGTAACTCTATAACCCTCTATCTCCATGGGGAATTTACGTTGGATACACAAACTCTGAATTTCAATAAGGTGCATTTTGTGACCAGCGCACCCGACATCCGTCACCTGCCAAATGATGGGGGTGTCGAGATCGCGTTTGCCGGCCGTTCCAACGCTGGTAAGTCATCTGCATTGAACACCTTAACCAAACACAAGAACCTGGCGCGCACCAGTAAGACACCCGGACGTACCCAGCTGATCAACCTGTTTGAGCTGGAACCGGGCAAGCGTCTGGTCGACTTGCCGGGTTATGGTTATGCGCAAGTTCCGCTGGAAATGAAGCTCAAGTGGCAAAAGTCACTGGCAGAGTATCTGCAGCGCCGTGAGTCATTGAAAGGTCTAGTGATCCTGATGGACATCCGCCACCCGCTCAAAGATACCGACATGAACATGCTGGAATGGAGCTCACACCGTCAGCTGCCCGTCATGCTGCTGCTGACCAAGGCTGACAAACTGAGCCCCGGCCCGCGCAACAACCAGGTGATCAAGGTGCGCCAGGCCGTTGCCAACCTCGGTTCCCAGATCCAGGTCGAAGCGTTCTCCTCCCTCACCAATATCGGTGTGGAGAAGCTGGCGCAAACCCTGACCGAATGGTACGTCAGTGGTGACGATACCGACCTGCTGGACGCTGACGAACAGCAACCTGCCGAGGAGTAATCTACTCCTCGCTCTCCTTGCAATTGGCGGAGCACTCCTCCGCTGATTGAAAGGGTTTCAGATTGCCGCTTTCACCTGCCTCACGACGAACACCCCGCATTCGGCTCCCTTGCTATATCTATTACCGCTTACAGTTCATATAGATAGGCAGTTAATTCACACAAAGAATTAACTTAAGTAGGCGTTGATAGCGTTTTCAAATTCGTTCTTTCAAAACGAACCAGAATTACAAAAAGAGACAAAAATGAAATTTAATTACAAGATCTAACCAAAAGGGATAAAAATGAGGCCGGACGACAGTGATGCCATCCAGCCTGAAATAATAAGTTCAAAAATTGGGAAGAAGCTGAATCTTGAGTACCAGACGACAGGTATTCCTCAAGAAGCAGCCTCATTCTATCAAATGCATCGTCAATTTAAAGCATTTACTCTAAATGATGCGCATAAAAAAACACCCCGACGAGAACCTCATCGGGGCAGCTATTCAGCCACATTCAATTACGTGAAATAAAAGGTCTGAAAGATAGAACATCTTACCTCTGTACCCTACGCAGACAACTGTACAGCAAAGCAGCAGAAAGTGAAAGTAATTTATGTAATTTAGTTTCACAACTTACAGATTAAGAAAAAATCTTTTATTTTCATGCAGATAAAAAAATCCCCAGTACGAATACCGGGGGGTTATAAAGGTGACTAGCTAGCACTTCCTCAACTATCTAGTTAGTCAGCGCCATTTCAAAGTAGTTCCGCTACAAAACAAAAAAACTTTGAAAAATCAGAGATAGATAGCGCCATCTTCAGCAAACTCTTGTTCTTCAATGAGTTTTTCAGCCATATCTTCAATATCAAAACGCACACTTTCGAAGGCTCTGACGATGTCATCCTCTCTCGTCAGCGCCAGACCTGTCATTCTCTCCAGTCGCCGCTGGCTGATGTAACAATCTATCAACGCCCCCATCTGCTGGGCAGGAAAACGCACCCGCTGTTCGTCAGCCTGCCACTCCATCAGGTCAGGAAACAGAATACCCTGGTTCATATCACCCCCAAGTTACGCTTCAACTCTCTCAATACCTGTTTAGTCCCGGGACGAATTCCGCGCCACACGGTAAACGCTTCGGCGGCCTGTTCCACCAGCATGCCGAGTCCATCCATGGTTTGACGGGCCCCATGCTGTTTGGCCCAACTGATAAACGCCGTATCCGAGGCGCCATACATCATTTCGTAGATAGCAATATCCGTGTGGATCAGGGTGGGGGCCAACGGCGGCAGCTCTCCTTGCAGGCTGGCAGAAGTCGAATTGATGACGAGATCGAATGGCCCTGCCAACTGCTCATAGGTCTGGGCAGTCACAGGCCCCAGATCGCAGAATTCGGCAGCCAACTGTTGCGCTTTTGTGTGGGTGCGGTTGGCGATCACCAGCTCGCTCGGCAACTCAGCCAGCAGCGGCGCCAATGCACCACGAGCCGCGCCACCGGCACCCAGCAGCAGGATCCGGCTATCAGCCAGCGTCACACCATGGGACTTGAGATCGGCGACCAGACCGGCGCCATCGGTATTATCCCCCAGCAACACGCCATCATCGGTCAGCTTGATGGTATTGACCGCTTGAGCCCGCTTGGCCCTCGGGCTCAAGCGATCGACCAGAGTGAATGCCTGCTCCTTGAAGGGAACGGTGACATTGCATCCCTTGCCCCCTTGGTCAAAGAAGGTGCGCAGGGCTTGGGCAAACTCGTCGACGGCAGGTTCAGCCAGCCCATACTCCAGCTCTTGCTGGGTTTGTCTGGCAAACAGGGTGTGAATGAAGGGGGACTTGCTGTGGCGCACAGGGTGGCCAAAAACCAGATAACGATCCATCAAAGAGTTCCATCAGAGGGCAATATTCCGATTTAACGGGTTTTCACTCTCGGGAACAAGCCGAATAACGGCCAGTAAAAAGGGACCATCATGGTCCCTCTGGTCACAGCCACTCTCGCGGCGTGAGGTAATCGGTGTAGAGCAAGGCTTCAGGAGTGCCCGCCTCCGGCTGCCAGTCATACTCCCAACGGGCCAGCGGTGGCATCGACATCAGGATCGACTCGGTACGTCCGCCGGTCTGCAACCCGAACAGGGTGCCACGGTCATACACCAGATTGAACTCCACATAACGGCCGCGACGATAGAGCTGGAACTCCCGCTCCCGCTCGCCATAGGGTAGAACCTTGCGTCGTTCAATGATCGGCAGGTAAGCATCAAGATAACCCCAACCTACCGCCTGCATAAAGGCAAAGCAGTCGGCAAAGGGCCAGCGATTCAGATCGTCGAAGAAGAGACCGCCCACCCCCCGTGTCTCGTTGCGGTGCTTGAGGAAGAAGTAGCGATCGCACCAAGATTTGAACTCGGGGTAGATCTCATCACCGAACGGCTGGCAGAGATCACGGGAGACCTGATGCCAATGCTGCACATCCTCGGCAAACGGGTAGAAAGGCGTCAAATCGAAGCCACCGCCAAACCACCAAATGGGCTCTTCACCCTCTTTCTCGGCAATGAAGAAACGGACGTTGGCGTGGCTGGTCGGCACATAGGGGTTGTGCGGATGGATCACCAGCGACACGCCCATAGCCTCGAACTTGCGACCGGCCAACTCTGGCCGATGGGCTGTAGCAGAGGCAGGCATGGCATCGCCATAGACATGGGAGAAGTTGACGCCCCCCTGCTCGATCACCGCGCCGTGGCGCAGCACACGGGTGCGACCACCACCACCGCCTTCACGGCTCCAGGCATCTTCCACAAAGTGCCCACTGCCGTCGGCCTGCTCCAGACCACGGCAGATCTCGTCCTGCAACTGCAACAGGAAGGCCTTGACCTGGGCCACATCCGGTTTGCTCATCTTGTCTCCAGTCAGGCAGGATCGTGAACGCCCTGTCCATTTTTATAGTTAAATCAATCCGGTGAGCTCACCGCTCAGCGGATTGATGGCAAATCATGACGCATCCGCCCGCTCAGGAGGGGCGAATAATGGCACCGGTTCGGGCGTCCTTGATCTCTGATGGGTTGGCTTGACCACCCACTTCACCGGGCAGGATATAGGCCAACTTGCTTGCCAGCCGCTCACCAATATCGGCCACCCGGCGGGCAGGCTCCTCACCGGTCAGGTTGGCGCTGGTAGAGACCAGCGGCTTGCCAAATGCACGGCACAACGCCTGCACCTGAGGATGAGCCGTCACGCGCACCGCCAGGGTCTCGAACTGCCCGGTCAGCCAGGTCGGCGTCGTTGCACGGGCAGGCATGATCCAAGTAAAGGGGCCGGGCCAGCTGGCTTCAACCCGAGCCAGTTGTTCACCGCTAAGCTGGCTCAGATCGATGTAATCCTGCAATTGCTCTACGTCGGCAGCAATCAGGATCAACCCCTTCTCAACCGGACGCTGTTTGATGGCCAGCAGTCGCTGCACCGCCACTTCGGAGTCGGGATCACAACCCAGACCAAACACGGCCTCGGTCGCATAAGCAATCACCCCTTCCTGTTGGAGGGCGGCAACCGCCTGTTCAAATTCATTTGGCATAGGAAAAATGCGGCAGCCACGCTGCCGCCTCGTCACTTAGTAGCAAGTTGAATCCGTATGGCGGCGACCATGGCAAAGTGACGTGTTGCTGTTGCACAGGAAAAATACGACACATCCGGATCGCCACCTATTCACTTACTTGAGTTGAGCCTGCAGGGCGGCATCCTTGGCCATCACCTCTTCAGCATTCTTCTGGCGTTCGGCCCGAACCTTGGCCGCCAGTTCATCATCGGCTACTGCCAGCATCTGGGCTGCCAGATAACCTGCGTTCTTGGCACCGGCTTTGCCGATCGCCACGGTCGCCACCGGTACACCACCCGGCATCTGCACGGTGGAGAGTAGCGCATCCAGCCCCTTGAGCGGGCCACCATCGATGGGCACCCCGATCACAGGACGAGTCGTGATGCCGGCTACGGCACCCGCCAGGTGCGCCGCCAGACCGGCAGCACAGATAAAGACCTTGCAGCCACGGGCCTCGGCCTCGGTCACATACTGATGGGTCGCAGCCGGCGTGCGGTGCGCGGAGGTGACTTTGACTTCCACTGCGATATCAAATGACTTGAGCACCTCGAGGGTAGTCTGCATCACGGGGAAATCAGAATCAGAGCCCATCAATACGGCAACAAAGGGTTTATTCATGGTGGGAATTTCCTTACTCCAAGTGGGGGGTTGAAGTTCACCGAAAACGTTTCAATCCGGTTGCGGCGGCGGGATTATACCTGCTCACTTTGGTGGCCGCATTTCTTTTGCGGACAGACCCAACGCAGAGTTCCCCTCACTTTTTTCTCTACCATGATGCCCCAACCACACGCGGGACAAGGCATGGGGATCGGCTTGTCGTTCACCACATATTTGCAGTGTGGATAGCCATCACAGGAGTAAAACTGCTTGCCGTAGCGGGAGGTGCGGCTCACCAGATGACCCTTGCCGCACTCGGGGCAGAGGATCTGGGTATCGTCGCTCTCCTGCAGGGATTCGATGTGCTGACAGGCCGGATACTGGGTACAACCGACAAACAGACCGTAACGCCCCTTCTTGATCGCCAACGGCTCTCCGCAATCGGGACAGGCAGAGCCTTCGAGCACCTTTTCGATGTCGCGGCCGGATGGCGTCAGGGAGCGAATGTAATCACAGGCAGGATAGGCAGAACAGCCGAGAAAGGGACCATGTTTGCCCTGGCGGATCACCAGCTCGGCCCCGCACTGCGGGCACGGCTCGCGCTCGAAGGCATGTTCGTGGGCTGAAAAGAGGTGATGATCGATTTTTGACATGGGCCGCGCCTTGAAATCCAGATGGCCTGAATTCTACCAGCGCGGCACCGGACTGTCAGTGAATGACGCCGTCTGACTCATCAAACACCAGCTCTTCCATCTGCTGGTAGGCATTTTCACTGCCCGGTACGTTGAACAGCACCATCATGACGACCCACTTCAGGTCATCCAGCTCGATATCCGGCTTGTCCAACTCGAGCAGACGCTCGATACAGATCTCGCGGGTTTCGGCATTCAGTACCTGGGCCTGTTCCAGAAAGAGCAGGAACCCGCGGCACTCGGTGCTGAGGCGTGCCAGCTCTTGCGGGGCATAGATACGCATCGAGCCTTGCGCGCTGGCGGCCACATAGACCTCCCGCTCGCTATCATGCAGATTGGCCAGTCGCTCCAACCAGTCGAGCGCCTTGTCGATCTCCTCCTTGTCAAAACCGGCTCGGCTCAACTCTTCGGTGAGTTCATTCTGCTCGACCATCACATCTGCATCGCTGTGGATGTAGGTCTCGAAAAGGTACATCAATACATCAAACATGATTCGCCCTCCTCGCTCTGACGTATCCACCGGCTACCGCCATCACTGCACCGACCAACTCCAGCTCTACCAACCTGCCCAATACCACTTCGACAGGAAGCTGGGTCCGCTCGGCAACGGTATCCACGCTCGTGGTCTCGTAATCTACGTTATCCAACAAATCAGCATAAGGCAATTCGCTATTATGCTGTTGCTCAGATGGTATGGCCGACGGATCTGGCCGTGCGAACCACTCTGGCAACTCTTCCACTATATCGGCCGCACTCAGCACAAGTTTGGCCCCCTGCTGAATTAATCTGTTGCACCCTATCGCCTGGGCGTTTTGCGGGGCGCCGGGTACCGCAAACACTTCGCGCCCCTGCTCCAGTGCATAGCGAGCGGTGATCAGCGAACCACTCTGCTCGGTCGCCTCCACCACCAGAGTTCCCAACGACAGACCACTGATAATACGGTTGCGACGAGGAAAATGTTCAGCCAGCGGCCCTTTATCCGGCGCCAGCTCGGAGATAAGCAAACCACCTTTCTCCAGAATCTGACCTGCCAGTCCCTGATGGCGTTTGGGGTAGAGGCAATCCAGCCCGGAGCCCAACACGGCAAGGGTGATACCACCACAAGCCAGCGCCTGCTGATGGCAAACACCATCGATACCGAGCGCAAGGCCCGAGGTGATGGCGAACCCGCATCTAACCAGTTCGCTACAGAGACGGGACGCGTTATCTTTGCCTGCATAGGTGGGATGACGTGTCCCCACCATCGCCAGCTGGGGTAGCGACAGCGCTTCAAGATCGCCACGGCAGTAGAGCAACAGGGGGGCCGCGGGAATTTCACGCAACAAGGGCGGATAAACAGGGTGATCTTGCGGAACAAGGAGATTGCCAGGTAACGCGGCCCAAGCCAGACTCTGCTCAACAACCGGCGAGGGCCAGCGCAGTTGTTTGATCTGCTCTGACGACAGCCCCATACCGTGCAACTGTGTTTCATCGCTCTGAAACAGAGCATCAATCGAACCGCCGATCTGCTCCAGCAGCCGAACTGCGGTTACAGGGCCGATTCCGGTAACCGCATTGAGGGTTAACCAGAGCGCCAAGCGCTCATCGGGGTAGTGCACGTCAGAAGTGAGTGACCTGATAACCCGAGCTCACCATGTCCTTGCTCTGCATGATGAGGCCATAACTCAGCTTGTCATACACCTTGAACAACATGACGCGGGCAATCGCTTCAGAGGGCAGTGGTGCCTTCTGGTTGCCACTACTGTAGAACACCTTGTCGTAGACAGAGGAGAACTCCTTGTATTTCACTGCACCATTCTTGGTGACCAGCGCAGCCCCCGGACGCCGAACATCGAGCACATCGCCCGCGGAGAGTTGATCCCGAGCGCCTTTGTTAATCAAGACCACATCAAACTTGCCCCCTCCCCTGGCTTTGCTCGGCAAGTCGATGATGTAGCCAGGGGCAATCGCCGGGGCAGCCTTGGGCATGAAAACCGCAGGCATGTTCTCCTGAGGGGGCAGCTCCATAATCTTGTCACCCTGCAATACTTCACGCTGGTTGTGGGTGAGAGTAACTTCGCTCCGATCATCATCCAGCAGCGCTACCGCACGCACCACGCCTGCAAAGATGGCCTCCTGACCCAAAAGCTCACCTGTCTCGCGATCCTTGTAGACCACCCCGGGATGATAGATGCCATACATCTTGCCCGGTATCAGAGCTCCCTGCACATAGAGGGTGTCCCCCTCAAGCATTCCAATGTGCTTTTCGTCTGAACCCAGCAAATAGGGCAGCATTTTCTGCTGCTGACTGTCGGCCAAAATATGGTCCGTCTGCAAAAAGGGACCTATCTCGCTGAAGGGCAGAGTAGGGATAGGATTTGCCTTGCTCTCATAACGGGTTTTCGGGCCGAGACGGATGACCTGTTTGTCCCCCTGCATCGCTTTGCCCAGCCGGGGCTCACCATTGACCCAGCTCAGGTGCAGCACGTCCCCTGGGTAGATCCAGTGCGGATTGGCAATCTGTGGATTGATGTTCCAGAGCCGGGGCCACAGCCATGGCTCAGAGAGATATTTGCCGGAGATATCCCACAGGGTATCGCCTTTTTGCACTACATAGCTTTCGGGATAACCCGCTTTCAACCTCAGCTGATCGGCCAGAGCAGCTTGGCTCATGGTCACCAGCAGGCAGGTGAGGATGGTTTGCTTCAGATACATAACACTCCCTGTTACCTCTGCGCGCAAAGTGTTGCTGTTTTTTGTCGGCGTAAATGACTAGAATTACGCCAATATTGACTGCATTTATACGAAACTAAAGAAAAAACTATGGCCATTCTAGATGTATTGCGTTTTCCCGATGAGCGTCTGCGTACTATCGCAGCCCCTGTCGAGACCTTTACACCCGAGTTACAACAAATTGTAGATGATATGTTCGAAACCATGTATGCGGAGGAAGGCATTGGCCTAGCCGCAACGCAGGTGGATATTCATCAACGCATCATAGTGATCGATGTCTCTGAAAACCGTGAAGATCCTCTGGTATTGATCAATCCGGAAGTGATCTCCCAGTGTGGCAGCACCGGCATTGAAGAGGGTTGTCTCTCCGTGCCTGGCAGCCGCGCTCTGGTGCCTCGCGCTGAGCAGATCAAGATCCGCGCCCTGGATCGCCACGGCAAACCGTTCGAGCTGGAAGCGGACGACCTGCTCGCCATCTGTATCCAGCACGAGATGGACCACCTGATGGGCAAGTTGTTCGTGGATTACCTGTCCCCGCTCAAGCGCCAGCGCATTCGCCAGAAGCTGGAAAAGATGGCCCGTGAAGATCGCAAAGTCCTCTGAGGATCTGCCCCATTGAATAAGCTGAAACTGATTTTTGCCGGTACTCCCGACTTCGCCGCCCGTCACCTGGCGGCGTTGTTGTCTTCCGACCACGAGGTCGTTGCCGTTTATACCCAGCCCGACAAGCCCGCCGGCCGTGGCCAGAAGCTCACCGCCAGCCCGGTCAAAGAGCTGGCACTGGCCCACAACCTGCCGGTTTACCAGCCCGCTACCCTGCGCAAGGAAGAGGCGCAAGCCGAACTGGCCGCCCTTGGCGCAGACCTGATGGTCGTGGTGGCCTATGGCCTGATCCTGCCCAAGGCGGTACTCGATACCCCGCGTCTGGGCTGCATCAACGTCCATGGCTCCCTGCTGCCCCGCTGGCGTGGCGCGGCACCGATCCAGCGCTCAATCTGGGCGGGCGATAGCGAAACCGGCGTCACCATCATGCAGATGGATGTGGGGCTGGATACCGGCGCCATGATCCGCAAGGTAAGCTGCCCCATCGCCGCCGACGAGACCTCTGCCAGCCTCTATGACAAGCTGGCAGAGCTGGGTCCGCAGGCGCTGGTCGACACCATCGATGCCATGGCTGCCGGTGAAACCGCTGCCGAGGCGCAAGATGATGCGCTGGCCAACTACGCCGAAAAGCTCTCCAAGGAAGAGGCCCGCATCGACTGGTCGATGGAGGCTGTTGCCATCGAACGCTGCATCCGCTCGTTCAACCCCTGGCCCATCAGCTGGTTTGAAGTAGCTGACCAGACCATCAAGGTATGGCAAGCCGCCGTCATCGACATCGACCACGGCCAACCCGCCGGCACCCTGCTCAAGGCCGACAAGCAGGGGATCGATATCGCGACCGGCAAAGGGGTACTGCGCCTGCTGACCCTGCAACCGCCCGGCAAGAAGGCGATGTCCGTTTCGGATCTGCTCAACTCTCGCCGCGACTGGTTTGAACCCGGCACGCAATTGAATTGAACTGGATTGAATTGACACAAGCGGGGCCCAGGCCCCGACTTGCGCATCTAAGGTAACTCTATGAAAACACGTGCACAGGCCGCTCTCGTTATTCAACAGGTGCTGGATCAGGGTCAATCCCTCTCCGCTGTTCTGCCTGCTGCCCAGGAGAAGGTCGCGCCTCGCGATCGTGCTCTCCTGCAAGAACTCTGCTACGGCACCCTGCGCTGGCTGCCCCGCCTCGATGCGGCAGTCAACGAGATGATGGACAAGCCGCTCAAGAACAAGAGCCGCATTTTCCACTACCTCATCCTGGTCGGTCTCTATCAGCTCATCTACACCCGCATTCCGGCTCACGCCGCGGTGGCCGAGACCGTCAACGCCGTCAAACTGCTCAAAGGCACCTCACTGCGTGGCCTCATCAACGGCGTGCTGCGCAACTTCCAGCGCAGCGCCGAAGTCATTCTGCTGCGCATCGACCGCGTTCCCAGCATTCGCCTCGGTCATCCGGAGTGGCTCACCAAGCGCCTGCGTCAGGCCTATCACGATGAGTGGGAATTCATCATGGAGGCGAACAACCAACGCCCTCCCATGTGGATCCGCAACAACAGCCAGCGCCAGAGCCGCGATGCCATGCTGGCTCGCATGGCTGAAGTCGGCATCAATGCCGTGGCCGGTGAAGAGGGCGAGGATTGCATCCTGCTGGAGCGACCTTGCGATGTGACCAAGCTGCCCGGCTTCGAGGTCGGTGACTGCTCGGTACAGGATGGTGCCGCACAACAGGCCGCGGCACTGCTCGACCCACAACCGGGTGAGTGGGTACTGGATGCCTGCGCGGCACCCGGTGGCAAGACTGCCCACCTGCTGGAGCGTCAGCCCAAGCTGGCTGGCGTGGTCGCCGTCGATGCCGACGAAAACCGCCTCAAGCGAGTGCAGGAGAACCTGGACCGCATCGGCCTCACCGCCAAGGTGATCCATGGCGATGCCGCGGCACCGGAACAGTGGTGGCCGGAGGGTCAGTTCGACCGCATCCTGCTGGATGCCCCCTGCTCCGCCACCGGCGTCATCCGTCGCCATCCCGACATCAAGTGGTTGCGCCGTGATCAGGACATCCGCGAGCTGGCCGAGCTGCAGCGCCGTATTCTCAATGCCCTCTGGGGCAAGCTGAAAAGCGGTGGCACCCTGCTCTACGCTACCTGCTCCGTCCTGCCGGAAGAGAACCGCGAACAGATCCGTGCCTTCCTTGCCGCGACCAAAGATGCCAAATTGGTACCGCTGCACGAACAGGACACCCCGGACTGCCCGGGCCGCCAGTTCCTGCCGGGTGAAGCCGAGATGGATGGCTTCTACTACGCCAAACTGGTCAAGCTCTGAGCCGGGCATGACAAACCTCATTCGGGAGAGCCGCCAGCTCCGTTCTGGCGCTCCCCTTTACTGCCTCAACGTGAGTAGACGTTCCCTATGAAAATCATCATTTTGGGAGCCGGCCAAGTCGGCGGCACCCTGGCCGAGAACCTGGCCGGGGAGAACAACGACATCACCATCGTCGACACCGACAGCGAGCGCCTGCGCGAACTGCAGGACAAGTTTGACCTGCGGGTAGTCAACGGGCACGGCGCCCACCCCAAGGTGCTGCGCGAAGCGGGGGCTCAGGATGCCGACATGCTGGTCGCCGTCACCAACAGTGACGAGACCAACATGATCGCCTGTCAGGTGGCCTACTCCCTGTTCAACACCCCGAACAAGGTGGCGCGGATCCGCTCACCAGCCTATCTGACCGAACGGGATCGCCTGTTCCTGCCGGAATCGGTGCCGGTGGATCACCTGATCGCGCCGGAGCAGCTGGTGACCGACTATGTTCGTCGCCTGATCGAGTATCCGGGTGCCCTGCAAGTGGTTGATTTCGCTGGTGGCCGCGTCGGTCTCGTGGCGGTCAAGGCCTACTACGGTGGCCCGCTGGTAGGTAACGCCCTCTCCACCCTGCGCGAGCACATGCCCAACATCGAGACCCGGGTAGCGGCCATCTTCCGTCAGGGCCGCCCGATCCGCCCGCAAGGTACCACCATCATCGAAGCGGATGACGAGGTCTTCTTCGTCGCCGCCGCGGGCCATATCCGTGCCGTGATGTCTGAGCTGCAGCGCCTCGAGAGCCCCTACCGCCGCATCATGATCGTCGGTGGTGGCAACATCGGCGCGGGTCTCGCCCGCCAGCTGGAGAAGCGCTACAGCGTCAAGCTCATCGAGCGCAACCAGAAGCGGGCGGAGCAGCTCTCCGAACTGCTGGAGAACACCATCGTCTTCTGCGGCGATGCGGCGGATCAGGAGCTGCTGGCAGAGGAGCACATCGACCAAATCGACGTCTTCATCGCCGTGACCAACGAGGATGAGGCCAACATCATGTCGGCGCTGCTCGCCAAGAAGATGGGTGCCAAGAAGACCATGGTGCTGATCCAGCGCGGCGCTTACGTGGATCTGGTGCAGGGTGGCTCCATCGATATCGCCATCTCGCCCCAACAGGCCACCATCTCGGCCCTGCTGACCCATGTGCGCCGAGCCGATATCGCCAACGTCTACAGCCTACGCCGCGGCGCTGCCGAGGCGATCGAGGCAATTGCCCACGGTGACGAGAACACCTCCAAGGTGGTCGGCAAGACGGTGGGCGAGCTCAAGCTGCCGCCGGGTACCACTATCGGTGCCGTAGTGCGCGGGGATGAGGTGCTGATCGCCCACGATCGTACCAAGATCCAGCAGGATGACCACGTGGTCATGTTCCTGGTGGACAAGAAGTACATCCCGGAAGTGGAGCGGCTGTTCCAGCCAAGCCCCTTCTTCCTGTAACGTCTTCATGCGCACAGGCTGTCAAACCAGACCCGGCTCAGCTCCTCCAAGGGGATGGTCCGGGTCTTTTGTTAATCAACGACCAGGTTATCGAACATGATCAAACTGCGTCCCATTATCTTCACCCTCGGGCTGGTGCTCTCCAAGCTGGCGCTCTTCATGTGGCTGCCCACCTTGCTGGCACTGCTCACCGGGTCAGAGGGATTTGTCGAGTTTCTCAAGTCCGTGCTGATCACCCACGGCGCCGCCCTGCTCTGCCTCCATTACGGCCGCAAGGCGGAGTTTCATCTGGGGGTGCGGGAGATGTTCCTGCTCACCACCTCGGTCTGGGTGGTTGCCTGTATCTTCGGGGCGCTGCCCTTTGTCTTCATCACCCACATCAACTTTACCGACGCCTACTTCGAGACCATGTCGGGGGTGACCACCACGGGCTCTACCGTGCTATCCGGCCTCGACAACATGGCCCACAGCATCCTGTTGTGGCGATCCATCCTACAGTGGCTGGGGGGGGTCGGCTTTATCGTGATGGCGGTTGCCGTACTGCCCTATCTCAACGTCGGCGGCATGAAGCTGTTCCAGACCGAGAGCTCGGACTGGTCAGACAAAAGCGCCCCGCGTGCCAAGACGGTCGCCAACAACATCGTTGTGGTCTATCTGGTGCTCTCCATGCTCTGCTTCATGGCCTACTGGGCCAGCGGCATGAATATGTTCGAGGCGATCAACCACGCCATGACCACCCTCAGTACCGGCGGCTACTCCACCTCCGATCAATCCATGTCCCACTTCTCCAACTCGGCACACTGGATTGGCACCCTGTTCATGTTCCTCGGCGGCCTGCCCTTTCTACTCTATGTGCAGAGCCTGAATCACAGGGACTACAGCCTGCTCAAGGATGCCCAGGTGCGCGGCTTCTTCTGGCTGGTGGTGTGGGTCACAGTCATCATGACCTTCTATCTGTGGGAGAGAGATCTGTTCGGCTTCTGGGATGCCCTGCGCATCAGCTGCTTCAACATCGTCTCGGTACTCACCACCACCGGCTATGGTCTTGGTGACTTCGGCACCTGGGGGCCGCTCGCCAGCATCGTCTTCATCGTGCTGCTGGCTCTTGGGGCCTGCTCTGGCTCCACTGCGGGCGGCCTCAAGATCTTCCGGGTACAGGTGGCCTTTGCCCTGTTCAAGAAGCAGATGCGCCAACTGATGCACCCTTCCGGCGTATTTCCCCAGAAGTACAACGGCCGGACAGTCAATGACGCCATCATCCGCTCAATGATCTCCTTCGTGCTGGCCTACTTCGCCATCATTCTGATGATAGCCGCACTGCTGGGCGCCATCGGGCTTGACCCCCTGACAGCCATATCCAGCTCCATCACCGCCGTTGCCAACGTCGGCCCGGGCATGGGCCCGGTGGTCGGCCCCAGCACCAACTTTGCCAGCCTGCCGGAATCGGCCAAATGGCTGCTGTCATTCGGCATGCTGCTGGGACGACTGGAGATCCTGACGGTCGCCGTGCTCTTCTTCCCCTCCTTCTGGCGCCAGTAACGCTCACCGTAATGTCTAGTCCTGAAATAGGTTTACACATTTTCAACTAGCATTTCTCTACTCAGAACCCCCTATGTACCGCATCGGGG
>NZ_JAAKTL010000017.1:0-95327 GCF_049174415.1 Aeromonas sp. 601039
ATTGAAAATCAAAAATTGTTTTTGATGTTCGATGCTGTGAGTGCCCACACAGATTGCTTGATTCAAATTGTTAAAGAGCGATGCAACAGAGTGTTGCTGCGGGAGTGGAATTCTACTCAACCGCCTTCTCGAGTCAAGCCTTATTTTCAAAGGCTTTTCGAGGTTATCGACTCGGCTGTTTGCGTTGCCGCTTGCCCTGTCGATGTGGCGCATTATAGAGATCCAGCTCACATTGACAAGGCTTTACCGCAATAAAATTGCAAAAAAGTGCAATTTCTTGGTTATTCATATTAACACACAGCCTTTATACAGACTTATCCACAACCAAGGGTGAAGTGAGGACGTTTTACACCGGATAAATGCCTTACAAGGGTACTGGCCTGGCACTCATCCACCATTGCCGCACTGTCGCGTCTAACGCGCAGCGCCCTCGACATCTTCTATATAAGAAGGCCTATGAGGAATATATAGAAGCGCTTATCCCAATCCAGCCTCTTTGACCCAGCACGCCATCAGCTCACCAGCGGGAAGATCCCGGCAGCCCGATACATCCTGCCCAGCCCAGAGCGGAGAGAAGCCACTATCCCCCGCCTTCTCGGCGGCGACGCGCAGCGGGGCCAGTGCGCCACTGGCATAGGGGAAGTGAGGGGCAAGATCCGAGAGCGGGCCCAGCTCTTTCATAAGACGGTTGACGATCCCCCGCGCCGGACGTCCACTGAACAGATTGGTCAGTGCCGTCTGCTGGCCCTCTGGTGAATGGATGGCGGCGCGATGCAACGCCGAGGTGGTCGCTTCATGGCAGCAGAGAAAAGCAGTGCCCATCTGCACGGCGCTCGCCCCCATTGCCAACGCGTTGGCGATCCCCTTGTCATCGACGATACCGCCAGCGGCAATCACCGGCAGATCGGTCACCGCGAGGATCTGCGCCAGCAGGGTCAAGGTGCTCTGCTGCAAGGCGAGATCATCGGAGAGGAAATGACCGCGATGGCCGCCCGCCTCCAATCCCTGAGCGATGATGGCGTCGGCACCGTGCTGGGCAAGCCATACGGCCTCCGCCACCGTGGTGGCGCTGGCCAAGACCTTGGCCCCCGCCGCCTTCACTTGGACAAGCAACTCGGGCGCGGGCAGGCCGAAGTGAAAGCTGACCACCGCCGGTCTGAACTCAGCCACCATGGCGGCATGTTCCCCATTGAAAGGTGCACGGCTTGGCGCCGTCGTAACAGCTGGGGGCTGTACGCCGAACTCGGCATAGTAGGGAGCAAGGCACTGCTGCCAGCGGGCCAGTACAACGGGATCCGGTTCCCGTTGCCGATGGCAGAAGAAGTTGATGTTAAATGGCCCAAGACCACTTTGGGCAAGACGCTCCAGTTCGCTGCGCAGCTCCGCTGGCGTGAGCATGGCGGCAGGCAAGGAGCCCAAGCCGCCCGCACGGGTCACGGCCAGCGCCAGCTCGCAGCCCTGCACACCGGCCATCGGTGCCTGAATGATGGGATAACGCATCCCCAGTTCGCTAAAGAAGCTCATCCATTCATCCCACTTGTCGTATCGGCGACCAGATGTGCACGGGCCAGCGCAATGGCGCCGTCGATGGCACTGCGCGCCTGCGGGCTGTTCTGCCAACAGGTCGAGCCCAGCATGCTGGCTACCCGCTGGACAATATGGGTGGTGTCGGCCTCGGCCAATCCGGCCAGGGTATGGTAGCCAAGCTGTTCGATCCGCTCGATAACCGTCGGCCCCACTCCTTTCACCCCGAGCAGCATTGCCCGCTCTTGCGGGCCAAACCGGTTGTTGCCATCCATCTTTCAGACTCCTTTCCGATAGCTGTGGTTAAACATCAGGCCCGCAAGGGGCCTGATGGAGAGAGTGAAGGCTTAACGCACGCTGCGCAGCAGGAAGTCCGGCTGACCACAGGAGCGACGCTCACGCTTTTGCATTTCGGCGGAGCAGGTGACCGCATCCGTCCCCTCTTTATTGACGCAGATGTAGATCTCCCGCAGGAAGCGGCCACCATCGGCGCAAGCCACCGTGATGTTGTCGGGCGCCAGCCACTGGTTGGCGCTCGCCAGATCGGCCTTGAGCTGGAAGGTGCTCTTGCGCAGCGGCGCTTCCGGGGATTGATAGGCCACCGGGATCTTCACCTTCTGGCGCAGATCGCTAGCCAGCTGATGGAAGGCCTGCTGGCTCAGACCGGAGCAGGTACCGTGCTTCTCCCACTCATGGCGATAGAGGAAACGGCTGGGGTAAAGGTCGGCAAACTCGCTCTCCATATCGGGATCGAGCCGTTCGCGGGTGCAACTGCTGGGATAACCGCGATCGTACTGAGGCCAGAGACCGTGCAGCACGAACCCCAGCTTGCGGGAACACTGGTCCCGATCCGCCGGTTTGACGGCGCAGTGCTCGGGCGACCAGGAGAGCGCCATGGCGTAATAATCAAACTCCCCCGCCTCCCCTTTGGCCTGTGCGGCCGAGGAGAGCAACAAACCACCCGCCAGCAGGGCAATCATCTTCTTCATCTATATATATCCATTTCAACCAACTAGGGAATGGCTGCAATGCTCCCATATTCCAGCGCGCGGAAACAGTGCTCCCGCCAAGGCTTGCGACAAGGGTCAGACCACTTCGGGGTTTCACCGGATAATAACGAGGCGTAAGCTGGCATCCTGGCGCCGGGTGCGCCACCGCATCATTTCAAGCAACCACAGGATGTAACATGATCCGCAAGAATCCCTCCGGCCATCTGCCTGTCATCGACGAATCCGCCTATATCGACAAGACCGCCATCATCTGCGGCAAGGTGATCATCAAAGAGAATGTCTTTGTCGGCCCCTATGCGGTGATCCGTGCCGACGAGGTGGATGAGAGTGGAGATATGGAACCCATCGTCATCGGCGCCAACTCCAATATCCAGGACGGGGTGGTGATCCACTCCAAATCCGGCGCCGCCGTCACCATCGGCGAGTACACCTCCATCGCCCACCGCAGCATAGTCCACGGGCCGTGCGAAGTGGGGAACCGGGTCTTTATCGGCTTCAACAGCGTGCTGTTCAACTGCCATATCGGTGACGGTGCCGTGGTGCGTCACAACTCGGTGATCGATGGCTGCGATCTGCCGCCGGAGTTCTACGTCCCCTCCACCACCCGTATCAACCAGCAGAGCGATCTGACCCATATCCCGCGGGTTTCGGTAGATGCCGCCGAGTTCTCCGAAGACGTGGCACACACCAATATCGATCTGGTCAAAGGGTACAAGGCGCTCTCCAACGAGTTCTGATCCCTTTCTTTATGACCAGAGAACAAAACGGGCGCCGAGGCGCCCGTTGCTGTTTCTATCTCTACTTATATATGTGCGGGTCAGGAGCACTTCTTCAGGCTGATATGCCAGTTGGCACCGGATTGCACCTGATGCTTGGCAGCGAAGCTGTCCATGTTCAGCGCCACCGACACCTGCAGCAGACTGTTGAGGTAGACCAGCGGCTGACCTTCCGGCACATCACCGAAGCTGCTGACGTAAGGGGCCTTGCCGTCATATTTGACCACATCCCCTTCACGGATCTTGATGCAGGCGTTATCCCCCTTGTTGATCCCCGCCTTGGTCAGCAAGGCATCGTCGATATTGGTCCAGACGTTGCCGTACTGCACATCGAGGATCGGGATGGTGCCCTTGAGGGTGCCATCTTTCTCTGCTACCGCAGGCTGATAGGGGATCTTCACTACCTCGGCGGGCAGCAGCGGGCCCACCTGCTCGTAGCTGATGGCGCCGGAGGCTAGCCGTGCGCCGGTATAGGCATACACATCGCGGCCGTGGAAGGTGTAGGACTTCTCGGAACCCTTGAGGCGGTTGAGTTTCTCGTCGATCTGGCGCACCGCCTCGATGCCGAAGTGCTCGGCCACCAGGGTCAGGGTGCCGTTGTCCGGAGTCACGATGTAGTGACCGCTCTTGGTCTTGAGCACCACAGACTTGCGCTCGGTGCCGACACCGGGATCCACCACGCTGACAAACACTGTGCCCTTGGGCCAATACTGCAGGGTCTGGTAGAGGCGGTAGGAGGCTTCCCAGATGTTGTAAGCCGGGATCTCGTGGGTCAGGTCATAGAGCGGCAGGGTGCGATCCACCCCGAAGGCGACCCCCTTCATGGCCGACACGGCGCCATCTTTAAGGCCAAAGTCGGTCTGGATCACCAGCGCTTCGTTGGCGGCGGCGATGCCGCTTGCCAGCATGAGGGCGAGCGCGATGGCGCGGGGTGTGGTGCGAATATCCATATCTAAACTCCTGAATCATCTGAGGATAACGAAACGGCGATAGCCATTTAGACATCCAGACTGCCACCAATGGATTTTTTTGCAAGGGGTTTGCAACAAAGTGAGGGACGACTCGCAGAAATTGTGCTCGCAAAACGTCGGCGGCGGGGGTATCAAAGGCAGAATGGGAAAACGTTTACAATAAAGGAGCTCAGCACCATGACACAACCCGTACCGGAGATGATGACCCTGCTGCTGGAGATTGGTGAACAGAGCAGTCAGCTCTGGCTGAGCCAGCCAGATGCGGCCCCGTCACACTACCCGCTGGCCTTTGGCACCCACGCCATCCAGCCCGGACCGTTTCGCAATGCGCCACCCACCCCGCTCGAACTGGAGCGGGCCATCATGGTGGTGGAAGATGAGCTGATGCGCATCGCCCCACAGATCCCGCCCGGCTTGCAGCTGACCCTGCGCAGCCAGCCATCGCTGGCCGAAGCGCTGGGGGACAATGAACTCAGCCGGGATCTGGTGGAGCAAGCCTTTGGCCAGCTGGCCGCGATGGCGGAAGGGGATCCCCTCGCCGCCAGCTTGCTGCCACGCGACGAGCACTTTGCCGCCGTGCTGCTGATCGTCAGGGAGTGGCTGCACCATCTGGCCAGCGAGAGCGTGCTGATCGTGGAGTAGTGTCATGGCTGATGCCCCTTGCACTGCCGACTCGCGGTAAAACAGAAGCGCGGCGACGAGGTCCTGCGCCACCGCCATGCGCGGCATGCAAAACCGGGAGCTATGCGCCCTTGCTCATCATCGCCTTCTGCCGCGCCCCCAGCTTCTGTTACCATCGCGGCCACGATCACTCATTGCATCGTGGCCGCAGGCCGCGATAACCCCGACTGGTGCCCCTATGTCCACAGCCTCCTTTGCCGAACTGGCCCTCTCCCACCGTCTGCAGCAGACCCTGACCGAACTGGGCTATACCGCCCCCACCCCCATTCAGGCGCACGCCATCCCCGTCATTCTGGCAGGGCGGGATCTGATGGCAGGCGCCCAGACCGGCACCGGCAAGACCGCCGCCTTTGTGCTGCCGCTGCTGGAGCAGTTGCTGGCACAGCCGCAAATGGCGTCCCTGCGCCCGATCCGCGCGCTGGTGCTGGTGCCGACCCGCGAGCTGGCGGTGCAGGTTGCCGAGAGTGTCGCGCGCTACGGCCAGGGTACCGGTCTCACCAGCACACTGGTCTACGGCGGGGTGAGTATTGCGGCGCAGGTAGCGGCGCTTCAAGCCGGAGTGGATATCCTGATCGCCACCCCGGGCCGCCTGCTCGATCATCTGCGGCAGGGGGCCTTGAGTCTGGCGGCGCTGCGTCATCTGGTATTTGACGAGGCGGACCGCATGCTCGACATGGGCTTTATGGACGAGATCAAGGCGCTGCTCAAACAGATCCCGGTGGATCGCCAAACCCTGCTCTTCTCCGCCACCTGCGACGACAACCTGTTTGCCCTCTGCAAGGTGCTGCTGCGCGACCCCGAGTTGATTGAAGTTGCACCGCGCAACACCACGGCGGCCGAGGTGGAGCAGCGGGTCTACACTGTGGACAGCGATCGCAAGCTGGCGCTGGTCGAACACATGCTGAAAGTGAAAAGGTGGGCACCGGCGCTTATCTTCAGCCGCACCCGTCAGGGGGCGGACAAACTGGCCCAGCAGCTTGGCAAGACGGGCATCAATGCGCTGGCCTTCCACGGCGATCTGTCGCAAAGCGCGCGGGAGAAGGTGCTGCTGGAGTTTCGCACCGGCACCTTGCAGGCGCTGGTCGCCACCGACGTGGCGGCCCGCGGCCTCGATATCACGGATCTCAACTATGTGATTAACCTCGAGTTCCCGTTTGTGGCCGAGGATTACGTCCACCGTATCGGTCGCACAGGCCGTGCCGGCAACAAGGGGCTCGCCATCACCCTGTTCAGTCCGGAAGATGCCCCCCTGTTGGAGAAGGTGGAAGCTGTGCTCGACACCCGTTTGCCCCAGCAGTGGTTTCCGGGCTTTGAGCCAGATCTCACCCGCTTCGAGCCCGAGCCGCGTCGCAACAGCAAGGCGGCTCAGAAGCAGCGCGCCAGAAAGCAGGCCCTCGCTGGCAACAAGGGTGGCAAGGGCAAGCGTTAAACCTCCCCTGCGCCGCCAATAAAAAAACGCCCGCACGGGCGTTTTTTGTTATCTGACAGGAGCCAGCTCTTGGCGAGTAGCACCCTAGCGGGTCGCCAGCACCAGTGGCAGGGATCGCAAGATCTGCCGCTCCGCCAGGGTCGAGAGAATAAACATCACCATATAACCGAGGCCCAGCGCCACGATAATCGCCACCACGTTGGCGGTGAATTCGGCCACCAGATAGTAGGCGGCGACCAGCGCCACTATGCCCGCCAGCCGGATCAGCAAACTCCGGGTAAAGTGGCCGTGAGCCTTGATATAGGCGAGCTGATAGCCGTTGAGCATCATAAAGATAAAGAAGATGGAGAAGTGGAACAGCACGGGCACAGCACCCACGTAGTCGGCGGGGAAGAACAGCAACACCAGCGGCTTGCCCGCCAGCAGCATCAAGCCAAAGAACGCCAGACTGACAATGGCGGATAGACGGAATATCCAGCGGCGGATCATCCGGATCTGGCGGTGGTCGCCATTGCGCAGATTGACCGCCAGCTCAGGCAGCACAAAGCGGTAGATGGGGAAGACAAACAGGGTGGTCATATAGGTGAAGATGGGACGCACTACCACCTGAAAATCCCCCAGCTCGTCGATGCTGAAATGGCGGATGGTGAGCAGCACAGTGATATAGATCATCAGGATGCTGGCCCCCGCCTCCAGCGAGGCGGTAAAGCTCTTCTTCACATAGCTCACCATCTCGGGGCCGAGCGCCACCTTGGCCAGCGGCTTGGTGGCGATAGCCCGGCGCCGCGAAACATACATATAACCGGCGATGGCGAGCGACGAGAAGGTCAGCCCATAAAAGAGCGAAGGGAGCGCATCCATCCCCAGCCCGAAATAGCAGGCCATAAACAGCATACCGTTGGCCAGCGGCTCCAGCCAGGTGACCCGGTTGGAGAGCGCATACATCCGGTACATGGCCACCAGATTGGTGAAGTAGACCTTGAGCCCCAGCCCGAAGATGACCCCCACCAGTTGCAGATACTCCACCCGGATATGGAGCCCGTGCTTGATATAGGGGATCACCGTTCCCCAGGTGAGCAGCACGATGCCGATGAGGAAGTAGCGAAAGATATTGATAATGTCCCGATCGTTTTTGGTCTGGGAGTAGCTCACCACCATGGAGGAGCGAAAACCTGTCATCAGGATAAAGGAGAGGGAGATCAGATCCACCACGCTGTTGAACAGCGCCAGCTCTCCCTTGGCGACCCACTGCGCCAGCCACACCTTGAAGGCGAAGCCAATAACGATGCTGACCAGCGAGGCCCACATCCCGGTGATAAAGGCCTGCTTGAGGCGCGCGAGAGAGGCGTATTGCATAACGAAAATGGATAACTTTCAGGGAAAAGAGAGAGGGCCATCTTATGAAAGCCCCGCCCCCTTGAACAGCCTTAATCCCGCCAGCCCCCCAGGTCGCAACGACTCCTTCACTCACCCCCCTTCATCAACCCGAGCTCACAAAGCCAAAGACGCCGTTAAAAACAGCCGCAATTAATCGAATACTCATTTGGTGTAATTGATGGATTTGGCATCCACCATTACCCCTCTTATAGTAGGGCCGAAGCGGCCTCAATCGCTCCCTCCCCACTCATTCCGGACAGGAATCTTATGAAAAAACTCACTCTCGCCCAGCTCGCCGCACTCGTGACCGTGCTGCTGGCTATCGTCTGCTGGCAGCTGCCAGCCCCGGCCGGACTGGCACCGGCGGTCTACCACACCGCCATTCTGTTTATCGCCACCATTCTGGTCATCGTCACCAACATAGCGCCGACCGGCTATATCGCCATCCTCTCCCTCGGGCTCTACGCCGTGCTCCATGCCGGTGGCGAAGCGACCCCCAAGGCGGCCATCGAAGGGGCGCTGGTCGACTTCAACCACCCGCTGATCTGGCTTATCGTCATCGCCTTCATGATTGCCAGCGCCTTTGCCAAGACCGGCCTTGGCAAGCGGATCGCCCTGCTGCTGCTCAGCCGCTTTGGCCAGTCCACCCTGCGCTCCGCCTACTGTCTGGCGGTTGCCGACTTTATTCTGGCCCCCGCTACCCCGAGCAACACGGCTCGCGCCGCCATCGTCGCCCCCATTGCCGACTCGCTGGCCAAGACCATCAACAAGGATGACCGCAAGCTGGGGCAGTTCCTGCTCTCCAGCGTCAGCGCCATGAACGACGCCTCGGCGGTCGCCTTCAGCACCGGCTTTGCCGGCAATCTGGCGCTGGTCGGCATTGCCGCCAGCGTCGCCGGGCTGACGGTCGGCTTTCGCGAATGGGCGCTCTATCTGCTGCCGCCCGCCATCGGTCTGCTGCTGCTCATGCCGCTGGTACTCTATATGGTGATCCGCCCCGAGACCCGCGATACGCCCGATGCCCCCCGCTTCGCCCGCGAGGAGCTGGCCAAGATGGGCCCACTCTCCCGCCATGAGAAGAGCCTGCTCGGGGTCTTTGTCGGTCTGGTGGTGCTCTGGGTTGGCGGCAGCAATCTGGGACTGGATGCCACCACGGTTGCCTTTCTCGGTCTGGCCGCCCTGCTGCTGCTCGGGGTGCTGAACTGGAACGATGTGAAGGGCAACGGCGCCGCCTTCGATACCCTGATCTGGTTCAGCGTGCTGATGGGGATGGCCGACAACCTGAAACGGGTCGGCTTTACCGGCTGGCTGGGGGATGAACTCTCCGGCTTTATGCACAGCACCCTCGGCGGGCTCGGCACCATTCCCATGCTGCTGGTGGTGATGGGGCTCTACCTCTTTACCTCCTACGCCTTCGCCTCGGCCACCGCCAAGGTGGTGGCGCTGGCGCCGGTGATTGCCGGGGCCCTGCTGGCGGTCGGCGTACCTGCCGAGCTCGCCATCTTCAGCATCGCCGCCATCACCAACGTCGGCTGCAACCTCGCCACCTACTCCCACGCCCGCATCCCGCTGCTGATGGGGATGGGCTATCACACCAGCGCGGAGTGGATGCGCATCGGTCTGGTGATCGCCATCGTGGGCTTTGCCGTGGTGATGAGCATCGGTCTCACCTGGTGGCAGTGGCTGATCTGATAATAAAAAAAAGGGCCCGTAACGGGCCCTTTTGCATAGAGGGTGTGCAACGTTTCATACCGGCGCTGCGCTTGCCGCACGCTGCGGCGTTTTTAAAAACAGCGCGGGTCAGCTCTGGGGCGCCGCCTTGATCAGCGCCTCGTAGTGATCAATCAGCTCAGGCCCGTGCAGCGGTGAGTCGTGCCCGCCGATCACCGTCTTGATCGGCAACTTCATCGCCTTGAGCCGCTCGATGGTCTGCGGATACTCCTTCACATTGGCAAAGCTCAGGTTGCCCAGCTTCTCCTTGAGGATGCAGTTACCATAGAGCACCTGCTCGTCGGGGAAGTAGACAAAGATGCCGTCCGGCGTATGGGCCGGGCCCGCATAGAAGGCACGCACCTTGCCATCTTGCAGCTTGAAGTCGCCATCGTGCACCACGTTGGGCAGCACCAGCGGCAGATCCGGGTACTCCGGCAGCCCCTTGCGGGTAAAGGCGACAATCTCGGCCCAGTCGCTCTTCATCAGATCCCGGGTCTGGCGCGTCGCCACCACCTTGGCCCCGATGGACTTCCAGTAGGCGTTACCGCCCGCCCGATCGGTGTGGTAGTTGGTGTTGATCACCTCCAGCACCGGCTTGCTGCTGACCCGTTTAATGAGCTTATGCAGCTCGCGGGCGGTATCCGGCGTCCAGGTCGCCCCCACCACAGTCACCCCCTTGGCCCCGAAATAGACCATGGAGTTCTCTTTGACGTAGTAGTTATCTTCAACAACATAGACAGGGCCGCTCACCTGCTTGAGTTCGATCCCAGCCGCCCGCACGCTGCCGCCCCAGAAACTCGCCATCAGCACCACGGCCCCGGCCAATCCGCACTTTATCCAACCTTTCATCATCTTGCTCCCTCGAACCAATCGCCCCCTCGCCACCCCTGTGGCAAGCCGGGCCTTTTAAGCAGTGGGCAGAAGATACGGGGGATTTGTGAGGGGAAAATGAGGTTGTGTGAAGTCTGAGTGAAGTCAGGGAACATCACAGGAAGGCGCCATTGTTTGGCAGCAAAGAGATCTCGCCCACAACTGCGTTAAATGCGATAGAAAGGCCATCCCGAAGACTGGTGGGGATGGTTAGGATTAGCGTGGGTCTCCTGATTTTCTTCACAACTCAAGCCTAACCATCTGATAACTCGAGATGATTTAATAGGTTAATAAGTATGTTCCATACGTATGACCAATCATGCATAATGTTTTAAAGGCTGTTTTTGGCATTTTTTGTCAAAAATCACACCTAAAAGAGGTACGTATGATTGTTGAACTTGTAGTTAAAAATTTTAGATCTATCAAAAATGAACAAACATTTAGCATGGCTAAATCCAAATCCATCGAGTTAGAGGACAATACATTTGTTCCAAACGCGGCTGGGGCGATCCCACTGCTGCGCTCGTCAGCTCTGTATGGTGCAAACGCAGCAGGAAAATCAAATTTGATTCGCTCTCTTAAAACAATGAGAGAAGTAGTACGAGAGTCTGCAAAAGAAAAACAACGAGGAGATTCATTATCCGTTGTACCATTTAAGTTGTCTGATGAAACTGTGAACGCACCGTCAGAATTTGAAGTAGTATTTTTTGCTGACGGTATTAAATACCAGTACGGTTTTACACTGACACAAGAGCGGATTCATGAAGAATGGTTATATGCATTTCCAAATGAACGACCACAACGATGGTTTATTAGAGCTTATGATGTAGAAACTAATGAATATGCTTGGGACTTCAGTGCCTCATTCACGGGTAAAAAACAGCTTTGGAAAGAAGCGACAAGAGACAACTCACTTTTTTTATCGACAGCAGTAATGTTGAATAGTGATAAATTAAAACCTGTATATGACTGGTTTGATAAAACCCTAAAAGTTACAGGTATTGGTGGATGGAGTCATGGATATACTGCTGACATGTGTTCTGAAGAGCATGGGAAACGTGAGATTCTGAAGTTTCTTAAAGCTGCGGATCTAGATATTAGCGATATTGTCGTTGAATCAAAAAGTATTGATGGTTCATTTTTCCCAGAAAGCATGCCTAACTCAATTCGTGATGAGTTATTAAAAGAGCTAGCAGGAAAAGAATTACTAGAGGTTAAAACAGTACATAAAAGTGATAGCGGGAAAGATGTTTTATTTGATTTGCAAGATGAATCTGATGGTACAAGGAAATTATTCTCTTTTGCCGGACCTTGGGTTGAAAGTTTAAAATCAGGAAACGTTTTATTTATTGACGAGCTTCATGATAGCTTGCACCCTAATATCGTTAAATTCCTTGTTCGGCTATTTAACAACCCGCAAACAAACCCTAATAATGCACAACTTGTTTTTACTACTCATGAAACCTCGATCTTAGACCAAAATATTTTTAGACGAGATCAGGTCTGGTTTTGTAGTAAAAATGATCGTCAGGAAACTGTCCTATATCCACTAACTGATTTTAATCCAAGAAAAGGTGTTGAAAATTTAGAAAAGTCTTATTTATCTGGTCGTTATGGTGCTCTCCCCATGGTTTCAACCCTCGATTACATGGGAGATAACCCACATGGGCTCTGATGATCTGTTTAAAAAAAGGAAAGCACGCCAAAAGGAAGAGCTGGAGCGCAAAAAGGCTACTAGAGGGTCTCACAAAAAGATCCTTATTGTTTGTGAGGGTTCAAAAACAGAACCTCTTTACTTTGAAGAAATAAGGACAGTGTTAGGCCTTAATTCAGCTGTCATCGAGATTGATGGCAGCTGCGACTCCAGCCCGAAATCCGTTGTTGAACACGCATACAATCTATATGTTCATGAGAAAAACTCTGGCGACGCATATGATAAAGTATTTTGTGTCTTTGACAGAGATGAACATACAACGTTCCATAGCTCAATAGAGTTCATTAAACATAAGAATATAGAATTTCTTGGAGCAGGTTTCAATCAAGATGATAAAGTATTCATTTGCATTATATCAGAGCCATCTTTTGAATACTGGTATCTATTACACTATCTTAATACAACAAGACCATTTACTAGGGTAGGAAAGAAAAGTGCTGGCGACCGGGTTATTGACGACTTAAAGGTTTACTATCCTGAATATGAGAAAAAGAGCAAAGGTTTTTATAAGAAGTCGCTTCATGAAGAAACTCTTGATGCAGCTATAGCTGCCTCGACAAGAATATACGACAACGCTAAAACGTCAAAAATATATAATCCAAGTACTAATGTCCATATTTTAGTGAATGAATTGACCTCATTAAAAGAACAGCAATGATAATATGGCTACAAGTATGTAGCCATTTATCTATCATTCTGTCTATACAAACCCTAAAGCCTTTTCTAATAAATATCCCCCACATCCCTTCTATACTACATAAAAGTGTAGAAAATATTGGAGATTGAATTAACTCAGCGCACTTTATACATTAACATTGAAAATAACTTTTCATGCCCCCTTATTTTTTATAATTTCAAAAAAATCTAAACCTTTTAGCTTACAACAACCAAAATCGAGGCGTGTGGGACACTACAGCATATTGACTCAAAACATGACTATTCATAGCGCGACTCCAGCAGCCAGCAAATAGGACAAAAAAGGGAGGCATGATGCCTCCTCTCTCTTTGTGCCTGACCTAACAACAATCAGGCCAGCTGTGGCGATCAAGCCAACGGTGGCGTGCGTGGCGGCACCATCCGCTTGCTGCCGGTGGACTCGAAAGCCGAGGCGAAGCGCAGCAGGTTGTTGTCGTCATAGGCGCGACCGGCGAAGGTCAGACCTACCGGCATACCGATATCGGCCATCACCCCCATGGGGACGGTGACGGTCGGCACGCCGAGGTGGCGAATGGCGAGGTTGCCGTTGGCAACCCAGATGCCGTTGCTCCAGGCGATATCGGCAGAGGCCGGATTCACATCCGCATCAGCCGGGGCGACGTCAGCGACGGTGGGGAACAGCACGGCGTCGAGCTTGAGCCCGTCCATCCAGTCCTCCAGATCCAGCTTGCGAGTCTTCTCCAGACCACGCAGACCGTCCGGCACTGTGGCGATCTCGTCCCAGGATTTCAGGCCGCGCTTGGCCATATTGACGTACTCGTCCATGCCCGCCGCCAGATCGCCCTCGCGGTTCGGCAGGGTGCCCGGATCGTGGGGGAAGATCTTCGGCCCATCGACATCCTCAAGCTTGTTCAACTTGGGATCGCCGTTGGCGCGCAGGAAGTCGTCGAACGCCCAGCCGGAGAGCTCCCACAGTTCGTCGTTGAGAAACTCCGGGCTCACGATGCCGCGATTGAACACGGTCGGCGCGCCGGGTCGGTCACCTTCGCAGTTGGAGACCAGCGGGAAGTCCACTTCAATAACTTCGGCACCAGCGGCTTCCAGCGCCTTGCGCGCCTCTTCCCACAGGGCAATCACGGTCTCGCGGGTATGGATGCGCTGACCGGTCGGGCCGCCGATGCCGGGGTTTTCGCTGGTGCCGGCCAGTTCATCCTTGTTGATAAACATGCGCGGCACGCCGAGGCGCTTGCCCTTGAGGGCATCGGCCTTGGCTGCCAGCTCCAGATAGGAAGCCGGACGCACCTCGGAGGCCTTGGGCAGCTGCACCCAAGGCTGCATGCGCCACAGATCGCCACGGGTGTCGGCATCGTCGGCGACCACTACGTCGAGCACTTCCAGCAGGTCGTTCATGGTGCGGGCATAAGGCACCACCACATCCATGGTCGGGGTCAGCGGCCAGTTGCCGCGCACCGAGATGACGCCACGGGACGGGGTGTAGGCGCACAGGCCGTTGTTGGAAGCCGGGCCACGGCCGCTCGACCAAGTCTCTTCCGCCAGACCGAAGGCGGAGAAGCTGGCGGCGGTGGCAGTACCGGCACCGTTGGAGGAGCCGGAGGCAAACGGCGCGGTCAGGTAGTCGGCGTTGTAGGGGCTCTCGGCACGGCCATAGACGCCGCGCTGCATGCCGCCATTGGCCATTGGCGGCATATTGGTTTTGCCAAGGCAGATGGCTCCGGCGGCGCGCAGGCGCTCAACGGTAAAGGCATCGCGCTGGGCTACCAGATCCTTGAAGGCCGGGCTACCGGAGGCGGCGGTCAGCCCCTTGACCAGATAGCTGTCTTTGGCGGTATAGGGGATGCCGTCGAGCGGGCTCAGGGTCTCGCCACGGGCACGGCGGGCATCGGAAGCTTCGGCCTCTTTCAGCGCATCGGGATTGGCGACCACCACGGCGTTGAGTTTGGTGGCAGTCTCTGGGCCGTTGTAGGCCTCGATACGGGCCAGATAGGCCTTGACCAGTTCGACCGCAGTAGTGCGGCCTGATTCGAGCGCGGCACGCAGCTCGGCAATGGAAACCTCGGTCACTTCGATCATGGGGATCTCCTGTAAAAGGGTGACTGTTTGTCATGATGATCGCCGCATCAGCGACGGCGACCATCACACTATCAAGGGATAAAACCCCACTGAGTGGGGTTTTGAATACTCACCGGAACCGGTTCTTATTTGCCGGAGGGGATCTGCTGGGTAATGCAGTGAATATTGCCACCGCCCAGCAGGATCTCGCGGGCCGGCACGCCGACCACGGTGTGCTCCGGGAAAATCTCTTCCAGAATGCGCTGGGCTTCGCCATCGGTGGCGGCATCCAGCAGCGGATAGACAATGCGATCGTTGGTGATGAGGAAGTTCACGTAGGAACCGGCCAGACGGCCTTCTGCCTCACGCGGCACACCGGTACCGCTCTCGACGCCGGCTGACTCCTCTTCAGTGCAGAACAGCGGGCCCGGCTGGGGCAGCTTCCACACTTTCAGCTTGCGACCCTTGGCATCGACTGCCGCTTCCAGCACCTTGAGGGCGGCCACGGAGCGGGCGTACTGGGGATCGTTCTGATCGTCAGTCCAGTGCAGCGCCACTTCACCCGGACGCACGAAGCAGCACATGTTGTCGATGTGGCCGTCGGTTTCATCCATGTAGACGCCTTCGTCCAGCCAGATAAAGCTGGTGACGCCGAGATAGTCGCGCAGGTGAGCTTCGATCTGCTCTTTGGTCAGGTGCGGGTTGCGGTTTTCGTTGAGCAGGCACTCGGCGGTGGTCAGGCAGGTGCCTTCGCCATCGACATGGATGGAGCCCCCTTCCAGAATCAGCGGCGCGTCGTAGCGAGCCATGCCGTGCTGGGCCAGCATCTGGGCAGCGACCTCTTCATCCTGATTCCACGGGTAGTAGAGACCGCCCTTGTGACCGCCCCAGGCGTTGAAGCCCCAATCCACCCCACGGCACTCGCCGGCAGCGTTGGTCACAATGGTCGGGCCGGTATCGCGGGCCCAGCAGTCATCGCTGTTCATTTCAACCAGAGTGACATGGGCGGGCATGATGGCGCGGGCCTTCTCCATAAACTGGGCCGGAACCCCCATAAAGACAGGGGTGGCACCGCCGATAGCATCGGCCACCTTGGCGAAGGTCTCTTGCGCGAAACGACCGGCTACGCGCCAGTTGTCCGGGCGAAACGGCCAGATCATCCAGACGGCCTGCTGGTGCGCCCACTCGGCGGGCATGGTGAAGCCGTCGGCGGCCGGCGTGGAGTTAATGGTCTTGATGCTCATCGCAAGGCTCCTTGCATGGATTGAGGCCCCCGATTACGCCCGATGCGGCGCGGGAACCCGGAAAAATAAGAGTGGGTCGCAGATTAAGACGTTGCGCCCCCATCCATCAAATGAATAGGATGGATTGTCCCATAAACACGACGAATAATCCCCCCATGAAACTGCACCAACTCGACCTCAATCTGCTGCTCGCGTTTGACGCCCTGATGACGCAGGGCAGCGTCACCCGCGCCGCCGAGGCGCTCTTTATCAGCCAGCCCGCCATGAGCCACTCCCTTAACCGGCTGCGCACCTTTCTCGGCGACCCGCTGCTGGTACGCACCCCGCAGGGGATGCTGCCGACCCCGCGCGCCCAGCGGCTGCACCTCGGGGTACAGCAGGCACTGCGGCTGCTGGAGCAGCAGCTCACCGAGGAAGAAGAGTTCGAGCCGAGCCAGTCGAAGCGGCGCTTCGTGCTCTGCACCACAGATTACGTGGAGTGCGTGCTGATCCCGCCGCTTATTCAGCGGCTCAGACGGCTGGCGCCGGGGGTCACCATCGAGATCCGCATCCTGCGCGACACCCTGCCCGAAGCCGAGCTGGCAAGCGGCGAGATCGATCTGGTGCTGGGCTTTGACGAATACATGCAGGTACCGGGGTATCTGGGCAAGGAGACCTGGCTCACCGAGCCGCTGGCCGGGCTGGTGCGCGCCGATCTGCCCATTGCCAAATCGGCCCCCGCCGGGGCCGAGGATGACCCCTCCCAGTGGATGGAGCGCATCACCTTGCAGCAGCTTATCGCCATGCCCCATGTGTTCCACTCGCCCCTTGGCACCTCGGAGGCGAGCCTCGACCGCTATCTGAAGAGTCAGGGCTTTAGCCGCACCATCTCGGTCAACAGCCAGAGCTATATGTCCGCCGCCGCCATCGTCAGCCAGAGCGATCACCTCTTGGTGCTGCCCAGCATGGTGGCCGAGCTGCTCGCCACCCACTGGCCGCTGAAAAGCCTGCCGCTGCCCGAAGACGTGCCGGATTATCACCTCAACTGCGTCTGGCACCCCGTGCACGCGCAACAACCCGCACTGGTATGGCTGAAAGATTTGATGAAAGAGCTGGTGGGG
Organism: Aeromonas sp. 601039; assembly: GCF_049174415.1. NCBI lineage: Bacteria > Pseudomonadati > Pseudomonadota > Gammaproteobacteria > Aeromonadales > Aeromonadaceae > Aeromonas > Aeromonas sp. 601039. The sequence continues at coordinate 17,137 of NZ_JAAKTL010000017.1, forward strand.
CCGAGGTAATGCTGAGGTAAGCCTCCCAAAAACAACAGTGGCTCCCGAGGGAGCCACTGTTGTTTCTGCTGTATCGCGTTACGCCCGCAGGGCCCGCATCAGCTGGGCGACTACGTCGTCGAGCAGGGGGCGATCGGGACGGCACTGGGCGAAGGTGACCAACCCTTGCAGGTTGATCAGCAGCAGGGCGGTGAGGGTGTGGATATTGCTATCCGGGGCCAGCTCGCCCTTGGCCTGCGCCTGTGTCAGCAACTCGGCCAGATCCTGCTCCAGCTCGCCATAGATCCCCTTGACCCGCTGGGTCAGCTCCTCATCCTGCTCGCTCAGCTCCATCATGGTGCGGGTCACCAGACAGGAGCCGCAGAGCGCCTCCCCCACAATCCGGTCGAGATAGGCAGCAAGGCCCGCCAGCGGGCTCGGGTTGTCGAGCAATGAGCGGCGCAGGGTGCGTTTACCCTCGACATAGTGATCCACCGCCGCCAGCAGCAGGCCGCGCTTGTTGCCAAAGGCGCCGTAAATGCTGCCCGGGTGCAGGCCGGTGGCGGCCACCAGCTCCTGCATGGTGGTCTTGGCATATCCCTTGGCGCGAAACGCTTCCATGGCATTTCGCAGTACCTCGTCCCGATCAAACTCGGCTATGCGCATGGTTCCTCCCGTGGGAAATGGTTCACCGGCAAGAGGCAACAGGGCCCGCCGATAAAGAGTGGCTGGAAAGGGCGGCAAGTTTACCCCAGCCGCCCGCTCGGGCCAACCTTCTTGAACGCGCATTCAAAAAAAGCTTGCACCCGACGCAAAAAACGTCTTGAATGCACGTTCAAGAATAACCCGTTCAGGACAACCTATCATGAATACTCTGTTTCAGCCGTATCGACTCAATGACACTCTGACCCTGGCCAACCGTTTCATGATGGCCCCGCTCACCCGCTGCATGGCAGGCCCAGGTCTGGTGCCGACCGAGCAGATGGCAGCCTATTACGGCCGCCGCGCCGACATCGGCCTGATTGTTTCCGAGGCCGTCATCATCCGCCCCGACGCGCAGGGCTACCCCAATACCCCGGGTCTCTTCACTCAGGCGCAGATCGATGGCTGGAAGAGAGTGACCAGCGCCGTGCACGCCAAGGGCGGCAAGATCTTCGCCCAGCTGTGGCACGTCGGCCGCCTCTCCCACCCCTTCTTCCATCAGGCGGAAGTGCTGGCCCCCTCTGCCGTGGCGCACGAGGGCACTGTGCCCCGCATGCGCGAGCTGACCTATCAGGTGCCGCGTGCCCTGACCGAGGCCGAAATCACCCAGCTGGTGCAGGATTACGCCCAAGCCGCAGCCAACGCCATCGAGGCGGGCTTTGACGGGGTGGAGATCCACGGTGCCAATGGCTACCTGATCGATCAGTTCCTGCACCACTCCACCAACCTGCGCAGCGACAACTACGGTGGCAGCCCGGAAAAGATGAGCCGCTTCGCGCTGGAAGTGGTCGATGCCATCAGCGCCCGTATCGGTGGTGATCGGGTTGGTATTCGTCTCTCCCCGGGTGCCTATGTCCATCTGGCGGGCAGCCCGGAAGATCGCGCTGTGTTCGACTACCTGCTGGGCAAGCTGAACGATCGCCCGCTGGCCTATGTGCACCTCGGCATCTTTGATGACAACCTCACCTTCGATTATCTGGGTGGCCGCGCCTCCGACTATCTGCGCGCCCACTACAAGGGCAATCTGGTCGGGGTGGGCAACTACGACGCCGAACGCGCCGCTGCGGCCATTGAGGCCAACCGCTTCGATCTGGTGGCTATCGGTCGTCCGCTTATCGCCAACCCGGACTATCTCGCTAAAGTGAAAAATGGCGAAGCACTGGTGCCCTACGCCGACACCATGCTGGCTGAGCTGGTATAACCACGAAGCCATCGCCAGACGACAGGCAATAAAAAACGAGGGGAGCGATTGCTCCCCTCGTGCTATCTGGCTGATGCGCTGATCAGCTGGTGCAGACTTAATTGGTGCGGATGCTTAATTGGTACGAAATAGCGCCTCGATGGAGAGCCCCTGACTCAGCAGGATCTCCCGCAGACGGCGCAGCCCCTCCACCTGGATCTGGCGTACCCGCTCGCGGGTCAGGCCAATCTCGGCCCCCACATCCTCGAGGGTAGCGGGCTCGTAGCCCAGCAGACCGAAACGACGGGCCAGCACTTCCCGCTGCTTGGGATTAAGCTCCTCCAGCCAGTGGACAATGCTGCTGCGCATATCATCTTCCTGAGACTCCAGCTCCGGCCCCATGCCACGCTCGTCGGACAGCACATCCAGCAGCGCCTTGTCGCGATCGCCACCGATGGGGGTATCCACCGAGGTGATCTTCTCGTTGAGTTTGAGCATGCGGTTCACGTCGTCCACCGAACGATCCAGCGCGAAGGCGATATCCTCGGCGGTCGGTTCATGATCGAGACGGTGAGAGAGTTCGCGCGCGGTGCGCAGGTAAACGTTTAACTCTTTGACCACATGAATGGGCAGACGGATGGTGCGGGTCTGGTTCATGATGGCCCGCTCGATGGTCTGGCGGATCCACCAGGTGGCATAGGTAGAGAAACGGAAGCCGCGCTCGGGGTCAAACTTCTCGACCGCACGGATAAGACCGAGGTTGCCCTCTTCGATGAGATCCAGCAGCACCAGGCCGCGGTTGTTGTAACGGCGGGCGATTTTCACCACCAGTCGCAGGTTGGACTCGATCATGCGCTTGCGGGCGGCTTTGTCACCGCGCAAGGCACGACGGGCGTAGTAGACTTCCTCTTCGGCAGTGAGCAGCGGGGAGAAACCTATCTCCCCCAGATAGAGTTGCGTGGCATCCATCACCTTGTTCAGCTCAGGTGCCAGCAACTCATCGGAGATAATATCTTCCGCCTCGGCGGCTACCTCCTGCAACTCTTCTACTTCGTGAGATTCGGGTTCAGCGTCAAACTCTAACTCTGCATCCTGCATTACCAGTTGTTCTTGGCTCATGGTGTGTCTCCCTGACGTTACCAGAGTAAGACGGTCTCTCTGGGGTTAACGCTTTGGCAAATAGCTCATCGGATTGATCGACTTGCCTCTGTACCGGATCTCGAAATGCAATCGCACATCCGGCGCGTCCGTGCTACCCATGTTGGCAATGACCGAGCCCCCCTTGACGCTGTCCCCTTCCTTCACCCGCAACTCGTCGTTGTGTGCGTAGGCGGAGAGATAGTCATCATCATGCTTGAGGATAATCAGCTTGCCATACCCCCTTAAAGCACTGCCAGCGTATACCACTTTACCGCTGCTGGCGGCGTAGACGGGTTGCCCCTTCTGGCCGGCTATGTCGATCCCCTTGTTACCCTGTTCTGCAACAGAGAACCCCTCGACAATCCGACCTTTTGCGGGCCAGTGCCAAGCAAGTCTCGACTGGGAGTTGTTTGTTTTTTGTTCTTTGACCTGAGCGTATTCCTTCGGTGCTGCCGGAGCAACGGATTTCTGAGAGATGAACGGCGTGGTCTGACCAGATCCGCTAGGCTCGGCCAACGGACGCGGACCGCTGCTCGGACGGCTCACGGCCACCGGCGTCACGGTTGTCGGACGAGTCACAGCCACCATCTGGGTTGTGTTGCCACCGGACTGTACATTGAGCACCTGACCCGGTTGCAGCGCATAAGGGGCGCTCAGGTTATTGCTCTGGGCCAGCGCCTGCGCACTCATGCCAAACTGGCGACCGATGCTGCTCAGGGTATCGCCGCGACGTACCTGATAGGTCCCCGTACTGCGGCTGCTGCCAACACTGGCACTGGAGCCATCGAGGCGCAGCCGCTGCCCCGGATAGATGTTGTAGGGCGGGCTGATATTGTTGAGGCTGGCCAGTGAGGGCACATCATTACCGGAGTTAAAAGCGATGGAGTAGAGAGTATCCCCCTTCTTCACCACATAGCTGCCGCCCTGAATAGGGGCGCTGACCTGGGCACCACTATGGCGAGCCGGAATGGTCGAGACGAACTGATCATCACCGACCCCATCCACCGGAGCTGCAGTTTTACTGGAGGAGCAGGCAAGCAGCAGCCAGGACAACACCACGACACTGCTTCCCTGCCAAATACGCGAACGCATAATGGATCCTTAACGACTAAACCAGAAATAGGCCACCACGGCCAGACCAATACAGAGCCAACCGAGCACATCTACATAGTGCATCAGTTTGCGTTCCATCTTCTCGCCCCCCCAACGCATCAGGCCAGCAACCAGGAAAAAGCGCATGCCACGACCGATGAGGGAGGTGATGATGAAAGGCAACAGAGCCATTTGCAACAACCCAGCCGTCACGGTAAACACCTTGTAGGGGATCGGGGTGAAGCTGGCAATGAAAATGACCCAGATCCCCCACTGCTCAAACCAGTGGCGGGCGATCTCGATCTTTCCCTGATAGCCAACAGACTCCACCAGTGGCAGCACCACCGGATCCCACAAGGCGTAGCCAAGGGCATAGCCAAACAGCGCACCCAGCACCGAGAATACGGTAGCCAGCGTAGCGTAGTGCCACGCCTTGTGCGGCTTGGCGAGCGCCATCGGCGCCAGCATCACATCCACCGGGATCGGCCAGAATACCGATTCGATAAAGGCGGTGATGGAGAGATACCAGGGAGCATGCTTGTGGCGGGCCCACTGCATCACCAGTACATACAAACGGGAAAACAACTTCACTCAACATCTCCGTCAATCAGGGGAACAAAACGTACCGGCTCCAGAATTCGGCTGGTCAGCTGGGAGCCGGATCGTTCAATCAGCTGCAGGGTCTGCTGACTGTCACCGACAGGCAACACCAGTCGCCCCCCTTCGGCCAGTTGATCGGTCAGTGCCGTCGGGATCTCGCTCGCCGCGGCCGTCACCAGAATGGCGTCATAAGGCCCCTTGTTGGGCCACCCCAACCAGCCGTTGCCGTGCTTGGCCGAGACATTGTGCAGATCGAGCTGGCGCAGCCGGCGCCGGGCCTGGAACTGCAGCGACTTGATCCGCTCAACGGTATACACATGCTCCACCAGATGGGCGAGGATCGCCGTCTGGTAACCCGAGCCAGTGCCAATCTCCAGCACATGGGCCGGATTGTTTTGCATCAGTAACTCGGTCATTCGCGCCACCATATAGGGCTGCGAAATGGTCTGGCCGTGGCCAATGGGCAGGGCGGTGTTGTCCCACGCCTTGTGTGCCATGGCCTCGTCCACGAATAGCTGACGTGGCACTTTCGCGATGGTCGCCAGCACGCGAAAATCGCGAATATCCTGTGCAATGAGCTGATTTAACAGGCGCTGTACTATCACACCACCCTCATCCCTGCAGATCTAACCAAGCCCCCAGACCGGCGAGACTGTCATAGGCAGTCATGTCGATGGTCAGAGGGGTAATCGAGACATAGCCCTGCTCGATGGCGGCAAAATCGGTACCTTCACCGGCATCCTGCTGGCTGCCGGGAGGGCCAATCCAGTAGATGGGCTGGCCACGGGGATCCTCGGTATGGATCACCGACTCCGCCCGGTGGCGATTGCCAAGGCGGGTGGTCTTGATCCCCTTGATCTGTTCGAGGGGCAAGTCCGGCACGTTGACGTTGAGGATCTGATCGGCAGGCAGGGGGTGTTTCATCAGCCCCTTCACCAGCAGGGCCGCATAGTGGGCCGCCGTGGCGAAGTGGGTCTTGCCCACCAGCGAGATGGCGATGGAGGGGTAACCAAGATGGCGCCCCTCGGTGGCCGCGGCGACCGTCCCCGAATAGATGACATCATCTCCCAGGTTGGCGCCGTGATTGATGCCGGCCACTACCATGTCCGGCTCCGGGCGTACCAGCTCGTTGACTGCCAGATGCACGCAGTCGGTCGGCGTGCCTTTCACCGCATAGTAACCGCTTTGGGCAATGTGTGTGACCCGCAGTGGTACTTCCAGCGTCAGGGAGTGACTCGCACCGCTACGGTTGCGATCCGGCGCCACCACAATGACCTCGCCACAGGCGCGCAGCGCCTCGCTGAGGGCTCTAATGCCCTCGGCATGCACACCATCATCATTACTGACCAGAATTCGCATCGGTCTGATTCCTGAAACCATGATCGGCCTCTTCGGCCTGCATTAACTCGCGCACCACGCTGGTGGCAAACGCGCCCGCCGGCAGGAAGAAGGAGAGGGTCAGCGCCTCGCCGTCCAGCTGCCAGCTCATCTGCTCCGGCTTGAGTAGCAGGGGGCGCCTGTCCTGCTCCAGCCCGGCTTTCTCCAGCCCGTCACACCAATCGCTGTAAGGAGCCAGCACGCCCTGTTCGAACTCGGCAGCGGCACCCTGACTGGCCAGACGGCCACGGCCCCACTGGGGCGCGGTGAGCTGCACATCGCCGGAGGCGAGACGCGCTTCCAGCTCGGGGGTCAGCACCTCTTCGCTAAAGATGGAGTGGCTACCCTTGAGCATCACGCAATCACCGGCCAGCAGCTGATGGGCCAGCCCCTGTTCGATACGGGCGCTGACGATGGCGTTGAACAGCATGCTGCGGGCGGCAGAGAGGTAGAGGGAACGCTTGTTGCGATCCTTGATCCGCTTGCCGGCAAACATCGCCTTGGCCGCTTCCAGGTTGTTGCCATCGCGACCAAAACGCTGCTCACCATAATAATTGGGCACGCCCTGAGTGGCGATGGCCTGCAGGCGCGCCTCCACCCCATCGGCCTGTTCCAGACCGGTGAGACGCAGGGTGAAATGGTTGCCCTTGAGGTAGCCTACCCGCAATTTGCGGTTGTGACGCCTGGCTTGCAGGATCTGGATGCTGTCGCTCTCGATAACCGACAAGTCCGGCTCGGCCTTGCCTGGCAGATGAATGCCGAACCACTGCTCGGTTACCGCGTGGCGATCCTTCAGGCCAGCCCAGGTCACCGCATTGCGGTTGACCCCGGCCGCATCGGCCAGCAGACCCGCCACCCAGGCGGTGTTCTCGCCAGTTTTGCGCACCCGGACGAAGATGTGTTCACCCTCGCCACAAGGCTCGAAGCCGAGATCCTCATTGACCACAAAATCGGCGGCCTCGGCCTTGAGGATACCGCGGGCGGTGGGCGCCCCGTGCAGATAGGCAAGTTGTTCCAGCATTATTGTTTCACCAACAGGACGACGGCTTCGGTGGCGATCCCTTCCTTGCGCCCCGTAAAACCCAATTTTTCGGTGGTGGTCGCCTTGACGTTCACCCGGTTCAAATCACATTGCAGATCGGCGGCCAGCACGGCGCACATGGCGTCGATATGGGGGGCCATTTTGGGCGCTTGGGCGATGATGGTCACATCCAGGTTGCCGATGGCATACCCCGCCTTCTGTACCCGGGCAAACACATCCCGCAGCAGGATGCGGCTGTCGATCCCCTTGAACTCGGCAGCGGTATCGGGGAAGTGGCGACCGATGTCACCGGCACCAATGGCGCCCAGCAGGGCATCGCTCACCGCGTGCAGCACCACATCGCCGTCAGAATGGGCAACCAGCCCCTGCTCGTAGGGAACCGGCACGCCACCCAGCATGCAGGGGCCAACACCACCAAATTTATGAACATCAAAACCATGACCAATGCGCATCATCAGCGGCCACCTCCCAACATGCTGAAACCAACCCCATCAATTTTGTGTACGTCCACACCATGTCCAATCCGGATCATGCTAACTCCTTGTTCGGGCCTGTTTGTTCGAGACACTCTGCTCTGAACGGTCTGTTCTGACTGAGGGGCTTATGCCTGCTGGCTTAAAAACAGCCCCGCCAGCGACAAGTCTTCCGGCCGGGTCACTTTGATATTGTCGGCGCGCCCCTCCACCATCCGCACCGCAAATCCTGCCCGCTCCATGGCGGAGGCCTCGTCGGTGATGGTGGCGCCCAGCAGCAACCCCTCTTCCAGTGCCCGCTTCAGGGCACTAGTCGGGAACATCTGGGGCGTCAGGGCATGCCAGAGCTGCTCGCGCTCGACGGTGGCGATGATATTGCCCTCCCCATCGGAGCGTTTCATGGTATCGCGCACCCGGCTGCCGAGAATGGCACCGCCGCAGTTCATGGCCGCGACAATCAGCGCATCGAGATCGCCGTGAGTCAGACAGGGGCGGGCCGCATCGTGCACCAGCACCCACTCCCCTTGCGTCAAATGGAGACCATTGAGGACGGAAAAGGCGCGCTCGGCGCCTCCCTCGACCCGCACAATGCGCGGGTCGGCCGCCACGGGCAGGGCCTCGAACCAGCGATCATGGGGCGCCAGCGCCACGATCACCTGGGCGATGGCCGGGTGGGAGAGCAGCCGCTCCAGGGTATGTTCGAGAATGGTTTTACCCGCCAGTTGCAGGTACTGCTTGGGGCAATCGGCCCCCATCCGGCTGCCGATACCGGCGGCAGGGACGATCGCCGTCAGGCCGGATACCCGGCTGGCATCAGTCATCGTAGGGCTCATCGTCCGGCGCTGTCTCTTTGTCTTTCTCTTTGGGGATGATCCGGTAGAAGGTCTCCCCCTGCTTGATGTAACCCAGATCGTTGCGCGACAACTCCTCGATGGCCTCGAGGCCAGAGGTGAGATCATCTATCTCGCGGTAAATGAGGTCGTTACGATCCTTGAGAGTCTGGTTGTCCCGCTGTTGCTGCGAGATGGCCTCCGACAGGTTCTGATAATCGGATAGCCCGTTCTTCCCCAGCCAGAGGTCATATTGCAGTCCCCCCAGCAGGAGGATCAGGATCAGGGTGAATAGCCGCATGCACTAGGTCTCCTTCAGGCGGCCTAGTGTCCCATATTCGGTGCCAAGACAAAAGAAAGCGAGCACCCGGGAGCCACCGGCCGAACATAAAAAAGTGCCCAAGAGTGAATCAGATAGCACAAAGCCCCGCCAAACCGGTGCAAGGATGGCCAACCAGGGCGCTCCTTGTCCGGGGGCGGGGCTCTCAATTAGAAAGCGGTAAGGGGGATCAGTTCACCGCGACCGGCTCTCCCGCGCTCTCGGCCGGGGTGTTGTACTCCTCCTCGGCATCGCGGAAACGCTCCAGCATCGCTTTAGAGGGCGCTTCGCCCAGCAGACTGCCCACTACGATGGCCAGCAGCGCGAACAGGAAGCCCGGGATGATCTCATACAGCCCCAGCCAGCCGAACTGCTTCCAGACGATGACGGTGATGGCACCGACCAGCATGCCCGCCAGCGCACCGTTGCGGGTCATTCGCGGCCACAGCACCGATAGCAGCACCACGGGACCAAAGGCGGCACCGAAACCGGCCCAGGCGTAGCTCACCAGCCCCAGCACCCGGTTTTCCGGATTCATGGCGACGGCGATGGCAATCACCGCGATCAGCAGCACCATCAGGCGACCCACCCACACCAGCTCACGCTGGGAGGCGTTCTTGCGCAGGAACGGCTTGTAGAGATCCTCGGTGATGGCGCTGGAGCAGACCAGTAATTGACAACTTAGCGTGCTCATCACCGCCGCCAGAATGGCGGAGAGCAGCACACCGGCGATCCAGGGGTTGAACAGGATTTTGGAGAGCTCGATAAAGACCCGCTCCGGGTTGCCGGTCACCCCAGCTGCCACTTCCGGGAAGCGGGCGAAGTAGGCCAGCCCGAAGAAGCCGATGGCCACCGCACCAGCGAGGCAGAACACCATCCAGGTCATGCTGATGCGACGGGCATTGGCCATGGAGTGGTGGGAATCCGCCGCCATGAAACGGGCCAGAATGTGGGGCTGACCAAAGTAGCCAAGGCCCCAGGCCATCAGCGAGACAATGGCGATCACATCCAGATTCTTGAACATGTCGAGGTTGGTGGCGCTCTTGGCGGCCACCTCGATCATGGCGCTGTCCACCCCGCCGACGGCGATGATGACGAAGACCGGGGTCAGGATCAGGGCGAAGATCATCAGGGTCGCCTGCACCGTATCGGTCCAGCTCACCGCGAGGAAGCCGCCAAAGAAGGTGTAGGTGATGGTGGCGGCGGCACCGACCCAGAGGGCGGTGTTGTAATCCATGCCGAAGGTGCTCTCGAACAGGCGGGCACCGGCTACCACGCCGGAGGCGCAATAGATGGTGAAGAAGAGCAGGATCACCAGCGCCGAGAGGATGCGCAGCACCTTGCTGTGATCTTCAAAGCGGTAGGTAAAGTAGTCTGGCAGGGTCAGGGCATTGCGGTTCTTCTCGGTATGTACCCGCAGGCGACCCGCTACCCAGCGCCAGTTGAGGTAGGCACCGATCACCAGACCGATGGCGATCCAGCTCTCGGAGATGCCGCTGACGAAGACGGCGCCGGGCAGCCCCATCAGCAACCAGCCGCTCATGTCGGAGGCGCCGGCAGAGAGGGCGGTGACCCAGCTCCCCATTCGGCGGCCGCCCAGAATGTAGTCATCAAAGTTGCGGGTGGCACGATAGGCGATAAAGCCGATCAACACCATTCCGAGGATATACACCAGGAAGGTGATTAACATGGGTGTGCTAGCTGTCATGCAAAACTCCGTTTTGTGTCATTTTCTGCCCGCTCTGGTGACGGGCTCATCCCTAAAAAACCGGCCTAGCTTAATCAGCCGTTCGCGCCAGCTCAACCACTTTTAACAAACACAAAACACAATAAAAACCTTTACGCATCAAATCATCTGCCGCATCAAGAGGATGGCGCCAGATTTCCTGCCATGGCCGTGACGGTCATCTCGCAGCGCCAGCCGCTACTGAGCGTTATGTTTTCACATTTTGTTACTATCCATTTTTTTACAAGCCAGCGCCCCGCTCCTACACTCCCCGCCCTGTCTCATTACACCAGTCAGAGGTCGGCACCATGTCATCTCATCTGTCACACCTGCGAACCCTCGCCCGCCGCCTTCATCCGGTGGAGGAGTCAGGTCATCTCATCCGACGGGTCAAGTATGTGGGGCGTCTCTGGCTCAATCCCGGCGCCCGCGCCCTCTATCGCCAGCAGCAGGAGCAACCGCTGCTGGCGCAGGCGATCAGCCGCTTCCCCGATATTCTGGAAAAGCCGATCCACCCCTATCGCCACAAGGGGCTCCGCAAGCGCCTGCGAGCCGGGCTTATCAGCGGCCACTACCAGCAGCTGGCACGTCAGCTGCCCAAGGCGCAACAACTGGCAATCTACAGCGGGCGCGGCCTGCTGCTGGCCCAGTGGCAGAGCGACAAGCTGACGGCACCGCTGACCCTGCAACTGGATTACCAAACCCACATGGGCAAAGAGGGGGAGATGAGCCTGACCCTCAAGCTGGGTGACGCGGCGCTCTATTATATGGCCCTCAATCTGCGCCCCGCGCCGAACCCGACCCTCGAGATCTGCTCGCTGCAGGGCGGCAAGGGGCAGAGCGAGGAGATCAAGCTGGTCACCAAGGCGTGCGGCGGGCTGCGCCCCATGTCCCTGCTGGTCTATATGGCCGCCGAGCTGGCCCGGGGGCTGGCGTGCAAGAGCCTGCTCGGGATCCGCACCCAAAGCCACGTCTATCAGAGCAGCAAGCGCACCGCCGAGCGGGTCAAGTTCGACCTCGACGGCTTGTGGCAGGAGCATCAGGGCAGCGTGCAGGATGAACTCTGGATGAGCCTGCCGCTGGAAGTGCCCCGCAAGACGCTGGAGGAGATCCCCTCACGCAAGCGGGCCAGCTACAAGGCGCGCTATCAGCTGCTCGATCAGCTCGGCAGCGAGCTGCAGGCAAATCTGCTGCGAAGCTGAGTCAACGCAGCAGAAACAAAAAGGGCGAACAGCTTGCTGTTCGCCCTTTGTCGTGACGGGGATTTGCCCTTAGCGGTTGATCGCCATCGGCATGCCGTTGCGCTGCTCCAGCGCCTGCTTCACCAGTTGGGAGTCGCTGTCAGCGTGGGCAATGAAGCGGGTCACCGCCGGGGTCATCGGCAGCGGTGCCGGCAGCTTGGAGTTGAACTCCTCTTCGCTGCGCGACAGCGGCTGATGCACTTCCAGATAGCGGACACCGTTGGGCTCGAGAGAGGCCTTGATCGGCTGGTTGACGAACTGGACGCGAGTACCGACCGGTACCTGCTTGAACAGGTAGGCGATGTCATCGTTGCGCAGGCGCACACAGCCGTGGCTCACCCGCAGGCCGATACCGAAGTTGGCATTGGTACCGTGGATGGCGTACATCTTGCCGATGTAGAGGGCAAACAAACCCATGGGATTGTCCGGGCCGGCCGGCCATACCGCAGGCAGGCTCTCGCCACGGGCGGCATATTCGGCATGCATCTTGGCGGTCGGGGTCCAGGTCGGGCCCGCTTTCTTGCGCTGCACGCTGGTCACCCAGTTTTCCGGGGTATCGGTGCCGAGCTGGCCGATGCCGATGGGCAGCACTTCCACCACTTTTTTACCCTTGGGGTAGTAGTAGAGCCGCATCTCGGCCACGTTCAGCACGATCCCTTCACGGGGTGCATCCGGCAGGATCAGTTGCTGGGGGATCACCAGCTTCTCGCCGGTCTGTACCAGCAGGGGATCCGCATCGGGGTTGGCTTCGGTCATGTTGGTGAGCCCCAGCTGGAATTTGGCCGCAATGGCCTCCAGCGGCTGGCCGTTCTCTTCGGCCGGAACCACGTATTCCAGATTTTCCCCTACCAGACGGCTGTTGGCCGCAGGCAGAGCATATTCAACAGCGAAAACCGGCGCAGCGGTCAGCAGCAGGCTGTAGCAGAGTGTTGCCACACTATTGCGAAGGAGCTTCATAACTTTCCCATGATGATGACTTGAAGTGACGTCTCTGGGCTGGCAGCTGATCAAGAGGGGATCAGGGGCGCGAAGAGAAGGCCGCCATTTTTCTCCTCTGCACGGCAAATTTCAACTGACAAGTGGCGACGGGTCGATGATTAATATGCGTTTTTTTCCGCGTCCCCGACCCGCCCGGTTGCCCTGTTTATCCCCGTTGCCAGGCACGCATGTCGTAACCTGTGGGAGATTGATGCAACCGCAGATGAAATTGCTCAATGATGGCGAAGATATGGTCGAAAATATCGGCCTGGATCCCTTCGTAATCTGCCCATGCTGTGGTCGCGGTAAAGCAGTAAATTTCCAGCGGCAAACCGTCTGACGTGGGTGCCAGCTGGCGCACCATCAGGGTCATGTCCTTGCGAATGCCGGGGTGGGCACGCAGGTAGGCATCCAGATAGGCGCGCAGGGTGCCGAGGTTGGTGAGGTGACGACCGTTGATGGGGCAGCTCAGGGCATCGCTCAGCTGCTGGTTGTAGGCACTCAGCTCCTGCTCCTTGCGGCTCAGATAGGGTGCCAGCAGCTGCGCCTGCTTGAGCTGCAACTGCTCCTCGGCCGTCAGAAAACGCACACTGGTCATGTCGATATTGACGCTGCGCTTGATGCGGCGGCCGCCCGACTCGGTCATCCCCTGCCAGTTCTTGAAAGAGTCGGAGATCAGGGCATAGGTGGGAATAGTGGTGATGGTCTTGTCCCAGTTCGACACCTTGACCGTGGTAAGCCCGATGTCGGTCACCTCACCATCGGCGCCATACTTGTCCATCTGCAGCCAGTCACCGACGCTCAGCATCCGGTTGGCGGAGAGCTGAATCCCCGCCACCAGCCCGAGGATGGGGTCCTTGAATACCAGCATCAGCACTGCGGTCATGGCACCCAGACCGCTGAACAGGAACAGCGGCGACTTGCCGAGCAGCAGGGCGATCATCAGGATGCCCACCAGAATGCTGCCTACCAACTTGGCCCCCTGGAAGATGCCGCGCAGGGGCAAATCCCGGCCAAGGCGGGTGTAACGGCTCACCGACAACAGGCAGTCGAGCAGGGCGAAGAAGGCCAGCAGCAGGAACAGCAAAATCCAGAGCTGGGCCACCATCTCGATAAGCTTGAGGCTATCCGATTGGCGGGGTAGCCAGATCTCCGCCTGACCGAGCAGCACGGCCCCCTGCAACACGAAAGCGAGCCGGTTGAAGAGGCGCTGTTGCAGCTGGGGCGGCAACCATACCTGCTTGGCCTTGCCGAGGATCCCCACCAGCCGGACCAGCAGCACCCGGTGCAGCGCCATGTGCAGCAGCAACGAGGTGATGACGATAAAGCCCAGCGCGATCACCAGCGCCATCAGGCTGGTCACTTCCACCCCAAGGCCCGACAACCAGTTAAAAAACGCCTCTTTCATTGCTCTCTCCCGAACCGATCAGCCCGCTGGCTGCAAAAACAGTGGTGGTCAGGGTACCGCTCCCCTCCCCCATGTCAAATCGGCGTGCGCCAGAAATGACAACGCCCGGCACAGGCCGGGCGTTGTTTCAAAGCGAGGCTGACTTAGCAGACCAGGCTCAGGGCATCGCGAGCGATGACCAGCTCTTCGTTGGTCGGGATCACCATGGCGCAACGGCTGTCGGCGGTGGTGATACGACCTTCGCCACCCAGTACCGCGGCGTTGTTGGCCTCTTTGTCCACCTTGAAGCCGAACAGAGCCAGACGCGCCAGCACCATCTCGCGCACCATGGCGGCGTTCTCACCGATACCGCCGGTGAAAACCACGGCGTCCAGACGACCGTCCATCGCAGCGGCATAGGCACCGACATACTTGGCCACACGGTAGGTGAAGACATCCAGCGCGCGCTTGGCACCGGCGTCGGTGGCGTAGTTGGTGGTGACGTAGCGGCAATCGCTGCTCACTTCGGTCATCCCCAGCAGACCGGACTCACGGGTCAGGGTGTGGTTGATCTGCTCCACGCTGTAACCGAGCTGGTCGTGCATGAAGAAGACCACGGCCGGATCGATATCACCGGAGCGGGTACCCATCGCCAGACCTTCCAGCGGAGTCAGACCCATGGAGGTGTCAACGGATTCGCCGTTCTTGATGGCGCAGACAGAGGCACCGTTACCCAGGTGGCAGTTGATGATGTTCAGCTCATTCAACGGCTTGCCCAGCTCTTTTGCCGCTTCTTCCGCGATGTAGCGGTGAGAAGTACCGTGGGCACCGTAACGACGGATGCCGTGTTCGCGGTAGAGCTTGTGCGGCAGCGCATAGAGGTAGGCCTCTTGCGGCAGGGTCTGGTGGAAGGCGGTGTCGAACACGGCCACGTTCTTCTCGGACAGCTGCGGGAACACTTTCAGCGCGGCGCGAATACCGATGAGGTGCGCCGGGTTGTGCAGCGGAGCGAACGGAATGGCGGCTTCGATACCGGCGATCACGCCGTCATCGATACGCACGGAGCGGGAGAACTGCTCGCCACCGTGTACGATTCGGTGACCGATGGCCACCAGTTGCTCGGCAAGAGTCGGATCCTGCGGCAGGATGTGACCCACGATATGGTCGAGGGCCTCCTGGTGAGCGGCACCCGCTCCCAGCATGGCTTCGCCCTTGACCCCGTGGAGTTTCCATTTGATACGTGCATCATCCAGATTGAAGCATTCGGCCAGGCCGGACAGCATGTCCTCACCTGTTTCGGCGTCCATTACGGCAAATTTCAGGGAAGAGCTACCGCAGTTAAGGATCAATACCAACTTGCTCATTTTCTACATCTTCCTGTGCTTCGGCTTTATGCCGACAGTGTCGTGTCATCCAAAAGAGGATGGGATTCCCCTGCCGGGGGCTTATGGTCGCAGGAGGGTGCGTCCAATTTTTCAATTCTTGCTCTTGAAAGAGTGATCGCAACTTGTGGTGCGTATCACTCGTTTCAATGCTTGCGAGTCTCGACGCATCAGCTGCGCAGGGCTCGCTTCAATGGGGATGCTCAGGCGATGGCCAGCAGATCCCGGTGTACCTTGACCACCAGCTTCTTCACTTTGGCGGGCTGGTTGCGGGTACAGAGCGGGCGATGCAGCTCGCCCGGCCAGAAGATGGCGAAATCGCCAGGTTGCAGCGCCAGATAGCTGGTCTGCTCGTCATCGACAAACCAGAGGTCAGGATGGGGATGGTCAGCACCTTCATTCGCATACTCATGAGGCCCGACACCGATCCACTCTTCGCCTGCCAGCAGCAGCTGGATATCGAGATAGTCGCGGTGGAACTCGCCACGGCGATCCGCAGCCGGCTCGGTCATCTCCTCGCTCACCAGACAGAACAGCTTGAGGCCGTCGATCTCGCTCTTGCCAAGGGGCGCCTCGCGCCAGAGGGCAACGCTTTTGACCACCTCGACCATGATGCGATCCAGCGGGGCAGGCAGCGGCGTACGCTGCAAAGTGTTCAGGCTACCGGTGATCATGGTGCGAGCATCTTCCTGTTAGGTATATCTGCGCGGCATCTTTGCCGCCCAATGAAAAAGGACCTGTTACAGGTCCTTCGATAATGCCCCCGGCGATCCGTGCAGAGGGATTAGAGCTAACGTTCATATTCAGCATATTGGAGCACTGTTACACACTCATCCAGTGATTGCCAAGAGTATGGACTCCATTTTCACGGTGATCGTACCAGCTGAAACCATATTATTCACCACCCTTTTGCCAGCGACTTTGACCAGACGCAAAAACGGGCGCATCAGCGCCCGTTTTTTTCGCAAAAC
Source organism: Aeromonas sp. 601039 (assembly GCF_049174415.1). NCBI lineage: Bacteria > Pseudomonadati > Pseudomonadota > Gammaproteobacteria > Aeromonadales > Aeromonadaceae > Aeromonas > Aeromonas sp. 601039. The sequence goes on from NZ_JAAKTL010000017.1 coordinate 33,556, forward strand.
CGTTTAACAACCGGTTTCATTCAAGCCTTTTGGGCATTTTCCACCGGTTTGGCGTACATGGCCCGCCAGATAGCCTTGTGCTCTTCCGGCACCTCTGACTGACGGGTCAGGAAGGCCGCCTGTTCTATGGTATTGGCCTTGCCGGAGACATCGGCCGCCAGATAGTTGCTGGGGAAGAGGTGGTAGCTACTCCAGATCGCCTTATCGATCAGCGCCGCCAGTTCGTCCGGATCGCTGAAGCCCTCGGTAATCGGCGCGCCGAAGGAGACGTGTACCCGCCCCTTCATGCCGACGATACCGGCGACGATACTCTCGATATCCTCGAACTCGCCCTTCTCGTAGCTACCGTTGACCGACTTCTCGTAGAGCTCGCGCGCCTTCGCCTTGTCGGTGGGATCCAGCTCGTAGCTGATGCTGACCGGCACGATATTGAGGCTACGCATGTAGTCGACAAAGTCGATCTTCTGCTTCTTGCCGTCGACATAAAACATCTTGAGGATGGCCGGATCGGTCTTGTCATCCCCATCCTTGGCCCGCCCCTCTTTCTGGGCGATCCAGATGGAGTGCCCCTCGTGGACCGACTGACCTATATAGGCCGACAGCTCGCCGAGCGCTTTCATCATCTCCCGCGGCCCCTTGGCGGAACGCTTGACGATAAAGCTCTTGTTGAGCTTCATCAGCTCGGTGGCGCAGGGCTTGCGCAGCAGGTTGTCGCCGATGGCGATACGTACGGTATCGAAACCGTGGGTGTGCAACCCCCAGTTGACGAACGCCGGGTCCATGGCGATGTCTCTGTGGTTGGAGACAAACAGGTAGCCCTGCTCCTTCTTCAGATGTTCGAGCCCGGAGAAGGTCACCCCCTTGGTGGAGGTGGCGATCATGCGGGACATATAGCGGGTCACCCCCATCTGGACCTGATGCACCGTGGTCACTTTTGACCATTTACGGCGCAGGAACAGGCGGATCATCGGGCGGATGGCCCAACCCAGCCAGCTCATCAGGGAACCGAAACGATACTTGGCGATGGCGCCGATAAATTCATCATCCTGGATCAGCCGTTCGATGGCTGCCGGCACTTCTTCATCGCGGTAGGGGCGAATATCCGCGAATCTATCTACTTCAGTCACAATGTCAGCCTTGCATGCTAGGAAACCGCAGCCAACCCTTGTTGGCCGGGGAAAATTCAGGGCGCAATTTTACACGCTTTTATGGCAAGGGGTATGAGACAAGCATGAATAGTGAGATCTGACCAGTTAATTAATCGGAGCAGAGCGCCAGTGCCACGGCGGCCTCGGCATGGATGGCAGTGGTGTCGTAGAGCGGCACCGCCGCCCGGGCATCGCCCACCAGCAGGGCAATCTCGGTGCAACCGAGGATCACCGCCTCGGCACCAGCATCCGCCAGCGCCTCGATGATGGCCAGATACTCGGCCCGCGACGATTCGCGGATCTCGCCCAGACAAAGCTCGTCATAGATGATCCTGTGTACCCGCTCCCGCCCTGCCTCATCGGGTACCAGCACAGTAAACCCGAAGCGCGCCTGCAAACGCCCCTTGTAGAAATCCTGCTCCATGGTGAAGCGGGTGCCGAGCAGGCCGACTCGGGTGATCCCGTCAGCCCGCAATTTGGCCGCGGTGGCATCGGCGATATGGAGCAGCGGGATATCGATGGCGGCCTCAATCTCGGGGGCGACCTTGTGCATGGTGTTGGTGCCGATCAGCAAGAAATCGGCGCCGCCGGCCTGGATAGCCTGAGCTTCGGCCACCAACAGGCGAGCGGTGGCGGGCCAGTCACCAACATGCTGCAGCCGCTCTATCTCGGCAAAATCCACACTTCTCAATAGCACTCGCGCCGAGTGCAAACCGCCAAGCTGCGCCCGCACCCCGCGGTTGAGCGCCTGATAGTAACTGACGGTGGACTCCCAGCTCATGCCACCCAACAGACCGATACATTTCATAGGAACTCCTTTCATCCCGAGGGAGGGCAGAACCACGCCACCTTGCAGGCAAGATCACGGGAGCGAGATAAAAAAGGCCCCGCAGGGCCAACAAGACAGCCGGTAAAGGCCCGGGGCAACCCCGGGCTAAATCCAGATCATCCCGACACAGGCGGCCGTCGCCAGCCCCATGCCGAGGTTGAAACGCCGCCAGCCTCGGGCGGTGCGAATGATTTGCCGCACCTGGGCACCAAAAAGCACCCAGAATGCCCCGGTGTAGAGGCCGGTAATAAAGAAGATCACCAACACCCAGAGCGCGGAGGGCCAGTAAGCCTCCCCCGCCAGAGTGAAACCGCTGATGGCGGAGAGCGCCATCATCCATGCCTTGGGGTTGAGCAGTTGCAGCATGGCCCCCTGATGGGCGGGAATGAGCGGACGGTTGCCCTCGGCCGGGCCGCTGGCGGTCGCCACCTTCCACGCCAGCCAGAGCAGATACGCCGAGCCGATAAGCTTGAGGCCATCGTGCAGCAGCGGCACCTTCTCAAATACCACACCAAGCCCCAGCGCGGTAGCGAGGATCATCAGATTGATCCCCCCCACCACCCCCACCAGCAGGGGAATCGTGCGGCGAAACCCCTGCGCCGCCCCGGCGCTGGTGAGCAACATGTTATTTGGCCCCGGCGTGCCGCAGGTAACCAGGGCAAACCCCGCCAGGGGCAGTAACCAGTTCAGATCCATCTCAACCTCTTGTCGATTCAACGCCCCCGTTATGGGGAAAGCCTTCTAATATGCAGAGCCAACCCCGTGGCGACAAGTCAGAAATGCCTCTTTCTCGGCCACCTCCCCCTCCAGCGCAACACGGCTCAATACCAGAGCATCACCACACAGAGTGCCGTCAGCAGGCCGAGAGAACCGTTGAGTCGCCGCCAGCCCCGATCCGAGCTGATCCAGTTGCTCAGCTGATGGCCGAACAGTACCCAGACAAAGCAGACCGGCAGGGCCACCAGCGCAAACATGACCATCACCGCCAGCTGACTCGACCAGTAACTGGCGCCGGGCAGGCTGAACAGACTGATGGCGGAGATCCCCATCATCCACGCCTTGGGATTGAGGAACTGAAAGCCCAGCCCCTCCAGCATGGTCAGCGGACGGGCCCTCCGGGCCGGATCCCCCGGCGCCCCGGCCACCGCGATACGCCACGCCAACCACAGCAGATAGAGGCTGCCGAAGATCTGCAAACCGAGCCGTAGCAGGGGCCAGCGCTCGAACAGCGGATAAAGCCCCAGCGCCAGCACCAGTTGCAACACCGGCTGCCCCAGCCCCACCCCGAGCAGATGTGGCAGAGTGCGACGCACCCCGAAGTTGGCGCCGGAGGCCGTCAGCATCAGGTTGTTGGGCCCCGGCGTACCGCAGGTGAGTACGGCAAAACCGAACAGGGTAACATACCACTCCATCGTCATATTGTGACTCCTTACTCGCTGAATTGTATCGATACAATGCAAGCTATTTGATTGTTATCAGGCTGAAATTCACGCTATATTGACAACAAATTTGGATCAATGGATTTATTGTCACCATGACAATCTGGACGCCCGACCTTGCGGCCTTCGATGGCCCCCTCTACCTCAAGCTGGTCAAAGCAATCGAACAGGGGATCGCGAATGGCGAGCTGCCACCGCAGACCCGATTGCCTACCCACCGATCCCTGGCTGATCGTCTGGGTGTCACCGTAGGCACCGTCACCCGCGCCTACCGCGAGGCGGAGCGGCGCGGCCTGCTGGCCGCCCGGGTGGGCCACGGCACCTGGGTCAAGGGAGCGAACACGGATCCCGCCAATGAGTGGGTGATCCGTCAGGAGGAGGGGCACCGCATCGAGCTGTGGCAGAACCTGCCGGTGCAGCTGGATCGGGCGGCCATCATTCGCCCCATGCTGGGGGAAGTGGCGGATGGGGATCTCAACGCCCTGCTCGGCTACGACAAGGAGGCGGGACGACCGGATCAGCGCCAGCAGTTCGTCAACTGGCTGGCGGAGCAAGGGGTGGCCTGTAGTGAGGATCGCCTGCTGTTCAGCCACGGCGCCCAGCACGGCATCATGCTGGCGCTGCTGGCGACCGGCTGCGTGGGGGAGACCATCCTGTGCGAGGGGCTGAGCTACCCCGGTATGCTGGGCAATGCCCGCCAGCTGAAGAATCAGGTGGTGGGACTGGCGATGGACGAGGAGGGGCTGCTGCCCGAGGCGCTGGACGCCGCCTGCCGCACCCGCCGGGCCAAGCTGCTCTACCTCACCCCGACCCTGCAAAACCCCACCACCGCCATCATGAGTCTGGCGCGGCGGGAGGCCATCGTCGCCATCGCCCGTCGCCACGATCTGCTGATCATCGAGGATGACGTCAACGGCCTGCTGCCCCAGCAACCTGTGATCCCTCTGGTCAATCTGGCGCCGGAGCGGGTCATCTATCTGGGCAGTCTGGCCAAGATCGCCTGCGGCGGCCTGCGGGTGGGCTTCGTGCTGACGCCCCCTGCCCTGCGCAGCGCCTTCGCCCAGACCATGCGGCTGTCGAGCTGGATGGTGAGCCCGCTGTTGATCGAGCTCGCCTGCAAAATGGTCAGTCAGCGCCAGATCATGCCGCTGGTCGAGCAGCAGCGGGAGATCCTCAAACGCCGTGGCGAACTGCTGCGCCACCTGCTGCCTGCCGCCCGCTGGCAGCCGGGCAGCATGCACGCCTGGCTACCGCTGCCGGAGCCCTGGCGCAGCCAACAGTTTGCTGCCGCCGCCGATGCTCTTGACGTTGGCGTGGCGAGCGGGGAACACTTCGCCGCCGGTCAGTTTGCCGCTCCGCAAGGGGTGCGCCTGAGCCTGAGCCAACCCGCCACCGATGCCCGGGTCGGCGAAGGGCTGGCCCGTCTGGCGCAGCTGCTGCAGGGGACGCCCCCGAGCAATCCCCTGCTATAGTCAGGGCCAGCCGACCTGACCTTCACGCTTCATCGTCATTGCCAAGGAGATGCCGTGCCCCCCATCAGAGCCGCCCTGCTGCTTGCCACCCTGTTGCTGGGTGGCTGCGCCTCGTCAACGACCCACCAGCAGCTGGGGGCCGCGCTCAATGGACTGGAAGGGGAGTTGCAACGGCTGGAAGAGGAGCTGGCGGCCATGAACGGCCTGCACTATCAAAAGGCGATCGATGCACCGCTCAGTTTGCGCCGTGCGCTCGGGGCGCCGCAGCCCACGCCAGAGGGGCTGGTGCCGGTGGCCAGCAAGCTGGAAGATGGGCCGATCCTGCGCTATCAATACCGCCTGCCAGCGGGTATGACGAGTCTGCCCCAAAACAACCTCTGCCAGCGCTACGAATTTGAACTGCGCCATCTAGGCCGCCTCGGCAAGCTGGAATTAAGCTGGCAGGGGGAACAGGGGAGTGGCTCACACCAGATCCGTCAAACAGAGTGTGTCTTTCTCACCGAAGCACATAAATCCCGGTAACCGCCTATAATGCCCTTCCTCGTCTCGCGCCGACTACTGTCACTTTTCCTCCCCCGCAGAGTTGTCGCCATGTTCCTCTTGGGTCTAATCTGATCTACTCGTGGAGTATTGAAAGGACGCGTGCATGACGATACTGCTGCTCGAAGAGGATCCACTGCTCCGTAGCGCCATCACCCGGGAACTGACCGAACAGGGTATCCCTGCTGAACGGATCCACCACCACAGCCACCCGGGTCAGGAACGCAGCGGTCTGCTCACCCTGCTGCAACAACAGCCATTCGATGCCATTATCTGCCAGCAAAATAGACAACTGGGGCATGACGGCGCCCGCCTGCTGCATGAAGCACACTACCTCGGCCTGCTACAACCCGCCTGCGTACTACTGTTGATGGATGCAGACCAGAACGAGCAGGATTTTCTCCCCTCGGACCTCTACTTCTCCCTCCATCTGCCACTCCCCTTCATGACCGGGGAGCTCACAACTGCGCTCAAGCAGTTGACACAACTGAGCAGGATGACCCACACCCTCGCCCCTCCAACCCTGCTGCGGGAGTGGAAACTGGCGACCGCACTCTGTGAAGACCTGCTCTATCAACGGGACAACCGACCCCTTGCCCCCTGGCTGGATCGGTTCAAGGGTTACCTGCTACTGCAGTCCAGCGAACAGCTCACTGCCGCCCAGCATTATGCCCTGTGTGCCAACGAGTATCGGGCAAGCTGGCCGAGGGCCGGATTGTTCTACGCCATGTTGGGACTGGGCAAACTGCAGAGTGCCGAAACCGACTTGCAGCGTCATCAAACCATATTGCCGACCGCCACCCGACTGGAGCTGCAACTCGCCAGTCAGTTGCACCAACATCAGTGGCAGGCAGCCTGGGAGACCATGGTGCAGTTGCAACAAGTCCGCCCCCATCAACCCCGCTGGCATCAGCTGGCCATGATGCTGGGACTATTACAGCAAGACGAGAGGAAGGTGCTGGAACAAGCCAGCACCCTGAATCTTCACTATTTCAGTGAACAGCGCGTCCGGCTGGCCATCGACCACTTCATGATCAACGCCATGCTGGCGGTACTGTGGCATACACCATCCAGCAACCGGATCCGCTCCCTGCAACAGGAGTGGGCCCATCTGAAGCGAACAGTGAACCTGCCCGCGCAGGAGTTCGAGCTGCTGCAAGCACTGATGCAGGGATTGGATTACCGCTTCGACGAGGCGCTGATCCTGATCGCCCACCATCAACCCAGCCAGGCGAGCGAGAACCATCTCACCCTGTTATTGGGCTTTGCCGTCTGTCAGTTTTGTGGCCTGCCCCACCATGCCCAGCGCTATCTGGCGCAGCTTACACACTACCGTGACCGTGTCGCCCCCCACCCCCTGACCCGTCAGCTGTTTCACCATCTGCTAACGGAACTGGGCCAACAGCTGACGGCGCGGGAGCAGCGCCTGACCAGCTTGCGCCAAACCCGTCATCAAGGGATACAAAAAGGTGACTATCAACTGGCACTGCAGGCCGGCTTGCAACTGCTGGAGGAATTTCCCGCCCTGCCCGGCGATGCCTGGCAACTGCTGGAGCTGCTACAGCACAGCTGGCCGGCGGGCATGGCGGCCCCCAGGGTTGCGCTGCTGGTCGATACCCTGGAGCGGCGCCTCAAGCACAGCCCTGCGTTTCTGGATCAACATGCCCAGCAGTATCAGCGTACTCTGCACGAGATCCGCACTCACTTGCAGCCGCACCTCTCCGGCAGCGCCCCCGCCAGCCTGGGCAAGGGGCCCCCGGAATCATGATGAGGCTGGCCTGTGCCGCCAGCCACATAAGAGAGAGGGGAGCCTTGGCTCCCCTCTATTCATTTCGTGTAACCTTATGGCCCTCAAGAACGGGCACAAGCAGATACGGTGACAGATGACTGTTAAGTCCCCGGGCTCAGCCCAGCGCGTCACTCTCCAGCGCGACCTTGAGAAAATCTTTCCAGCTGATGATGCCGACCAGAGCGCCATTCTCCAGCACCGGCAGGCAGGAGACCCCCTTATCCAGCATCAGCTTGACGCCGTCGCGCACGGTGAGATGGGGAGCGATGGTGACGAGCTGACGACTCATGATCTGGTGGGCCCGCTTGTTGAGGGTTTCGGTATCGCGGCTCATCTCGGCTTCGGAGTCGAGATAGGGGCTGATGGCGCGGAACAGATCCCGATCCGAGATGACCCCCACCAGCTCCTCCTCTTCCAGCACCAGCAGATGGCGAAAGTGTGCCTGCTCGAAGATATCCCTGATGACTCGGAGTCGATCATCCATTGAAACGGTGGCGACCCGGGTCGTCATAATATCCCTGATATGCATGCTAACCTCCCGTAACCAAACTGGTTTCTCTGTTATGGCATGTTTTTACGATGCCAGCCAGTGGCAAGCCCCTCACCAAAGTGCAAATCTGCGTCATTTCACGTAAGATCCGCGCCAGTTTTTCTCCTCCATTTTGAGCAAGCAGATCCCACCCATGATAGTTGCCAGTCAAATCGAACTGATCCGCGGCGGCCGCAAGCTGCTGGACAACGCCTCCGCCACCATTCACCCCGGCCACAAAGTGGGTCTGGTGGGCAAAAACGGCTGTGGCAAGTCCACCTTTTTTGCACTGGTACGGGGCGAGCTGGCTATCGACAGCGGCACCTTCAGCCTGCCCGCCGGTTGGCAGATTGCAGGCGTCGCGCAGGAGACCCCAGCGCTGGACTGCTCCGCCCTCGACTACGTGATCGACGGCGACAAGGAGTTCCGCTCGCTGGAGGCCCAGCTGGTGCAAGCCGAGCAGGATGACAATGGCCTGTTGGTGGCCGAGCTGCACGGTCGCCTCGATACCATAGGCGCCTACAGCATTCGCGCCCGCGCCGCCGAACTGCTGCACGGCCTCGGTTTCAGCGACGAGCAGCTCAGCTCGCCGGTGCGCAGCTTCTCCGGTGGCTGGCGCATGCGTCTGAACCTCGCTCAGGCGCTGCTCTGCCGCTCCGATCTGCTGCTGCTCGATGAACCGACCAACCACCTGGATCTCGATGCGGTGATCTGGCTGGAGAAGTGGCTCAAGGGCTATCAGGGCACGCTGGTGCTCATCTCTCACGACCGCGATTTCCTCGATTCTGTCATCAGCCGCATCATCCATATCGAGAACGGCAAGCTCAACGAATACACCGGCGGCTACTCCGACTTCGAACTGCAGCGCGCCGAACATCTGGCCCAGCAGCAGTCGATGTACGAGAAGCAGCAGCGGGAGATGTCCCACATGCAGGCGTATGTGGACCGCTTCCGCTACAAGGCTTCCAAGGCCCGTCAGGCCCAGAGCCGCCTGAAAGCCATGGAGCGGATGGAGAAGCTCCTGCCCGCACACGCCGATTCCGAATTCAGCTTCGAGTTTCGCGAGCCGTCGGCCCTGCCGACCCCGCTCATCGCCATGGAGAACCTCTCTGCCGGTTACGGTGACAAGGTGATCCTGGAGAAGATCAAACTCAATCTGGTACCGGGTTCACGCATCGGTCTGCTCGGTCGCAACGGCGCCGGTAAATCGACCTTTATCAAGATGCTGTCGGGCTCCAACCCGCCGCTCTCCGGCAAGCTCGAAGTGAGCGCCGGGGTGAGCATCGGTTACTTCGCCCAGCATCAGCTGGAGACCCTGCGTCTCGACGATTCCCCGCTCGATCATCTGGCCCGCCTCGCGCCGGACAAGACCGAGCAGGAGCTGCGCAACTATCTGGGCAGCTTCGGTTTTCACGGTGACAAGGCGCTCGACAAGGTGGCCCCCTTCTCCGGCGGTGAAAAAGCGCGGCTGGTGCTGGCGCTGATCACCTGGCAAAAGCCGAACCTGCTGCTGCTGGATGAACCGACCAACCACCTGGATCTGGAGATGCGCCACGCCCTGACCATGGCGCTGCAAGGCTTCGAAGGGGCCATGGTAGTGGTCTCCCACGACCGCCACCTGCTGCGCACCACCACAGATGACTTCTATCTGGTGCACGGTGGCCGGGTCGAGCCGTTCGACGGCGATCTGGACGATTACCACAAGTGGCTCGGCGAGCAGGAGAAAGAGGCCAACGCCAAACCGGCGGATGGCCCCGTCTCGGCCAACTCGGCGGTGGCCCGCAAGGATCAGAAGCGGCGCGAGGCGGAGTTCCGCCAGCAAACCCGTCCGCTGCGCCAGAAGCTGGAAAAGCTCGAAGCGAGCATGGAGAAGCTGCAGGGCAAGCTGGCCGACATCGAGAGCCAGCTGGCCGATCCGGCCATCTACGAGGAGAGCGCCAAGCAGAAGCTCTCCGAGCTGCTCAAGTCCCAAGGCCCCATCAAGGAGGAGCTGGAGAACGTCGAGATGGAGTGGATGAGCCTCTCCGAAGAGCTGGAAACCATGGAGCAGGAATTCCTTGCGTGACGAACAGCTGATGGCCAGCGAGCGGGTCGCGGTCCACGAATTGCCGACGCCGATCGGCTTCTGGCACTGGAGCGGCAAGGTCTATGGTGAGCGCAGCCAGGATTGGCTCACCGTGCAGGAGCAGGGGGGCAACGTCAATCTGGCGCTGCTGCTGCACCGGCTCGATCAGCTCGGCATCGTGGTCGATCTGACCGACCTGCAACCGGCGCTGGTGCAGACCGAAGCGGTGCTGACCCCGTGGCGCGCCCTGCGCCAGAGCGCCAAGGCGCGACTCGACGAGCAGCATTATCAGTCGATGCTGGCCCACGAGCTGGAGCTGGAGCGGCTGCAACAGGGCGTCCTGTTGCAGACCCTGCGCAGCCTCTCCCTGTTTCGCGGCAACAGCCGCAATTTGTTGAACTATCTATCGTTACTGGGTGCCCAGCAGGGCCCCCTCAGAGATCTAATATGCTGAGCTACCGCCACGCCTTTCACGCCGGCAACCATGCCGACGTGCTGAAACACGCCGTTCAGGCCCTGATCATCGAGTCCCTCAAGAAGAAGGAGAAACCCTTCATCGTGCTGGACACCCATGCCGGTGGCGGTCTCTACGACCTGCGCGGCGACTGGTCCCAGAAGAAGGCCGAGTATGCCGACGGCATCGGCCGCCTGTGGGACGAGCGGGCCCAGTGGTCTGCCATGGCCCCCTATCTCGGTGTTATCGAGGAGATGAACCAGAACGGCGAGCTGCACTACTACCCCGGCTCGCCAGAGCTCTCCCGTCGCCTCACCCGCGAGCAGGACAAGCTGGCGCTGATGGAGCTGCACAACAACGAGGTCGAAGATCTGCGCGCCAACATGGGCTATGACCCCCGCGTCGCCGTGCACCACCGTGACGGCTTCGAGGGGCTGATCGCCCTGCTGCCGCCGACCCCGCGCCGCGGGTTGGTGCTGATCGATCCGCCCTATGAGCTCAAAGAAGATTACTTCGCCGTGGTCGACACCCTGAAAAAGGCGCAGAAACGCTGGGCGACCGGCATCTACGCCCTCTGGTATCCGATCCTCGGGCAGGAGGCGGACAAATCCCGCGACATGCTGCGCGCCATCAAGCGGGAAAACTTCGGTAACGTCTTGGTGGCCGAGCTGGAAGTGGCTGGTCAGACTGCCGACTGGGGTATGAACGGCTCAGGCATGCTGATCATCAGCCCGCCCTGGATGCTGGACGAGCAGATTGAAGCCTTCCTCAAACCGCTGTGCGCCAAGCTGGCGCAAGGCGCCGGCGCCCAGTACAAAGTGGAGTGGCTCAACAAGGTCGAAGAGTAGGCCCGCACCAACTCGCTCCGGCGCCCGGCCAACGCGCCAGCAAGTCGCTCACCCAAGCCGTTCACAGTGGCGGCATGGCCAGCAAAGAGAAGCCCCGTTCAGGGGCTTCTTGTTTTTTACCTGCCAGCGCTTTTACTCACTAACTGTTTTCCTCACCAATGGCAGCACCCGCTCCATCTGCACACCAGATCAGTCGTTATTGACTAATTGGCCGATCCAGATCAGAAATCGGCCATCTGGTCCTTTCCCTCCGCCTACCCGCCGCTAATATACCCGATTGGCAACAAAGCCTCGTAGGAGTCACCCCATGAGCCATGCCAACCCCATTCGTTGGTTAAACGCAGCAGACTGGAGGCTGAAATTCAGGGGCGGTAGCTATGCCGGATGGAATGGATAAGCGAACGTTGCCCACGACTACCAAGTCAACATGGTGACAGCCTTATGCTGATTTCTGACCTGCTCATGCAGGCGTGCTTTGGCGGCGCTTGCCAAGAGTGCCCTGAGCACTGATTTTTTATACAGTGGTATACGGTGGCGCAAAAATAGGAAGTAAAGCGAATACGCTCCGCACGAGAACAAGTTTGTAACATTATGATTTAATGATTTTTTTACTTGGCGGCAGTGAAAATGTTACGGAGTTATATGGAATGCTCTGCTAACGGATTAGTGCCGCCTTCTATCTAATCACTGTTATGCCTATTCATTGAGTAAGGGTATACATGGGAAATTATAGAAACTTCGAGCAAGACTTTGTGGCTCGTACTATTGACTTAATTGAACAATATAATCAGATGATCGTTGATGAACCATTTGAGAGACAGTTCAACTATACGTTGACGCTTAATTGCCTCTTAGGCTTAATCGTGATGCCTAAAGAACGAGCAATTAATACAATTCCAAATGAACGTTTAACAATGCAGTTTAAGCAGCATATGGGCATTATTCATTCTGAGTTGCCAGATGCACAAACTACATTGCGCCAGCTAATTGTTAAAATGAGGCATTCTATTGCCCACTTTGACATTGAAGTTGAATCAATCGACCAACACCACTTGGTAAATTTTGTTAACTTCAAAGATACGGATAATGGTCAAATTTATGCGCGTTTCCATGCCGAAGAAATTTTTCCATTTCTACGATCTTATGCTCAACTATTGGTGGATAGCATGCGGCGTCAACAACGTCATCGTGAACAGGCATAACAAACTGTTCAAGAGGGATTCACAACGCGTGGCATTTTCACTATGCGTTGGTTTTAATGATTAAGGTGGTGTGCGGAGGCTTCGGTAATACGTTGCTCACCCCTTAACAGGGCGTTATATTTTTTACTAAGGCAAATCTGGGGCAAATCTGGGACACCCACCTTTTTGAGCAAGGCGTTGCATAGCCCGAACCCAAAAGATGGGTGTCCAAGGTCTTCGTTTGTGATTACGGTGTTATGCGGAAAGTTGGTCGTAGCGTTGTCTGCCCCTTAAGCGGGCGTTATGTTTCTTAGGTGATATAAATAATGCTGTACGAAATATCGTTGTTAAGTAACAAGCAAAAAATCTCCCTGCTTGGAGCATTTTTTGGGGTAATGGGCAGTTTTATTATGGTGATGGATTACTTTGCCCCGTTTAGTTTGGTAGCAGATAGATTTTCACCATGGAAAGATCTCAGAGATGCTCAGATAGTAATGAGCCAAAATAGCTTTATTCAGGAAGGGCAAGCAGGTTTTTCTGAGCTAAAAGCTCTTATTAAAGACCGTTCTGATCTGCCGACTTATGGTTTGGTTCGAGTGGTCAAAGCTAGTGCTATGTCAGTTACCATAGGTAACAATCAGGCCAGCGTTCCACTTTATACCTATCATGCCCTTTATTCGGATGACCGTTCCGTTGGTTTAGGTGATGAAGGGACGATTAGGAACTGGATTAAGACATATAGGGATAGGAGTTTCATTTTTTGGGGACTTTTATTCTTGGTTATTGGTTTTGTTTTATCCGCATGGTCACATTTTGCTGACGAAACATAACAATAACAAATCTGGGACACCCACCTTTTTGAGCAAGGCGTAGCATAGCCCGAACCCAAAAGATGGGTGTCCAAGGTCTTTTAATAGCCTCATGACCGAAATGCGTTGAAATGTGCATGAAGTACTGAAATCGAGGAAAAAATGAAGAACCTGATACCTGTAGTTGCCAGTGCATTTTTGATAGCTGGTTGCCAATCCAACCCTTCCCAGAACACACCTGCATCGGGAATTGAGTTCGCACATGACAAATTCAGCGTTCTCATGGTTTCGGTTGATGACACATTTGATTTTCCGAGAGGTAAGTTTTTCCGCTCCTCCTATGCTATCCAGGAAAAATTAACGGTCAAATTGCCTGGTGTTGTAGGCATCTATGCTGACTTCTTCGACCACTGCCTGAATACCGGCAATAAACCGCAGATTATCGATGGCGTCGCGCTAGTCTGCCGATCTGCTCAGGTCAACCTTTATGCCGTTATCGCTGCAGAGGCTGGCAGGACAGCGTGGCTGCAAGTCGTTGAACCGAGTGACATGAGTTTACAGATAAGTGCACAAGAGCTTGCTGACTATGCAATGAATAATTTTGCCAATTATGTTGAGGCTGATGTGAGCAGTACCAAGCGGCTGCTTGGCACCAGCTCTCTTTACAAAAACGTTCCCAATTGGCCGTAACAAAGTAACGGGAGTATAAGAAATGCAGCAAATCTGGGACACCCACCTTTTTGAGCAAGGCATAGCATAGCCCGAACCCAAAAGATGGGTGACCAAGGTCTTCTGCTCACCGAGTTCAAAAGCAAAAGCCCCATCACGGGGCTTTTTCTATTGGTGCGGCCGGTGTGTGCGGCAGCCTGAACCTGCGCGCCCTATGAACGGGCGGGCAGATCCTGTTTCAGCGCAACCAGCAACAGGGCCAGCAGGCCAAAGGGCGGAAACAGGCAGAGCAGGGAGCAGATAAGGGTGATCAGCGCCGGATGCTCGCTCTTGCGGCGCGCCAGTCGCCAGGCAATGAGGCCGACGATGACCATCAGCAACGCAATGAACTGGCCAAGCAGGGTGGCATTGATATTCATGAAAGATCCTTTTTCATGGGCAAGTGTGAAGAACCTGTACTTTATCGCCTTGGCTGCGATTGGCAACCGCTAAACCGCACCGGCCACTCGCCCGTTGATAGGTTTTCTCTATTCTGGCAATAGATGAGAATAGTTTTCATTTAATCTCATTTCGGCGGATACTCTCATCATCAACAGAGGGAGCCGCCATCATGAAAAAGACCATCAGCTTTGCCATTCTGCACTTCGGTGTCGCCTTTACCGTGGCCTACCTGCTGACCGGTGAGCTGCTGACCGCCAGCCTGATCGCCCTGATCGAGCCCGCCGTCAACACGGTCGCCTTCTACTTTCATGACCTTGGCTGGCACAAGCTCAAGCCAAATCACAGCCTGCAGGCCAAGACCAGCAGCTTCGCGGTGGTCCACTTCTCGGTGGCCTTCGGAGTGGCCTTCCTGCTGAGCGGCGAGCTGCTCACCGGCGGCGTGATGGCGATGATCGAACCGGCCATCAATACCGTGGTGTTCTTCTTCCACGAGCGGCTGTGGCGCGCCCGCAGTCAGCAACTGGCGCTGGCTTGATCAACCGGGCAACCCGCCTCCCCCCTTTATCGCGGCCACAAAAAACCCGACATTCCGGCGAGGAGTGTCGGGTTTTTCCGTTTGGCAGCCATTCAGCAGAGCAAAATGCGCTCGGCTCCCCTGCTGCATTGCCCTTTAGAGTGTGCTGTAGTAGGCAGATATGCCCTCCTCATTGCTGGAATCTATCGATGAACAAGACCTTGTTTGCGACCCTGCTGTTTGCCCCTCTGCTGGCCAGTGCCGCAACCCCCTCCTTTGACTGCACCAAAGCCTCCGGGTCGGTCGAAACCCTGATCTGCAAGGATGCCGGACTGGCCGCCCTTGATAACGAACTGGCGGCACTCTACCCCAAGGCGATTGCTGCGCTCTCTCCCGAGCAGCTCAAGACAGAGCGCGCCATGCAACGCGGCTGGATCAAGGGTCGTAACGACTGCTGGAAGGGGCAGGATCTGCGCCAGTGTGTGGAGGATAACTACCTGCTGCGGATCACCGAACTGCAGATCAGCGGCGGCCAGCTGATGGTGCCGGCACCGGTCAACTACAAGTGCGGCAAGAGCGTCACTCTCTCTACCTACTTCTATAACGATGCCAAGCTGCCCGCCGCGGTGATCAACCTGAGCGAGGGCAACAAGCAGCAACAAGTGCTCGCCTATGAAGCCCCCAGCGCCAGCGGTGCCCGTTATGAAGGGCAAAATCTCACCTTCTTCACCAAGGGGGACGACGCCACGCTGGAGCGTTACGGCCAGCCAACCCTCACCTGCATGGAAAATCCGACCAAGGGCTGAGGCTCATAGGGGCGGCTCATCTTGCCGCCCCACCTTGACTAGATGGCGATATCCAGCGGTTTTCCTTCCCGCACAATTCGCAACTTGAGCGACCCCGGCTTGCCGGTGCTGAGTAGCTCACGCACCTTGTCGATATCGAGGGGACGATAAGCCACCCCGTTGATCTGCTCCAGAATGTCGCCGTTGGCCAGACCATAGGGGGCAAGATCCCGTTCATCGCTGTAGTAGACCTGCAGATGCTCGCCATCAAAACGCACCCCGATATTGCGCAGGATTGGCGGCACTTTGCGCGCCAGGCTGTCGGCGTCGTAGCAGAGCATCATCCGCCCGGGCATGATCGCAAAGCGATTGAAGCGGTTAACAAAATCCAGCCCCAGACCATACTGCTCATTGCTGTTTTCCGACACGCGCAGCTCACCGAGCTGGCGCTCATCAAAGTGCAGGCCGGTGAGGATGTGTTCACGCCCCTCCACCATACCGCTGGCGTCCACCCCTTTGCGTGGCATCGCATCTTCGCCAGAGATCGCCTTCTGGCTGGCCATAAAGTCGATAAAGGCATGATCGGCATAGCTCTGATCGGCCCCGGTATCGAGATACATGCGCACGCTGCTCTCGCCGTAGGTCAGATACACTGCCGGGGAGCGGTTGTAGCTGTCTTCATAGCCGATGCAACGCTCGAAGGTGGCTGCCGACGGAGCCGTCAGCGAAGCCGTGAGCTGATGCCTGTCGCGATCAAACACCCAGCTGAAACGGCGGATAGTGTCGATCCCGAGAATGCCATCGATACGGCTGCCAAGAGACTGGGAGAAGAGATCGAAATCAACGGTTGCCCACAGATCGCTGTCATCAATGGTGACCGATCCCAGCGAGAAGGGCTGCGGCTCAACAAAGCCAAGCTGCTCGCTGCCCAGTTGGCTCGAAACGCTGTTCACACTGGCAAAATCAGCCTGATAGGCCCTGGGCAATTCGCTTAAGGTCAGCGCCTTGAAACGGCTGGCCAGACGACGATCGATAAAGGTGATACTGGCCCCGCTATCCAGCAAAAACTGGTACTGCTCACCGGCGATGGTGACGGGGATCAGGGGCGCACTTTCGTAATGCACTGTCAGCACCGGGCCGGGTGCATTGCGCTTGGCGGATGAATCCGGGGCTGTGCAGCCTTGGACGACGAACAGGGCCAACATGGCCAGCGCCACTTTTAACTGCGACTTCATAACTCTCCTTCCCGATAGCTGATGCCCCCGCGACGCCACCACATAATGCTATCTTGTTGATTTATAGATAAATAAGCTATTTCAGCGGGGGATGCGGACAATAACAAAGAGTTTTATGCTGGTTCAAGCCGGATATGACCATGAATATTCTATGGTGATAGTTCAAGAATGGTTGTTCACGCTATCTCGGCGCGTAATCAATCTTTGGCGAGATTTGATTAATTTATTGATCTTGCACAGAAATTCTCAATATTGAGTTTTCTCCCCACAGCGCCATGGTTAATATTGCCATTTGGCAACACTTGCCTCGTCGGAGTCTCCCATGAGCCATGCCAACCCCATCCCGTTGGTGAACCGCAGCAGACTGGAGGCTGAAATTCAGGGGCGGTAGCCATGTCAGCGCTTGCCATGGCTAACGTCACACGGCGTTTCTATACAATCGTAATTGTTGTGAAAAAGAAGAGATCAAGCGAATACGTGCAGTTTCATGTGGGTAAAGATAAGAATATGATTTTAAAAATTAATTATCGCAGCCTGTATCCGGTTTTAGCGGAGTTAGATGGAAGGCTGTATTAATGTTTTAGTACCATATTCCATCTGATTACTGTTATAAGAATTGGAGAGGTTAGTCTGTGTCAATTTATCATTACACTGATTTAAACGCAGTTAAATCAATCATAGAAACTAGAAAACTGAGGTTAACAGACAGCCGATATTTGAATGACTCAAAAGAACTATCTGATGGTCTTACCTTTATTTATGACGCAATAGAAAATGGTAGTTGGTCGGAAAGTTCTAGAGCACAACGTAAAAGAGCCATTGAATATATCAAGTCTGAAATCAATGAGTACTTGCTGTATGGAACAGAAGAAGAACCCATTTTTATCTGTTCTTTTAGTTCAAAATCGGATCTCTTGAGTCAGTGGCGTTCATATGGAATGTTTGCCATTGAGTTTGAAGAACTTGACCTTGAGAATGAAGGATTCACCCTCAGGAAATGCTTATATGACAGTGATGAAAAGCGGGAAAATGCCAGACAAGCAACAAAGGAGGCTGTTTTAGGTTTAGAGTCTTTTTTTCAGAGAAATGATGGCCAGTTTTTCGGTGATGCATTTGATTTCGTTCCCAAGTTGATTGAACTAGCATCAGTTTTCAAAGACTCTGGTTTTACAGAGGAAAGTGAAATTAGACATGCTGAGGCTGTTGGAGAAAAATATCCAAAGACCATGTTCCGTGTTAAAGGTAATATTTTAGTCCCTTACATTGAAAAAGAAATTTCTCTATCTTCAATCAAGGCTATTCACGTGGGCCCAGTTCCTGATAGGAAAATGGTTGTTAACTCGTTAGAACAATACATTCGTTTTATGTGGAACAAATATGAAGGAGAATTTGGCTGGTCAGAACATCATATAGAAATAATCGAATCAAAAATACCATACCGTGGGTAAATAATTATAAAAAATGCTTGAATAGGGGCTGCCAACAAGTAGCGTTTTTATCATGCGTTGAGTTTTGTGGCTACGCTGTTATACGGAATCTTGGTAGCGATACGAGTATGTCGTGATAGTACCAATTGCCTTTATAGACCGACTTTTATACGGTCTCTTTATTCACCTATATATTTACTGGCGTAATACTACACAAGGAGATTAATGAAACCTGACTTAACCGGCACTCGGATTGTGCTGCGCACCATTGGCCCGCAGGATACTGCCGATCTGTTCGAGATTTATGGCAATCCGCTGACCATGGAGTTTGCCTCTGATCCCTGCTTTACCTCTCCCGCCATGGTGGCGCAGATGATGGCGAGCGTGGTGCGGCTGGAGCAAACGGGGGAGTCGCTGGAGTGGGCGATTGTCGAGCGGGAGGACAACAAGGTGATCGGCACCTGCGGCCTGCACAATTTCAGCGAGGCGGGCCACAGCTGCGAGGTAGGTTGCCTGCTCAATGCGGCCTATTGGCGCAGAGGGTTTATGTCGGAAGCGCTGGGATTGCTGTTCGCCCACGCCACCACACTGGGGGTCACCTGCCTCACCGCAGATATCGATGCAGATAACGTCCGTTCTATCGCTCTGTTTGAAAAGCTGGGCTTCAAGGCGCATGCAGGGCGCTATCAACGCATGCTCCCCTTTGTCTGACCCGATTACCAGAGCCACAACGCCCTCGCCTCTCAGGCCATTGTGGCAAGGCTCAGGCATAAAAAAACCGGAACCCAAGGGTTCCGGTTTTTTTCATTCCAGCCGAGGCTGGCAAACCAGCAAATTAAGCCTGGTTTTTAACTTCTTTCAGACCGCGGAAAGGAGCTTTGGCACCCAGAGCTTCTTCGATACGGATCAGCTGGTTGTACTTGGCAACACGGTCAGAACGGCTCATGGAACCGGTCTTGATCTGGCCAGCAGCGGTACCAACAGCCAGGTCGGCGATGGTAGCGTCTTCGGTCTCACCGGAGCGGTGGGAGATGACGGCAGTGTAGCCAGCGTCTTTGGCCATCTTGATGGCAGCCAGAGTTTCGGTCAGGGAACCGATCTGGTTGAACTTGATCAGGATGGAGTTGGCGATGCCGTTGTCGATACCGCGCTTCAGGATCTTGGTGTTGGTTACGAACAGGTCGTCACCAACGATCTGAATTTTCTTGCCCAGTTCAGCAGTCTGGTAGGCGAAACCTTCCCAGTCAGATTCGTCCAGGCCATCTTCGATGGAGACGATCGGGAACTTGGTGGTCAGGTCAGCCAGGAAGTCGGAGAAACCGTTGGAGGTGAAGACACGACCTTCGCCTTTCAGGTTGTACTCTTTCTTCTCTGCGTCGTAGAACTCGGAAGCAGCGCAGTCCATAGCCAGGGTGATGTCGGTGCCCAGTTTGTAACCGGCAGCGGCAACGGCTTCAGCGATAACTTCCAGCGCTTCGGCGTTGGATTTCAGGTTCGGAGCGAAACCACCTTCGTCACCAACTGCAGTGTTGTAGCCCTTGGACTTCAGCACTTTGGCCAGGTTGTGGAACACTTCTGCGCCCATGCGAACGGCTTCTTTCAGGGTCTTGGCGCCAACCGGCTGGATCATGAACTCCTGGATGTCGACGTTGTTGTCGGCGTGCTCACCACCGTTGATGATGTTCATCATCGGCAGCGGCATGGAGTAAACACCCGGGGTGCCGTTCAGCTCGGCGATGTGGGCGTACAGCGGCATGCCTTTGGCAGCTGCGGCAGCTTTGGCGTTAGCCAGGGAAACAGCCAGGATGGCGTTGGCGCCGAACTTGGATTTGTTCTCGGTACCGTCGAGGTCGATCATGATCTGGTCGACAGTGGCCTGGTCCTTGGCATCTTTACCCAGCAGAGCTTGAGCGATCGGGCCGTTTACGGCTTCGATGGCTTTCAGCACGCCTTTACCCAGGAAACGGCTCTTGTCGCCGTCACGCAGTTCCAGCGCTTCGCGGGAACCGGTAGACGCGCCAGACGGAGCGGCTGCCATACCAACAAAACCACCTTCCAGGTGAACTTCGGCCTCAACGGTCGGGTTACCACGGGAGTCGATGATTTCACGACCGATCACTTTAACGATCTTGGACATGTGTATTTCCTCAGGTTTCGTAAAAAAACAACAAAAATATGCCAAAAAAAGCGGCTGTGGCACAGTGCCCCAACCGCATTTATTTTCAATTACTTCAAATTACGCTTCTGATACTCGCCTGCCGCCTTCACAAAACCGGCGAACAGAGCGTGGCCATCACGAGGAGTAGAGGTGAACTCCGGGTGGAACTGCGCAGCCACGAACCAGGGGTGATCCGGGATCTCGATGATTTCCACCAACTTCTTGTCGGCGGAGAGACCGGTCACTTTCAGACCTGCCGCTTCAATCTGCGGCAGCAGCTTGTTGTTTACTTCGTAACGGTGGCGGTGACGCTCGTAAATGGTCGGGCTACCGTACATCTGACGCACTTTGGAATCTTCGACCAGGTGGCAGAGCTGGGAACCCAGACGCATGGTACCGCCCAGATCGGACTTCTCGGTACGGGTCTCGACGTTGCCCTCTTCATCCACCCACTCGGTGATGAGGCCGACGACCGGATAGGCGCAATCTTTCTTGAATTCTGAGGAGTGAGCCCCTTCCATGCCCGCTACGTTGCGAGCGAATTCGATCATGGCAACCTGCATGCCGAGGCAGATACCCAAGTAGGGGATCTTGTTCTCGCGGGCATACTGGGCAGCCAGAATTTTGCCTTCCACACCGCGCTCACCGAAGCCACCCGGCACCAGGATCGCGTCCAGACCTTCCAGCAGCTCGGCGCCACGGGTCTCGATGTCCTGAGAGTCGATGTACTTGATGTTGACGGAGTGACGGGTCTTGAGACCACCGTGCTTGAGCGCCTCGTTGACGGACTTGTAGGCGTCCGGCAGGGAGACGTACTTGCCGACCATACCGATGGTTACTTCACCAGTCGGGTTGGCCTCTTCGTAGATAACCTGTTCCCACTCGGACAAGTCAGCTTCTTTGCACTCCAGACCGAAACGCTCGGTGAAGTAGGAGTCCAGATTCTGGGATTTCAGCAGCGCCGGGATCTTATAGATGGAGTCGACGTCTTTCATGGAGATGACGGCGCGCTCGGGCACGTTGCAGAACAGGGCGATCTTGGCGCGCTCGTTGGCCGGAATGGCACGGTCGGAGCGGCAGATCAGCACATCCGGCTGGATACCGATGGAGAGCAGCTCTTTGACGGAGTGCTGGGTCGGCTTGGTCTTCACTTCACCGGCAGCAGCCAGGTAAGGAACCAGCGTCAGGTGCATGAACATGGCATTGTTGCGGCCCACTTCGGCAGCCAGCTGACGAATGGCTTCGAGGAATGGCAGGGACTCGATGTCACCTACGGTACCGCCCACTTCGACGATGGCAACCTGATGGCCTTCGGCACCGGCAATCACCCGCTCTTTGATGGCGTTGGTGATGTGCGGGATAACCTGAATGGTGGCGCCCAGATAGTCACCACGACGCTCTTTACGCAATACGTCGGCGTAGATACGGCCGGTGGTAAAGTTGTTGCGACGGGTCATCTTGGTTCGGATGAAACGCTCGTAGTGGCCCAAATCCAGATCGGTTTCGGCCCCGTCCTCGGTTACGAACACTTCACCATGCTGGGTCGGGCTCATGGTGCCCGGATCCACGTTGATGTACGGGTCCAGTTTCATGATGGTCACATCCAGACCACGGGCTTCCAGAATGGCTGCCAGAGAAGCTGCGGCAATGCCTTTGCCGAGGGATGAAACAACGCCACCAGTAACAAAAATATATTTGGTCGTCATGCTGAACCTGAAAGAAGTTTAGGGAATTTTAAGGGGTGCTTCGGGGATGAAGCAGGACGGGGAAACAGTATACCAAAAACCCCTCTCCCAAACAATGAGCAAAAATCTATCAGGCTCACCGCCCCCCCATCTTGCGCCAAATCAACTTTGCTCGGTTTCCTTCGCCTTATCCCAGGCGGCATCGAGCTTTTCGAGGGTGCAATCGGTCATTTTCAAGCCTTCTGCGGCGATTATCTGCTCAACCTGACGAAAACGACGTTCGAACTTGGCGTTGGCACCGCGCAGCACCTGCTCCGGATCCTTGCCCAGATGACGCACCAGATTGACGGTGGCAAACAGCAGGTCGCCGAGCTCGTCGCTCACCCGCGCCTCGTCCACATCGGCCATCAATGCCTCTTCCATTACCTCGTCGATCTCCTCGTGGATCTTGTCCACCACAGGCCCCAACGTCTTCCAGTCAAAACCGACGGTGGCGCAACGTTTCTGAATTTTGGCGGCGCGGGTCAGGGCAGGCAGCGAGAGCGGGATATCATCCAGCACGCTCTCTTTGTCGAGGGCCGCTCGCTCTTTGGCTTTTTCTGCCTCCCAGTTCGCTTTTACCGCCTGCTCGTTGGAGAGATCTGCATCGGAAAAAACGTGGGGGTGACGGCGAATGAGCTTTTCGCTCACCGTATCGACGATATCGGCGAAGTCGAACAAGCCCCGCTCTTTACCCAGCTGGGCGTAGAACACCACCTGAAACAGCAAATCCCCCAGCTCCCCTTTTAGCCCCTGCCAATCCTCGGTCTCGATGGCATCGGCCACTTCGTAGGCCTCTTCCAGGGTGTGCGGCACTATGGTCTGGAAGTCCTGTTTCAGATCCCAGGGGCAGCCGTTTTGCGGGTCACGCAGACGAGCCATGATGTCGAGCAGTTGGGGCAGATCGTAACGTTGGGACATGGGCTACTCACTTTCGATTCGTTAAATGGGGATGAAGCGACATCAGACCGCGCAGTCGAGCAATCTCATGTCGAACAGTTGGGAGAGGTCATAACGTTGGGACATGGGATATTCGCTTTCAATTCGTTCAAAAAGGGTCGTAAATACAGACCGGCCACTGGGGCCGGTCGGTTCGATATCAAAGCCGCTTGGCGCTGATCACGTCGTTAAGCTGACTGAGCTTGGCCAACGCCCGGTTGAAGGCGTTGATGTTGTAAATCTCCAGCTCCATGTCAATCTCAGCGGTCTGCTCGCGCACGTTGGAGCGTGAGCGCACCCCCATCACATTGATCTTCTCGTTGGCCAGCACTGTGGTGATATCGCGCAGCAAGCCGGAGCGATCGTTGGAGATGATCCGGATGGTGAGGCCGTAGCCGCCGGAGTAGTTCTCCCCCCACACCGCATCGATCAGCCGCTCCGGATTGCGACGTGACAACTCCTTGAGCTGCTCGCAATCTTCCCGGTGGATCGAAACGCCACGGCCCATGGTGATAAAGCCCTGAATGGAGTCCCCTGGAATGGGCTGGCAGCAGCGGGCAATATGGGTCATCAAGTTGCCGACCCCTTCCACCAC
Organism: Aeromonas sp. 601039; assembly: GCF_049174415.1. Classification (NCBI taxonomy): domain Bacteria; kingdom Pseudomonadati; phylum Pseudomonadota; class Gammaproteobacteria; order Aeromonadales; family Aeromonadaceae; genus Aeromonas; species Aeromonas sp. 601039. The sequence goes on from NZ_JAAKTL010000017.1 coordinate 57,146, forward strand.
TATGTGATCTTTGGGCTTGTGGCGCATCGGCGCATTGGCCTTCTGCTCCAGCTTCTCCAGCAGGCGGCGATCTTCCTCTTCCGCCGTCGGCTTGTTGTAGCAGGTGTCGAGATAGTTGAGCACCTGGTTGATGCGGATATCGCCGCTGCCGATACCAGCCAGCAGATCGTCAGTGCTCTCCAGATTGAAACGCCGCAGCATGTTGCCCTTGTCGATCTTGGACATGCTGAGGTTGTGGCGATCCAGCTCCTTCTCGAACAGCTCGCGACCGGCCACGATATTCTTGTCCCGATCCAGTTTTCTGAACCAGGTCGCCACCTTGGCCCTCGCCCGGCTGGAGCGCAGGAAGCCGGCGTTGGGGTTCATCCAGTCGCGGCTCGGGTTCGGCTCTTTCTGGGTGATCACCTCCACCTGATCGCCGGTCTGCAGCGCGTAGGTAAAAGGCACGATGCGGCCATCAATCTTGGCGCCGATGCAGCGGTGACCGATCATGCTGTGGACGTGATAGGCAAAATCAAGCGGGGTAGCGCCAGCGGGCAGGTCGATCACATCCCCTTTCGGGGTGAAGACGTAGACTCTGTCCTCGAACACCTGACTGCGCAGATCTTCCAGCAGGGAGCCGCTCTCGGAGAGATCTTCCTGCCAGGCGAGCAGCTTGCGCAGCCACTCGATCTTGTCTTCGAAGGTGTTGGCCTTGCCGCCTGCCTGTGCCCCTTCCTTGTAGCGCCAGTGCGCCGCGACGCCGAGTTCGGCATCCTGATGCATCTGGTCAGTACGGATCTGGATCTCTACTGTCTTGCCCTCCGGCCCCACCACTACGGTGTGGATCGACTGATAGCCGTTGGGTTTGGGGTTGGCGACATAGTCGTCAAACTCGCGGGGAATGTGGTGGAACTGGGTGTGGACTATGCCGAGCGCCGCATAGCAATCCTGCAGCCGCTTGGTCACTACCCGCACCGCGCGCACGTCGAACAACTCGTTGAACTCGAGGTGCTTCTTCTGCATCTTGCGCCAGATGCTGTAGATGTGTTTCGGCCGACCGTACACCTCGGCGTCAACTCCCGCCTCTTTCAGGCCATTACGCAGGGATTGCACAAACTCGCGGATGTAGCGCTCGCGGTCAAGCCGCTTCTCGTCGAGCTGCTTGGCGATCTGTTTGTAGGTATCCGGGTGCAGGTAACGGAAGGCGAGATCTTCCAGCTCCCACTTGAGCTGGCCGATGCCCAGACGGTTGGCGAGCGGCGCATAGATGTTGGTGATCTCCTGGGCCATCAGCACCCGGGTCTCTTCATCTGCCGTCTTCGCTTCCCGCAGGCAGGCGATCCGCTCCGCCAGCTTGATCACCACGGCGCGCACATCCTCGACCATGGCGAGCAACATGCGACGCACGTTGTCGACCTGCTCCGGCGAGGTTTCGCTGCGATGGAGGGTTTGCAGGGAGCGGATGGCTTCCATCTCCAGCACCCCTTCCACCAGCTTGGCGATCTTGGAGCCAAAGTCCTCGTCCATCCGCTCCTGGCTGATGAGACCGGCTTCGACGAAGGGGTAGATGATGGCCGCTTTGAGAGTGCCGATATCCATGCTGAGCATCTGCAGGATGCCCACCATTTCGATGCCGCGTACCAGCAGCTTGCTGGTCAGCGCCTCGTCACCGAGCGTCAGACAATACTGGTAGACGGTTCGCAGCTGATCCTTTTCACTGTCACTCAAGGAGAGCGAGCTGACCCACTCTTCCAGGGTGAAGTTATCTTTCAAATGAATATCGCGAACCGCAACCATGGTATCAATCCTTTAAATTATCGGGCCGAAAGCTGTCACTTTCTCCCCTCATGAGATTGCCTCAAATGGGGATATCCAGCGCACTTTTCAAGGCATATTGTCCAGAAAGACAATAGAGCGCGCCAACAGGCCCTGCCGAACGACGAGGGTCTAGATTACCCCAATCACACCAGCTCAAACAGCCACAGACATGCCAGATTACACATCCGCATCGCCGTACTGATGGCAGGATTACTTCATATACACACCAGCTCAAACAGCCGCAGACATGCCAGATTACATATCCGCATATACACACCTGCTCAAAGAGTAACGAACATGCCGGATGACCTATCCGGCATCGCCGAACTGATGAGTCATTTACTCCCGTTCAAACAGCGCCATGGACTCCAGATGACCGGTGTGAGGGAACATGTCGAGCATGCCGAGGCGCACCAGACGGTAACCCCCTTTCACCAGCACCTGACTGTCCCGCGCCAGGGTGACCGGGTTACAGGAGACGTAGACCACCCGCTTGGGTGAAAGTTTCACGACGTGTCCCATCACTTCCAGCGCGCCGGGGCGAGCCGGATCCAGCAGCACCAGATCAAACCCTTCCCGCGCCCAGGACATGCCGACAATGTCATCGCTCAGGTCGGCTTTGTAGAAACGCGCATTGGTGATGCCGTTGCGACGGGCGTTCTCTTCGGCCCGCTGCACCATGGCCAGTTCACCTTCCACACCCACCACTTCGCGAGCCTGACGGGCCAGCGGCAGGGTGAAGTTGCCGATACCGCAGAAGAGATCGAGCACCTTGTCATCCTTGCTCGCCCCGAGCCATGTCAGCGCCTGCTCAACCATGCTCTGGTTGATGGGGCCGTTGACCTGAATGAAGTCACCGGGAGCAAATGCAAGAGACAGGCCATCCAGCGAGTAGGATGGGGAAAATTGTTGCTGCAGCGCTTCGATGCGATCATCCGCCGCCTGCAGATAGAGGTCGCTCCCCTGCGCTTTGGCAAACTCCACCAGCAGGGCGCGGTCCGCCTCATTGGGACGGCCAGTATGGCGCAGCAGCATCATGATCCCCTGCTCGGCCTGGATTAGCTCCGCATGGCCCAGCTCGCGCTGGCTCTTGAGGCGATTGAGGCATTCACGCAGCGGGGCAATCAGCGCAGAGAGCGGCTCGGCCAGTACCGGGCACCCTTCGATTTCCACCAGATCGTTGCTGTTGCGACGGCGGAAACCGACCCGGGTGCAGCGACCGTTCTTGTCAAATTTGATGGCCAGACGACAGACCCGGCGGTAGGCACGATCTTCACCGGTCAGTACCGGCTCCAGCGCCGGCGCCTTGATGTTGCCCAACCGCTCGAACAGGCTGACCAGTCCGGCCGCCTTGGCGGCTTGCTGATCGGCAACCGACATGTGCTGGGCACTGCAACCGCCGCACTCGCGATAGTGGCTGCAGAAGGGGGCGATACGGTTGGCTGCCGGGGTCACCACCTGTTGCAAGGCGGCGTGACCATACTGCTTTTTCTCTTCGGTGATGCGTGCCTTGACGGTCTCGCCGGGCAGTGCCCCTTCGACGAAGATCGCCTTGCCCTGATGGCGACCGATACCGACGCAGTGGTGATCGAGGGTGTCTATTGTAAATTCAATACGTTGGAGCTGGGTGGACTTCTTTTGGGGCTTGAAAAACTGGGCCATAAAACTTGGTGCCTATAGGTGGCTATGTCATGATTGTGGAATCTGCTGCCGGTATTGTCCCACAAGAATAATAGTATGACCAAATACGGCCACAGAGCCCGTGTATTGCCATCAACCCTATCGCCAACCCTGTTCACTGGTGGCCTGTTCGTATGACCAAATATGGCCTGAGAGCACGCGTTCTCGCCTTCACCATCCTGCCAACCCTGATCATCGGTGGCCTGATGGCCGGTTACTTCACCTTCCACCGCTACCAGCAGCTGGAAAACAACCTCATTGATCAGGGGATCAACATTATCGAACCGCTGGCGATCGCCAGTGAATACGGGATGACCCAGCACAGTCGAGAATCCCTCAAGCGGCTCATTGGCCTGACCCATCGCAAGAACTCCCCCTTCATCAAGTCCATCGCTGTCTTCACCCAGGACAACCAGCTGTTCGTTACCTCGAACTACCACCGGGATTTCACCCGGCTCAGGCTGCCCGATGGCGAGCCCATTCCGGATCTGACCAGCGTGACGTTTCAGGGGGACGACATCATTTTGCGCACCCCGATCCAGGCTGAAACCAGTCTGGATGGCTTCCCGCTGCCCAGCGATGTAGAGCCGCCGATGATCGGCTACATCTCGATGCAGATGGCGACCGACAGGGCCATGCTGCTGCAATACCGCGACACCTTCTTTGCGGTGATCATGGTGCTCATCGGGGTCGCCTTCAGTACCCTGTTTGGCTTCCGGCTGGTCAAGAGCGTGACCCAGCCCATCACCAACATGGTGCAGGCAGTGCACAAAATCAGGGAGGGGCGGCTCGATACCCGGGTCAGCGGCCAGCTCACCGGCGAGCTGGATATGCTGAAAAATGGCATCAACGCCATGGCCAAGGCGCTCTCCGAATATCACGAAGAGATGCAGCAGAATATCGATCAGGCCACCTCTGACCTGCGCGAAACCCTGGAGCAGATCGAGATCCAGAACGTCGAGCTCGACATGGCCAAGAAGCGGGCGCAGGAGGCGGCGCGGGTCAAGTCGGAGTTTCTGGCCAACATGTCCCACGAGCTTCGTACACCGCTCAACGGGGTCATCGGTTTTACCCGCCAGCTGCTGAAAACCAGCCTGACCCCGAGCCAGACCGACTACATGCAGACCATCGAGAAGTCGGCGCGCAACCTGCTTGGCATCATCAACGACATCCTCGACTTCTCTAAGCTGGAAGCGGGCAAGCTGCAGCTGGAACATATCCCGTTCAGCCTGCGCGACACCCTCAACGAGACCATGCACCTGCTCGGCCCCAGCGCCCACGACAAACAACTGGAGCTCTCCCTGCGGGTGGATGCCGATGTACCGGACTACCTCACCGGCGACCCCATGCGTCTGCAACAGGTGCTGACCAACCTCACCGGCAACGCCATCAAGTTCACCGAACAGGGCAACGTGGATGTCCATATCGAGCAGACCGGCAGTGGCAACCACAAGGTGAGGCTCAACGTCCAGATCCGCGATACCGGCATCGGCATCTCCCAGGAGCAGCAACATCAGCTGTTCCAGGCCTTCAATCAGGCCGACTCCTCCATCTCCCGCCGTTATGGCGGCACAGGCCTAGGCCTCGTTATCACCCAGAAGCTGGTGCAGCAGATGGGCGGCCAGATCCGCTTTGAATCGGAGCTCGGCAAGGGCTCCATCTTCTCCTTCAGTCTGGATGTGGAGGTCTCCCCCCTGCCCCAGACCGATCAACTGCCGCTGGATCGGATCCGTGGCAAACGGCTCTGGCTGCTGGAGCCGGATCCCTTCGCGCAAGCCTCCCTGCTCGCCCTGCTGGCGGAGTGGCACCTCGACGTGCACCCACTGACCAGCGATGATCCCTGGCCCGAGATGAGCGAGCAGGAGATGGTGATCATCGGCAGCAGCACCCTGCATACGCCGCAGCAGGTGCTCGGCCGTCTCGACAGACTGAACGGCCAGCAGCAGAACACCATAGTACTGCTCAGCAGCCACGAGCCGGCGCTCTATGAAGCGATGCTGGCCCATGGCGCCCAGCACTGTCTCTCCAAACCGGTCAACCACCGCAAGCTGCTGCACGCCCTGCTCTCGCCGGAATCGAGCCGCCAGAAGCTGCCTGCGCAACCTGCGCCGCGCCAGTTGCAGCCCATCAAGGTGCTGGCGGTGGATGACAACGCCGCCAACCTCAAGCTGATCGCCGCCATGCTCAAGGATATGGTGAGTCAGGTGGTGGTGTGCAAAAACGGCAAGGAGGCGGTCAAGCAGGCCCAGAGCCAGCCGTTCGACATCATCTTCATGGATATCCAGATGCCGGTCATGGATGGCATCAGTGCCACCCAGGCGATCCGCAACCAGTCCCTCAACACCACCACCCCGATCGTGGCGGTGACCGCCCACGCCATCCCCGGAGAACGGGAGCGACTGATCAGGCAGGGGATGGACGACTATCTGGCCAAACCCATCGACGAGAGCATGCTGGCCCAGCTCATCACCGACTTTGCCCATCGCCGTCACCAGAATAATGGTGCCCAACAGATCGACTGGGCACTGGCGGTGCGGCAGGCGGCGGGGAAAGAGCATCTCGCCAGAGAGATGCTGACCATGCTGCTGGCCAGTTTTGACGAGGTCGAGCCGGTGTTGGATAGCGCGCTGGCTGGCGAAATTGAAGATAGCGAGGTGCTGGCCCAGCTCCATCGCCTCAACGGCGGCTGTGCCTATTCCGGGGTACCGGGACTGCAACGGCTGCTCTCCCAGCTGGAGCAACAGCTGCGTGACGGCGTGCCGGTGAGCGAGCTGGAACCCGAGCTGCTGGAGCTGCAAGATGCGCTGGAACTGGTGCGCCAGGAGGCGCCCCGTTATCTCGGCAAGGCTTGATGAGCTTGACCTGAACTGTATCGGCCCCCGCTTTTTCTGACGCGCGGGCTGCCAGATGGTAAAGTTGCGCCGTTTACACAGGAGTCAGCATGACCAACAACGATATTCTGCGCCGTCTGCGCTACGCCCTCACCATCAGCAACGACCAGATGGTCGAGATGTTTGCCAAGGGCAACCTGACGGTCACTCACGCCCAGCTGCACAGCTGGTTGATGAAAGAGGCGGCGGAAGGTGAAGAGCAAGAGGCAGGCTATGTCGCCTGTCCCGACTCGGCCCTGAGCCAGTTCCTCGACGGTTTCATCATCGCCCGCCGCGGCGTGCGGGAAGATGCACCGCCCCAGGTGATCCCGAACCGGATCAACAACAACATGATCCTGCGCAAGCTGCGCATCGGCCTCAACTTCAAGGAAGAGGACATGCTCGGCGCCCTCAAGCTCGCCGACTTCAACCTCTCCAAGTCCGAGCTCAGTGCCCTGTTCCGCTCCAAGGATCACAAGCACTATCAGGATTGCGGGGATCAGATCCTGCGCAACTTCCTGATCGGTCTCACTGCCAAATACCGCGGCTAACCAGCCGCGCGACTGACCAGACAGGACCTTCGACATGTGCCAGCGACTCACTCCTCCCACGTTCAGCAGACTGACTGTGGCAGGGGGATGGCGCTGGCGCTCTCTTCTTCCCCTCTTCTTTCTGCCACTGGTTCTGCTGCTGAGCGCCTGCACACCGTCCGAGTACCAGCTATCTACCCGCTATCAGAGTGCCAACCAGAACGAGCGGATCGCCTTTCTGATCCTCCACTACACCGATGAAGATGATGCCAATTCCCTGCGCCTCTTGACCGAGCCGGAGCACAAGGTAAGCGCCCACTACCTGATCCCCCGCGACAGCCACAAAACACCGCTCACCGTCTATCAGCTGGTGCCAGACAGCGCGCGCGCCTGGCATGCGGGACGCAGCCGCTGGCACCAATATGCCGGGCTCAATGCCAGCTCTCTTGGCATCGAGATCGTCAACCTCGGCTATCCAGCGGAAGATGAGCCGCTGGCCCCCGATGCGCGGCGCTGGCAACCCTATACCCCGCAGCAGATTGCCGCCGTCGGCGCCCTCAGTCGGGAGCTGGTCGCCCGCTACCAGATTCCACCGCCCCAGGTGCTGGGCCACAGCGATGTCGCCCCCGAGCGCAAGCAGGATCCCGGCCCCCACTTCCCCTGGCGCCAGCTCTATCTGACGTACGGAGTCGGCGCCTGGCCAGATGAAGGTCGGGTGGCCGAGTTACTGGCCAGCCCCTTGCCCGATTGGGATGCGGCCATGTGGCAGCAGCAGCTGGCCCGCTATGGCTATGGCCTGCCCCGGAGCGGCCAGTGGGATGAGCAGAGCCACGCCGTCATGGGCGCCTTTCAGCTCCACTTTCGCGCCAGCAAGGTCGATAGCAAACCGGACCGCGAGTGCCAGGCCATCCTGATGGCGCTGCTCGAAAAATACTTCCCCTAATCCTCATCTATTGTCACCGTTGCTGCGTACTGTTTGATAGCCGTTAGCTATCAAACAGTTAGGCACAAGCAATTGTCCCTGCATTTTGCAAGGCGTTATTCTGACTGCGTTCCGAAAGAGAATTTCAAACCGATTTCCAAATCTGGAGGTGAATGATGAAAAGCCCGATTGGTCTTGATACTGCTCAATCACAAGCCCTGGCAGCCGAGTTGAACAAATTGCTGGCCAGCTACCAGATCCTCTACATGAACGTGCGCGGCTTCCACTGGAATATCCGTGGCAACCAGTTCTTCGAACTGCACCTGAAATTTGAAGAGATTTACAACGACCTGCTGTTGAAAGTCGATGCACTGGCCGAGCGGATCCTGACCCTGGATGGCGTGCCAATGCACAGCTTCAGCGACTATCTGAAAGTCTCTGCCATCCCGGAGCAAAAAGGGCTGCACGATGGCCGCGCCTGTGTCGAATCCCTGCTGGAGAGCTTCCGCGAACTGCTGGTCGCCCAGCGCCGTATTCTGGGTCAAGCAGCCGAAGCCGGTGATGAGGGCACTGCCTCCATCCTCTCCGACTATGTGCAGCAGCAGGAAAAACTGGTCTGGATGCTGCGCGCTTATCTGGCCTGATAGTGAACCAAGCCGACTACAGCGTACGTATGCTGGGTTGAGTAAGTTCCGGGCCGAAAGCTCCTGACCAGACCACGGCCCAATCCGTCTGATTGTTATGTTCTGTTGCAAACCTGAGTTGTCTCTCCTTTTATCCACCCGCTTGCCGCCCTGTTTGGGCGGCTTTTTTTGTTTTTGATCTGCATCAAAGGAATCTTAATTGGCAAATTGAATACCTATTAAGTTTTTCGCGAGAGGAATAGAATCGCCACAAAACAGACAACTGAAATGTCCAATTAGGAGAGGCATGATGTTTTGTGTGCAATGTGAACAGACAATTCGTACCCCGGCTGGCAACGGCTGTGCCTACGCACAAGGTATGTGCGGCAAGACGGCGGAAACCTCGGATCTGCAGGATGTACTGATCTACACCCTGCAGGGGCTCAGCGCCTGGGCGCTGGCCGCCCGCGAGCAGGGCATCATCGACCGCGAGATCGATGCCTTCGTGCCCAAGGCCTTCTTCGCCACCCTCACCAACGTCAACTTCGACTCGAATCGCATCGTGGCCTATGTCAATCAGGCGCTCGCCTATCGCCAGCAGCTGGCCGATCGTATGACCGCCATGGCGGTGCAGGTCAAAGACTTGCCACAGTCCGCTTACTTCGAACCCGGTGCCGAGCTGCTGGAGCAACTTGCCCATGCCGCACCAGCCGCCCCCAATCGGGGCAAGAACGAGGTAAACGAAGACATCATGGGGCTGCGTCTGCTCTGCCTCTACGGCCTCAAGGGCGCCGCCGCCTACATGGAGCACGCCCGGGTGCTGGATCAGCAGAGTGACGAGGTGGCCGCCGAATTCCACCGCATCATGAGCTGGCTAAGCACAGACCCGAGCGAAATGGGTCGGCTGTTCAGCTGTGCCATGGAGATCGGTCAGCTCAACTTCAAAATCATGGAGATGCTGGATCTCGGTGAAACCAGCGCCTTCGGCCATCCGGAGCCGACCCGGGTCAGGGTCACCCCGATCCCCGGCAAGTGCATTCTGGTCTCCGGCCACGACATGATGGATCTCAAGCTCATTCTGGAGCAGACCAAAGGGACCGGCATTCATGTCTACACCCACGGCGAGATGCTGCCCGCACTGGCCTATCCCTTCTTCAAGCAGTACCCCCATCTGGTGGGCAACTACGGCTCCGCCTGGCAGAACCAGCAGAAAGAGTTTGCCAACTTCCCGGGCGCGGTGGTAATGACCTCCAACTGCATCATCGACCCGAACGTGGGCAACTACTCGGACCGCATCTTCACCCGCTCCATCGTCGGCTGGCCGGGCGTAACCCATCTTGAGGGGGATGATTTCTCCGCCGTGATCGCCAAGGCCCAAGCGCTTGAAGGCTTCAAACACACCGAACTCGAACACTTCATCACCATCGGCTTTGCCCGCAACGCCCTGATGCAGGCAGCACCCGCGGTGATCGAGAAGGTCAAGGCCGGGGAGATCAGCCACTTCTTCCTGGTGGGTGGCTGTGACGGCGACAAGGCCGAGCGCGCCTACTTCACCGAGTTTGCCAAGGCGGCACCGCGCGACAGCCTGCTGCTCACCCTGGGCTGCGGCAAATACAAGTTCAACAAGCTCGACTTTGGCGACATCGGCGGCATTCCGCGTCTGCTGGACGTGGGTCAGTGCAACGATGCCTACTCCGCCATTCAGTTGGCGCTGGCACTCTCCGAGGCGTTCGAGTGCGGTGTCAACGATCTGCCGCTGACGCTGGTGCTCTCCTGGTTCGAGCAAAAAGCCATCGTTATTCTGCTCACCCTGCTCTCCCTCGGGGTGAAGGACATTCGTACCGGCCCGACCGCCCCCGCCTTCCTCACTCCGGCTCTGCTCAAGGTGCTGGAAGAGCAGTTCGGTCTGAAAGGGACCACCACGGCCGAGGCTGACTTGGCCGAGATCCTGGCGGCCTGATCGGCACCTCATGTTGTAAGCGTTTGGCGAGCCGCCCGGCTCGCCTTTTTTCTGGACCCGGCTTTTTCACCAGACGTTTTTCAAACCGTTTCAAACCTTATCAAACCCAAGGAGCCTTGTGATGACCTCTCTCACGCTCACCTGCATTGGCCGCCAACAGAACACCCACGACGTAGTGAGCTGGCAGCTGGCGCCTCTTTCCGGCAGCCTCCCACCGGTACTAGCTGGCCAGTGCATCACCCTGCACACCGAGATAGACGGCCAGCCGGAGTGCCGCGCCTATACCCTCTCCTCCAGCCCACAGGATGCATGCTGGCAGGTCACCATCAAGGATGTGGGGCTAGTCTCCCACCATCTGCACCAGACCTTGCAGGTGGGAGACAAGATCCGGGCTGATGGCCCGTTCGGCGATTTCAACCTGACCGCCCTGCCCTGCGAGCGGCCGCTGCTCTTGAGCGCTGGTTCCGGCATCACCCCCATGTGGGCCATGTTGCGGGACGAGCTAGCCAAACGGCCGGATGCCGATATCCGCTTTATCCATAGCGCCCGCTCGCCAGCAGATGTGATCTTCGCAGATGACTTGGCTGCATTGGCCGAAGCCCATCCCGGTGTACGGCATGCCCTGATACTGGAAGAGGCGCCAACGGCTCATCCCTGGGTGGGCCGACTCACCCCCGCCATGCTGGCCGAGCTGGCCCCGGATCTGCGCGAACGCCATGTCTATCTCTGCGGCCCAGCCCCCTATATGGCGGCGGTCAAAACCATGCTGACAGAGCTGGGACTGCCGCCGGAGCAGCTGCATCAGGAGTCTTTTGGCCTTCCTCCAGCAGAGCCTGCCACCACCACCAGCGACCACTTCTGGCTGACCCTGAAAAAGAGCGGCAAAAAGGTGAAGATCCTGTCGGGTCAGACCCTGCTGGCGGCGCTGGAAGCGGCGGGCGAAACCATGATGGCTGCTTGTCGCGCCGGGGTATGTGGCAGCTGTCGTTGCACCACCACAGGTGACATCGAGCGCCAGAGCGTGATGACCTTGAGTGCGCAGGATCTGGAGAGCGGCGTTGCTCTGGCCTGTTCCTGCACTGCGAAAGGGGATATCAGTCTCGATTATTGAGATACACAAAGGGCTTCATTGGTATCTCAACCTTTTTCCGAGCGGGCAGGACGGGTAGACTCGGCCCCAGTTTCACCAGAACACGGGATAAAAAATGACAATACTGGTCACAGGGGGCGCCGGCTATATCGGCTCCCACACCCTGGTTGAGCTGCTGGGCGCGGGGCAGCAGGTCGTGGTACTCGACAACCTATCCAACTCCTCACCGGCGTCACTCAAGCGGGTCGAGCAGATCACCGGCAAACCGGTCACCTTCGTCGAAGGGGATGTGCTGGACAGAGCCTGCCTGCAGCAGCTGTTCGCCAACCACCAGATCGAATCGGTCATCCACTTCGCCGGCCTCAAGGCGGTCGGGGAGTCGAGCCAGATCCCGCTCACCTACTACCAGAACAACATCAGCGGCACTCTGGTGCTGTGCGAAGAGATGGCCAAGGCCGGGGTTTTCCGGCTGGTATTCAGCTCCTCGGCCACTGTCTATGGCGATCCCGCCTCGGTACCGCTGCGGGAAGATTTCCCCACCAGCGCCACCAACCCCTATGGTCGCTCCAAGCTGATGGTGGAGGAGATCCTGCGCGATCTCGCCAAATCCGATCCCCGCTGGGCTATCGTACTGCTGCGTTACTTCAACCCGGTCGGCGCCCACGAGAGCGGCCTGATTGGTGAAGATCCCAACGGCATCCCCAACAACCTGTTGCCCTATATCAGCCAGGTCGGCGTGGGCAAGCTCAAGGAGCTGGGGGTATTTGGCAACGACTACCCGACCCCGGATGGCACCGGCGTACGTGACTACATCCATGTGGTGGATCTCGCCATCGGCCACCTGAAAGCACTGGCGCGCATCAAGAGCGACACCGGCGTCTTCACCTACAACCTGGGCACAGGTCAGGGCTACTCGGTACTGGAGATGGTCAAGGCGTTTGAAGCGGCCAGCGGCCGACCCATTCCCTACCAGATCAAACCCCGTCGCCCGGGCGACATCGCCGAGTGCTGGGCAGAGCCGACACTGGCCCGTGCCGAGCTGGGCTGGCAGGCTGAGCGCGGTCTGGAGCAGATGATGGTCGATACCTGGCGCTGGCAAAGCAACAACCCGAACGGCTATCAAGGCTGATATCTCGTGGGTGGATAATAAAACGCCCCGACATTTTCATGTCGGGGCGTTTTATTTTGCGACGTTCAATCAGTGGGTCTGACTGCGCAGCAGCGGCACACGGGCCAATCGGGGGGCGAGACGCTCTATCAGCCGATCCGCCAGCGGGGTCAGCAGCACCCAGGGCAGACAGAGGGTCGCCAGCCCCAACGCGCCGACATAGACATCGGTAAACCAGTGAGCGCCAGCCAGAATGCGCGGCGCGGAAAAGATCGGCACCATCAGCAATGCGGTGACTCCCGCCCAGCGCGGCAGATAGCGCAGGGCAAAACCGGCAAAGATCATCAGGAACAGGGCGTGATCCCCCGGGAAGCTATCACCGGAAAAGTCCTTGGTCGGAATACCGCTGATCTGGGTCACCCGCAGCGCATCGGCCACCATCAGAGTCGGGCTGGGACGCTCCACCGGCAATCGGTGACCAAGCTGGTTGATCACTAACGCACTCAGCAGCATCACTATCCCCATCGCCACCAGTTGGCGACGACCCACCAAATCCCGGGCGAAGAAGCAGCGGGCCAGGATCAGCCCCATACAGGCCAGCACCGCCAGATCGAACAGCCGGTTATTGGTGATGGCCACCAGATCGGCCCACAGAGCCGACTGCCCGAGCCAGCCGTTAACGGTATGAAAAATCGCGAGGTCCCACTGTTCCCAGGGACCATGAGCGGGCAGCGCAGCCCAACTGATGGCCACCAGACCACCGACCAGATAGCAAAGCAGGAACTTGCCCATGGGGACTCTCCTTTGGAAAAGGGCGATATCGTAAAACTGTAGCGTGCGTCACAAAACCGAAGAATTGTAAGAAAGTGCGACACAATATCAAGCCTCAAACAAAGCCCGTCAGCCTATTCCAATCTCGCATATCCCAACAGCGCCAAGATTTCTGCCTCCGGTGCTGCATCTGTGGGCTTCTCACCATGAGTGCGGCTTGTGCCACCACCGCAACACCCCCTAGAATGCGCACTTCCCTTTACTGCGAAAGGAAGCGGTATGCATATTCACATTCTCGGGATCTGCGGCACCTTTATGGGTGGTCTGGCGGTGTTGGCAAAACAGCTTGGTTACCGGGTGACCGGTTCGGATGCCAACGTCTATCCCCCCATGAGTACCCAGCTCGAGCAACAGGGCATCGAACTGACCGAAGGCTATGACCCCTCCCAACTCGATCCGGCGCCGGATCTGGTGGTTATCGGCAACGCCATGAGCCGCGGCAACCCCTGTGTTGAATATGTGCTGGATCGCAATCTGCCCTACATCTCCGGCCCCCAGTGGCTGCTGGAGCACGTGCTGCAGGATCGCTGGGTACTGGCCGTCGCCGGCACCCATGGCAAGACCACCACAGCCAGCATGCTGGCCTGGGTGCTGGAGTACGCCAAGCTGGAGCCCGGTTTCCTGATTGGCGGCGTGCCGGGCAACTTCCCGGTCTCGGCCCGTCTCGGCTCCGCCCCCTTCTTTGTCATCGAAGCGGACGAGTATGACTGCGCCTTCTTCGACAAGCGCTCCAAGTTCGTTCACTACCACCCGCGCACCCTGGTGATGAACAACCTGGAGTTCGACCACGCGGACATCTTCCCTGATCTCGCCGCGATCCAGCGCCAGTTCCACCACCTGATGCGCACCGTGCCGAGCAACGGCCGGGTGCTGTTCCCGCAAGCCGATGACAACCTCACCGCCGTGCGCAAGATGGGCTGCTGGAGCGAAGTGGAGCTGGTAGGTCAGGACGACGCCAAGTGGAAGGCGGTCAAGCTGGCCGATGACGGCTCCGCCTTCGAAGTGTGGCTGGATGGCGAAAAACAGGGCGAGGTGCACTGGGAGTGTATCGGCGAGCACAACGTCAACAATGGTCTGATGGCCATCGCGGCCGCACGTCATGCTGGCGTGATGGTGGAGCACGGCATCGCGGCGCTCTGCCAGTTCAAATCCCCCAAGCGACGGATGGAGCTCAAGGGCGAGGTAGCTGGCATCAGTGTCTATGACGACTTTGCCCACCACCCCACCGCCATCGAGACCACGCTTGGCGGTCTGCGCGCCAAGGTAGGCAAAGCCCGTATCCTGGCAGTGCTGGAGCCGCGCTCCAACACCATGAAACTGGGGGTACACAAGGAGGAGCTGGCCGGCTGCTTCGATGGTGCTGACGAGGTATTCTTCTTCCAGCCTCCCAACATCGGCTGGGATCTCGGCGAAGTGACTGCCCATATGACCCGACCGGCCAAGGTGTTCAACGATCTGGAGACCCTGATCAACCGGCTGGTGGCCGAGAGCCGCGATGGCGACCATATTCTGATCATGAGCAACGGCGGCTTCGGTGGCATTCATGACAAGCTGATCGCCCGCCTCAAGGATTACCACGGCGAACTATGAACAAAACGATCACCCTGGCGCTGACCGGTGCCTCCGGCGCCCCCTACGCCCTGCGCCTGCTCCAGTGTCTGGTGCAGGCGGACTATCGGGTCTACCTGCTCGCCTCCTCGGCGGCTCGTGTGGTACTCAAGACCGAGCAGCAGCAGGATTGGCCCGGCTCACCGAAAGAGCTCTCTGCTTATCTCTGTCGCCAATATGGCGCCAAGGAGGGGCAGATTGTCGCCTGCGGCAAGGAGGAGTGGTTCTCGCCAGTCGCCTCCGGTTCGGCAGCCCCCAAACAGATGGTGGTCTGCCCCTGCTCCATGGGCACCGTCTCGGCCATTGCCAACGGCACCTCGGACAACCTGCTGGAGCGGGCGGCGGATGTGGTGCTCAAGGAGCGCGGCCAGCTGATCCTGGTGCCCCGCGAAACCCCCTTCTCGGCGATCCATCTGGAGAACATGCTGAAACTGGCACGGCTCGGGGTGACCATCATGCCCGCTGCCCCCGGTTTCTATCATGAGCCGAAAAGCATCGAGGATCTGGTGGACTTTATGGTCGCCCGCATCCTCGATCATCTGGGTGTCGAGCATGAGTTGACCCACCGCTGGGGCTATGGCCACCATTGAAGTGACCGCCACATTCGGTCATAAAAAAACGGCGCCACTCAATGAGTGACGCCGTTTTTTCGTTAAGTCGTGTTAGCGAGCCTGAATTGGCGCCGTCACGTACTTGAACAGGAAATCAGTCACCTCTTGGCGCGCCGGGCGCTGAGGTTGATTGATCATCTGCATCATCACATAGCCAAAACCGGTCAAAGAGCGGGCCAGATCCTGTGCCGACAGCACGCTAGTGATCTCCCCTGCATCCATAGCGGTTTGCAGCTCGCTGGCGATCAGCTCAAGGCACTGATCGAGCAGGCGGGTATAGCGGGGCCATACCTCTTCCCGAACCGAGGAACTCCACTCCAGCCAGATACCGGCATAATCCGGTTGATCGTAGGCCGCATCGACAGAGAGGCGTACATGACGCTGAATCTTGTCGAAAATGGAGCCCTGGTCACCGTATGCCTGCGACAGCATCTGGTTCACAAAGCGTTCGATCTCGGCCAGCACCTCATCTACCAACTCCTCGCGGGTGTTGAAATAGTTGAAGACAGTAGCCACAGAGACCTTGGCCTGTTCGGCTATCTCGGCGTGACCTGCACGGCCAATACCGCGACGGGAGAACACCTCGATGGCACATTCCATCAATTGGGAGCGACGAGCTTCCGGCGACAGCCGGGTACGACGTCTTATTTCTGCGCGTGGTTCCATAGTTTTTATCATCTAATAGTTATTGATTATGGTGTTTATAGTATTTTAACTAATCATGCCTGAGTGCCTGCTAACTCTATCAATTAAAATAAGCTGATAAAAGCACCACGTATCTCTAGCACCCTTCGACATGAGTGGTAGAATCATCGGTTTTGATATTCATGAACGGCCAAATCCCCTTTGGCCTTATGGGAGTAAGTGATGAAACACACCGTCGAGGTGATGATCTCCGAGGCTGAAGTAGCCGCCCGGATCGCCAAATTGGGTGAAGAGATCACCGCCCGCTATCAGGGTTCTGACGAAGTCGTGATGATTGCGCTGCTGCGCGGTTCCTGCATCTTCCTGGCCGACCTCTGCCGCCAGTGCCAGCTGCCCATCACCCTGGACTTCATGACCGCCTCCAGCTACGGCTCCGGCATGCACAGCACCCGTGACGTCCGCATCCTCAAAGACCTGGACGACGACATCAAGGGCAAGGATGTGGTGATCGTGGAAGACATCATCGACACCGGTTACACCCTCAACAAGGTGCGCGAGATCCTCTCCCTGCGCGAGCCGAAATCCCTGGCCATCTGCACCCTGCTGGACAAACCCTCCCGCCGCGAAGTGCAGGTGCCGGTCGACTGGATTGGCTTCGCCATCCCGGACGAATTCGTGGTCGGCTGCGGCATCGACTACGCCCAGAAGTATCGCAACCTGCCGTTTATCGGCAAAGTGGTACCTCAGGAGTAAGCCAGGTTCAGGAATATCACGGGTGAAGCGGCCTTGCGCCCTTTACTCTGTGCAGGCGGCCTTGGCCGCCTTTTCTGTATCGAGCCGGATTCAACCATCACAGAGGTTGCAATGAACGCACTGGAAATCAGCGGCCTGAAAAAGACCTATCAGGGGGGCGTCGAAGCCCTTAAAGGCATCGATCTTACCGTCAGGCAGGGGGATTTCTTCGCCCTGCTAGGCCCCAACGGCGCGGGCAAATCCACCACCATCGGCGTCATCAGCTCGCTGGTGAACAAGAGCGCCGGCAAGGTGAAGGTGTTTGGCTACGACATCGACAGCGATCTGGAACAGGCCAAGGCCCAGCTCGGACTGGTACCGCAGGAGTTCAACTTCAGCCAGTTCGAGAAGGTGATCCAGATTGTCACCCATCAGGCCGGTTTCTACGGCGTGCCCAAGGCGGAAGCCAAGATCCGCGCCGAGAAGTACCTGCGTCAGCTCGATCTGTGGGAGAAGCGCGACATGCCTGCCCGCACTCTCTCCGGCGGCATGAAGCGTCGCCTGATGATCGCCCGCGCCCTGATGCACGAGCCCAAACTGCTGATCCTCGATGAACCGACCGCCGGGGTCGATATCGAGATCCGCCGCTCCATGTGGACCTTCCTCAAGGATCTCAACGAGCAGGGCGTCACCATCATCCTCACTACCCACTATCTGGAAGAGGCGGAGATGCTCTGCCGCAACATCGGCATCATCGACAAGGGTCGTCTGATCGAGAACACCAGCATGAAGAATCTGCTGGGCAAGCTGGGTCGCGAGACCTTCCTGCTCGACCTTGCGCCAGGTTCTGCCGTACCTGAAGTGCCAGAGTTCAACGGCCGCATGCCGGATGAGCGCACCCTTGAAGTGGATCTCGACAAGAGCCAGTCACTCAACAGCCTGTTCGAGCAGCTGTCGAACCAGCAGGTGCAGGTCGTGAGCATGCGCAACAAGGCCAACCGGCTGGAAGAGCTGTTCGTCAATCTGGTCGAAGAGGGGAGAAAAGCATGAATCTGGCCATCTACTACATCGCCTTCAAGAGCATTCTGGCCAAGGAGGTGAGCCGCTTCACCCGCATCTGGATCCAGACCCTGGTGCCACCGGCCATCACCATGAGCCTCTACTTCGTCATCTTCGGCAACCTGATCGGTTCGCGCATCGGTGACATGGGCGGTTTCACCTACATGGAGTTCATCGTGCCCGGCCTCATCATGATGTCGGTGATCACCAACTCCTACTCCAACGTCGCCTCCTCCTTCTTCAGCGCCAAGTTCCAGCGCAATATCGAGGAGATGCTGGTGGCACCGGTGCCCAACTACGTCATCATCGCCGGTTATGTGGGCGGAGGCGTGGCACGCGGCCTCTGTGTCGGCCTCATCGTCACCCTAGTGTCGCTCTTCTTCGTGCCGCTGCAGATCCACCATCTGTTCAGCGTCTGCGTGACCGTGCTGCTCACCGCGATCCTCTTCTCGCTGGGTGGCCTTATCAACGCGGTGTTTGCCAAGACCTTCGACGACATCAGCATCATCCCCACCTTCGTGCTGACGCCGCTCACCTATCTGGGCGGGGTGTTCTACTCCATCAGCCTGCTGCCCCCCTTCTGGCAGGGGGTCTCCCAGGTGAACCCCATCATCTACATGGTGAACGCGTTCCGTTACGGTTTCCTCGGTATCTCCGACGTGCCGCTCGGCACCGCCTACCTCATCATCATCGGCTTTATCGTGGCCCTCTACGGTCTGGCCTGGTGGCTTATCTCCCGGGGTACCGGACTGCGCCACTGATGACCAAAACGGGCACCTCGCGGTGCCCGTTTTCATTGTCCTGCCAGCCTCGGGATGACTTAGACCCGGATGGCGTGCTCCTTTAGCAGCCGGGCGGTGAGCTCAAGCTTTTCGCTGCGCTCGGCGGCCCGCTCGGGAACCGTGACGCACCCCTGCTCATCGACCTGCTCCTGACCGAAAGCATCGTCGATAGCCTGCGCCATGGCGGTGCGACCAGCCGCGAGATCGGGATCGATCAGGCTCTCCTGCATCCGGATCCGGTTCTAGCTGGCCGCCAGCTGCAGTTCCTCCAACTGGGTGGCGAGAGTGACAATCCGGTTATCGACCCGCTGGGCCAGTTCGAAGAGACGGTTTTCATTCCCTGCCGCCATCGCCAGTCCATCTAGCAGTTCCCCTTTGCGCTGATCAAAGTTGCTTACCGCACGAGCGGCCAGCTCCAGTGCATAAGCCTTGGTAGCCATGGCATTGACTCCGCCCTCCCAACCGACATCGGACCCCACCCCCAGTGTCACGCCAAGGGTAGTATGAAACTTTGCTCCCTGTGGCCCGAAAGCCGCAGTGGCACCGGCCGATGCACCGACCCCCAGATTGGCGGAGGCGCGTACCTTGGCCGAAAGGGTATAGGCATCCGCATACTGGCTCTTGAGCAGACTGAGCTGGGCACTCCCCTCAGCTTTCATAACAGCAAAGGCCGAGGCGTTGGCCGTCACGCTGACCACTGGCCCATTGGGGGTCATGATAGCCGCAGCACCGGCCTCCAGCTTGGCATTGGCGACCACCTCGGCCGAGCCTGCCAGCTTGGCGTTAAGCAGATTGCCGATAGTCCAGCTCCCCTCAACCGACAGCCCCAGCCTGCTCACCAGCTCGGCACTGGCACCGATGCGCAGCAGACTAAGGTCATGGGGCCCCGGTGTGTAACGCGATCCGTCGGTATCATTGACGATCTTGTTCACGGGATTGAACACCAATGAGCCCTCCGCCTTGCCAATCACCAGCTCGGCCTTGGCACTCGCCTTGTTCTCCTGAGTCAGAGCCACCTTGCCGGCAAACTCTCCTACCGATGTGTCGCGACGCCCCTCCCACTTGCCAATCTCGATCTTGGCGAAAGCCTCCACCAGCGCACTGGCACTGACCAGCCCAAGCCCGCCAAAGGCCTTCTGGCTCACAGGCTCACCCGGCTTCAGCTCCTTGCTGGCCGCAGAGAGAGGGCTCTTGAGCTCGGCCCGCACACCACTCTGATAGTGCTTTCCTGATGCGGCCTCTCCCTGCCAGAGCGCCTTCTCCTGCGCCTCGCGCTCAAGCCAGGGCTCATCCAGTCCATCCACCAGCGCGGTCAGCAGCTCGGTCCTGAGCAGGCCTATCTCCCCCTGCTTGCTCACCTGCTGCTGAATGCTGAGATCCAGAACCTCCTTGAGGTGGCCCAGCTCCAGTAGCTGACTGTGGGTCAGCAGGATATCGCGACCATTCTCCTCGGCAGTGGCTTGCGGCTTGAGCTCACCCAGTGCAGGCAGAGCCTGACGCAAGGTCCCGCAAAACAGCTGCCACTCGTGGCTTGCTGCGACCTCTTCACGGGTAGGCGCCCGCTCCAACCGTCGCGCCATCATCCCCTCACTCACCCCGAACATCAGGTCTAGCCCCCCTTGCAGCTCCCGCTTGAACAAGTCGTTGGCCCCCTCCTGTTGCAGGCGAGCCAACTCGCTGCACCACTGGCGGATCTGCTGGTTACTCTCGATAGGCTGATTGACTCTCCCCTGCTCGTTGCAGACCCACGCCAGCTGAAATGAGGGAGGCTTGCCACCCTGCGCCAACGCCTGACGGCGGACAGCGATGTCATCGACCAGTTTTTGCAACACGGGATCCTGCTGACGAGAGCGGTTCTTGCCCGAGTCGATCCAGAACTGCAGCGCCTGTTCAATCTTCGCCAGTCCGGCCAGTGAAGGCGTTGGCTAGGCCTGATAGTGCCGCACTGCCTGCTTGACCTCCTTGAGTTCCGGGCTCTGCCGATGGCCAATACCACGGCGGATCCCCCTATCGAACTCCCGGTTACCGGCATCCAGCAGCCGTAGTCTGGCGTTGCCAAGGCGAGCAGTAGCAGGAGGTGTAGCATCAGGAGTTGTCTGCTGATGACGGCTTACATCGATATCCGGGGAGGCAATTTTCATGACAAGAAACCTGCGTTGATGAGAGAGAGGATCCTCAGCGTACGCCGCCCCCCCTTGTCACCCTGTCAGCGATGGTCCCGCTTTTTTAGGATTCGGACTGACCCGTAAAAGATGTATGTCAGATCACAATTTCGGCACAATAACCCGCCCCGCCGACCAAAAACGCTAAAAAAATGACGATAAGTGATAAGCAGCCACCGATCAGCCGCATAGGGTGTCACTCTTCCCCTGCCAGAGGTTTGGCCATGTATCACGCTCTCATTACCGCCCTGTACGCACAACTTGGACTTCCGCTCCCGGTGGCCGGACAGACAGCCACCACCCTGGCCATCAACGACGAACTGGTGCTTACGCTGGCAGAGGATGATGGCCATCTGGTGATCTATCTGCTGCTACCGGGCCACGCCATGCCCAACACGCCCCTGCTCAACCACCTTGGCGACGAGCCAGTGTTTCTGCTGAATCAGACCGAGCAGGGAGAGACCCTGATCTGGGCCCGCGAGTGGCTCGATCATCTGACGGTCGACAGCCTGCTGCTACTGCTCGAGCGGGCCATCGAGCTGGCTGCCGAACTGCTGACCCACCAGCACGACAGGGAGCAATCGACACAGCCACAACAACCCGCCTCCACAACCGCCACCATCAGGGTCTAGCGCCCCCATTCTGGTCACTGTCTCGCAAAATCGAGATTTATCTTGTTTGGCATGGGTTTAGTCATTGCGGCTCAATCGGGAATTGTTAGAATTTACCCCTCTCTATAAAGAGGTAGGAAATGCCTGCGTTGTTGCGCATGCTGGCCAATCTGGCGCTGGGGGGATTCTTCCTCGCCTCTGCCGGGTTCAAGCTGGCCTCCCCCGCCCTGTTCATCGAGCAGATCGGCGCCTTTGGCCTGCTCTGGCCACCGCTGATCCCGTTTGCCGCCTGGGGGCTGATTGCCCTTGAGCTCTGCGCAGGGCTTGCGGTCATCGCCAACCGGCGCTGGGGACTCTGGCTGGTGATCGGGCTGCTCACCCTGTTTATTCCGGTGTTGGGCTATGGCGTTGCCATCGGGCTCGA
Source organism: Aeromonas sp. 601039 (assembly GCF_049174415.1). NCBI lineage: Bacteria > Pseudomonadati > Pseudomonadota > Gammaproteobacteria > Aeromonadales > Aeromonadaceae > Aeromonas > Aeromonas sp. 601039. The sequence continues at coordinate 79,194 of NZ_JAAKTL010000017.1, forward strand.
CATCTCTTGCGGCTGTCTGGGCAGGGCTGATCTCGGCTCGTTGCCGGAGGCCATTGTGCGGGATCTGCTGCTACTGACGCTTGCGGGCGCCCTGCTGCGAACTTCCCGCCCCGTTTTTTTCGTTCGAAAGGAGTAGTGACATGATGACATTGCGATCCCGCACTCTGCTGGCCTCGCTGATCGCCGCCAGCTTCGCCCTCACGGGCTGTGGCGACAACCAGTTCGAGCAGGAGGTGAAGCTGGAGCAGTCGGCGGTGCAGCTGGCACAGGAGGCGCAGCAGGGGGGCTATCAGCTGCTGACAGTGGCCGAGCTGAAGACCCGGATGGACAAGGGCGAGGAGCTGGTGATCATCGACACCATGCCCTATGAGGACTCCTACAAGAAGGAGCACATCCCGGGCGCCAAGAACTTTGTCTTCGTGAAGGAGGCCAAGTCCGGCGACAACTGGAGCGAAATAGTCGAGGGGAGCGGCACGGCGGAGCAGTTCCAGGCGCTGCTGGGTGAAGACAAGTCCCGCCCTGTGGTGATCTACTGCGGCTTCGTCAAGTGCGGCCGCAGCCACAATGCCGCCGCCTGGGCGGTCAATCAGGGCTATCAGCAGGTCTATCGGGTGCCGGGCGGCATCTTCGCCTGGAAAGGAGCCGGTTACCCCGTCTCTGCCGAGTAACCGCCTCTGCCCACAAGGCAACACAGCCGATATGAAAGAAGCCCACAACTGCGGGCTTCTTTCATATTACGTGGCACTCAGGGTTAGCTGGCGGCCTGCTCCTGCGGCTGCTCCGCTTGGGCCAGCTGTTGCTTGCCCAGCAACCGCTTGGTGATCATCGCCGCCATGATGGAGCCGTTGACGTTGAGGGCGGTGCGGCCCATATCCACCAGCGGCTCGATGGCGATCATCACCCCCACCAGTGCGATGGGGAAGTTGAGGGTGGAGAGCACGATAAGCGCAGCGAAAGTGCCGCCACCGCCGACGCCGGCCACCCCGATGGAGCCCAGCGCAATCACCGGCAGCAGAGTCAGCAGGAACAGGGGATCAAACGGGTTGATACCGAGCATGGGAGCAATCATTGCCACCATCATGGCCGGATAGATGCCGGCGCAGCCGTTCTGGCCGAGGTTGGCACCGAACGAGGCGGCAAAGTTGGCGATGCTGGAGGGCACGCCAAGACGTTGCTGGGTCTCGATGCTGAGCGGGATGGAGGCGGCGCTGCTGCGGGAGATAAAGGCGAAGGTGAGCACGCCCCACACTTCCCGCAGATAGTGGAGCGGGTTCTGACCGATCAGCAGCAGGATCACCATGTGCACCGCAAACATCGCCAGAATGGCGACATAGCAGACCAGAATAAAGCCGAGCAGGCTGAGGATCTCGCTCAGGGGATAGTGGGCCACCACCCGGGCGATCAGCGCCATCACGCCATAGGGGGTGAGCGCAATCACCACCCGCACCATCTTCATCACCCACAGTTGCAGGGTGTCGATGGCGACGGCGGCGCGAGCACCAGTCTCTGGATGCTCCGCCTTCAACTGGAGCAGGGCAACCCCCGCCAGCACGGTGAAGATCACCACCCCGATCACCGAGAGGCCGCGGCTACCCGCCATATCGGCGGCAAAGTTGGTGGGCACCAGCGAGAGCAGCAGAGCCGGCAGGGTCTGGGCACTGTCGATGGTGCTCATGCTCTGTTGCAGCGCTGCGCTGTCGCTGCCGTGGCTCAACAACCCGGCTGCGGTGAGACCGCTCAGGTGGGTCACCGTCATCCCCACCACACCGGCGATCATCACCAGAGTCAGCATGGAGCCGATCAGCACGGCGCTGATCTTGCCGAGAGACTGGGCCTGCTCCAGCTTGTTGATGGCGGAGAGGATGGAGGTGAACACCAGCGGCATCATCACCACCTTGAGCAGGCTGACATAGCCGCCGCCGATGATATTGACCCACTCCAGGGTCTGCTGAACGCCGGCATCATCGGCACCCCAGCCCAGTTGCAGAACCAGCCCGAACAGGGCGCCAAGCAGCAGACCCGCAAGCACCTTGCGCGAGAGCGGCAAACCGGTAGGCAACCGGGTAAGAGCAAAACAGAACAGACAGAAAACAAGCGATGCAATCAGGACAAACATCATGAATACCTGTAGCGGCCATCAGGCCGAAAGTGGATAGAAACGAAGGGAAATGCGGGCTGGGCCGCAGAACAAAACGCCGGAATGCAGGAGAGTGCAGGCGTGAAAAAGCAGCGGACGCCCAAGAGGGCGCCCGCTGGCAATCGGGGGTATTACTTCTTTACGGGGGCGTCGTACTGTTCGGGTTCGTCGCTATAGACGCAGACATTCCACTTCGCGGCCAAACCATCTTCCGCCAGACAGTAACGCTCGAAGAAAGCCTTGATCTCCGCGCGCTGGCAGTGCGCCTCGAAAGAGGCCATATCTTGCCAAATCTCGTTGAACACGATGGGGAAACTCTCCCCCTCGGCAAAGGGGCTCGCGATGTGGCGGGTCACCCGATATTGCAGGCAACCATCTTCACGCAGGGTGTTGGGCTCGAGCGCCTGCAGCACCTGAAACAGGGCCTGCTCCTGACCGGGTTTGGGCAGGAATTGGGCAATGCAGTAAACCTTCTTGGACATGGGGTCCTCCTGGTTGTGGCGGGCTCAGGCTTGCTGCAGCGTGACCACCCGGTTGTCGATAAGACGGGCCTTGCCCAGATAGGCAGCCATCAGGATCACCAGCTGCGCGCTCTCGTCAGTGGCGGATTCGAGGGTGGCGGCATCGACGATGTCGATGGCATCGGTACGAAAACCGGCGTTGTCGAGACGCTGGCTGGCCTGCGCCACCAAGGAGGGCAGGTGGTGGTCACCCGCTTCAATCTGCTCGGCGATCCAGTTCATGGTGCGCGCCAGCTCGGGGGCGATGGCCCGCTCGGCAGCAGTCAGGTAGCCGTTGCGGGAAGAGAGTGCCAGCCCGTCTTCGGCCCGCACGGTGGGCACGCCGACGATCTCGATGGGCATCGCCATATCGGCCACCATCTTGCGAATAAGCGCCAGCTGCTGGTAATCCTTCTGGCCAAAGCAGGCCACATCCGGCTGTACCAGATTGAACAGCTTGGTGACGACGGTACTGACACCACGGAAGTGACCCGGGCGCAGCGCTCCCTCCAGCAGATTGGAGAGACCCGGCACCTCGACGAAGGTCTGGCTGGCCAGCCCCTGCGGATACATGATCTCCGGGGTCGGGGTGAATACCATGTCGACGCCAGCCGCTTCCAGCGCAGCGCAATCCTGCTCCAGGGTGCGCGGGTAGTTGGCAAGATCCTCGGCCTTGTCGAACTGCATCGGGTTGACGAAGATGCTGACCACCACTTTCTCGGCGTGGCTGTGCGCCTCTTTCACCAGCGTCAGGTGGCCCTGATGCAGGTTGCCCATGGTGGGCACGAATGCGATGGCACGCCCTTCACGGCGCCATTGGCTGATCTGCTCACGCAGAACGACGGGATTATTTACGACCAACATCAGCAGTTCACCTTCCGATAAATCAAAAAGAGAGACGGGTTGCATCTACCGATAGCGCTCGGGCGGGATGGGGCACGAGCATGGCTATCAGCAGTTCATCTTTAGATGAATCAATAAGATACGGATTAGCTATACGGATTAACTGTGCGAGGCTGATAAGCAGAGACGGGGGCCGCAGCCCCCATCATGCAACCGCCAGGATCAGTTGAAGCAGTGCTCCGGGCCGGGGAAGCTCCCCTCGCTCACCTGCTGCACATAGAGGCGGATGGCGGCACGCACATCGCCGGTCTCGGCCAGGAAGTTCTTGGTGAACTTGGGTACATAGCCGGAGGTGACGCCAAAGGCATCGTGCATCACCAAAATCTGACCATCGGTCGCGGGGCCGGCACCAATGCCGATCACCGGGATGCGAAGCGCCTTGGTGATGCGCTCGGCCAGCGCAGTGGGCACACACTCGAGCACCAGCAGCTGGATACCGGCCGCTTGCAGTTCGAGGGCCTGGCGGTAGATCTCCTGCGCCTGAAACTCGTCACGCCCCTGCACCTTGAAGCCGCCAAAGACATGAACGGATTGCGGGGTGAGACCGAGGTGACCACACACAGGCACCCCGTTGCGGGTAAGGTGACGGATAGAGTCACAGAGCCAGTCGCCCCCTTCCATCTTGACCATGCGGGCACCGGCCGCCATCAGGCGGGCAGCGTTCTGGTAAGTCTGCTCGGGGGTGGCGTAGCTCATGAACGGCATGTCGGCGACCACCAGTGCCTTGCTGGCACCGCGCGCCACACAGCGGGTGTGATAGACCATCTCATCCATGTTGACCGCCAGGGTATCCTGACCCCCTTGCAGCACCATGCCCAGCGAATCGCCGATAAGCAGCACGTGGGCCCCCTCGTCGTCGAACAGCTTGGCAAAGGTGGCATCATAGGCGGTGATGGCGGTGAACTTTTGACCTTCCTGCTTCATCTTCAGCAGGCTGGCGGTGGTGATCTTGCTCATAGAGGCTCCTGTACGTCTGCACGCGGGGCAATGATGGCCAAATCATTGTGCGGGCAGCGGGCAACCAGTCGGGCGAGCGGGGTGCCGCAGGGCAGCACCAGAGCAGGCGCAATTTCGGCAAGAGGCAGCAGCACGAACTCCCGCTCCTTCATGCCGTAGTGGGGTACGATCAGGCGCTCATGGTTGATCACCTGATCCCCATAGAGCAGCAGATCGAGATCCAGGGTTCTGGGTCCCCACCGCTCATCTTTGCGCACACGTCCCTGTTCCAGCTCGATTTTTTGTAATTGATCCAGCAGCGCAAGGGGTGCGAGCCGGGTGTTGAGCCGGGCCACGGCATTAACGTAGTCCGGTTGGTCAGCAGGCCCCATGGGGCGGCTGCTGTAAAACGACGAGGCCTGCACCAGCACAGATTCCGGCAACCTTGCCAGGGCGGCAACGGCGCGACGAGCCTGACCCAGCGGATCAGACAGGTTGGAACCAATGGCGATGAAGACCTCGGTCATCACGTCTGTGGTCACTCGGCCGTTTTCGGTTTACGACGGCGCGGGCGGCGGCGGTTGCGGCTGTTGCTGCTGCGCTTCTCGCCATCTTGGCTACGGGCTTCGCCGGCCCGACCGCGCTCACCGCTGGCCGGGCGACGGGTCGCTTCACGCTGCAGTTGCGGGCGCACATCCGGATTGGAGGCAACATAGCGCTCCCACCAGCTGGCCAGCTCGCCGAGACCGCGCTCGACCCGGTTGCGCAGCAACAGGAAGTCGAACGCCGCGCGGAACTTGGGATGCTCCATGGCGCGCTCGGGGTGCTTGCCCTGACGACGGGTCAGACGCTGTTGTAGTGCCCAGATGTCGCGGACATCGGTGGTGAAACGGCGGGGAACGGCGATGATCCGCACCTGATTGTCCAGCACCTCGTTGATCGCCAGCATGAAGGCGTCATACCAGGGCAGACCGCTCTCGTTCTCCAGCACCCGACCACGGGCCTCGACGCAGCCCCACAGCAGGGTGGCGTAGAGGAAGGCGGGGGTGACGCGCTTATCTTCACGAACCCGGGTATCGGTATCGATCAGCGCCTGCTCGATAAACTGCTCGTAGGGCGAGTTGCCGTGCGGGGTAAACAGCGCAGCTACTTGCGGGAAGAGCTGCTGGAACAGACCATACTCGCGCAGCAGCTTGTAGGTCGCCAGACCGTCGCCAGCCAGGAACAGCTTGAGGGTCTCCTCAAACAGGCGGGCAGCCGGGATGTCTTGCAGCAGTGGCGCCAGCTCCTTGATGGGGGCGGCGGTTCGCGGGCTGATGGTCATATCCAGCTTGGCGGCAAAGCGCACGGCGCGCAGCATGCGCACCGGATCTTCACGATAACGGGTCTCGGGATCGCCGATCAGCTCAAGCTTGCGCTCGGCCAAATCTTCCAGCCCGCCCTCGAAATCGTGCAGGGTGAAATCTTTGGCGCTGTAGTAGAGGGCGTTGACGGTAAAGTCGCGGCGCTCGGCATCCTCTTCGATGGTGCCGTAGACGTTGTCGCGCAGCAGCATGCCTTCATCAGACTGGGCCGACACATGTTTGCTGGTATTGACCTGATGGTGGTGACCCCGGAAGGTGGCCACTTCGATCACGTCACGACCAAAGACAATGTGGGCCAGGCGGAAACGACGGCCAATCAGGCGGCAGTTGCTGAACAGCGCCTTGATCTGCTCCGGCGTCGCATCGGTTGCGATGTCGAAATCCTTGGGCGTCTTCCCGAGCAGCAGATCCCGGACTCCGCCGCCGACCAGGTAGGCCTCATAGCCCCCTTTGTTCAGGCGATAGAGCACCTTGAGTGCATTCTCGCTGATCTCTTTGCGCGAAATAGGGTGCTGATCACGGCTTAAGGTACGACGTTGACCGGCGACACGGGCTGGAATGGGGAATTCCACCGACTGCTCGCCGTCTTCCTTGCCGAGCACCTTGCGGCAAAAGTTTGCGATCTGGGAAAAAATGGTACACCTCTTCATGACTTCTAAATTGACGGGAGGCCAAAAAATAGCGGCCTATCATAGCTCACGCCTAACCAAATGAAAAACCGTGACGGTAATTGATCCCGTTTGAATCGGCGTTGCCGGAAAAAAATAGCGGTCATTCACTGCCATCAAACCGGCCATTGCCCTTTTAGCGCCTGTCGGCACGGCAACAAGGCGGCTATGGCACCAACCCCGTCACTATAAATTTAATTTATGGTTTTTCGGGAAATGACCCAATTCCACCTTATACCTAACCGGATCCGCGGCGCAGCGTCCGCTGTTCTCTCTTGCCTGCTCTCGAAAGCCTGCGCCCGATCCGCTCAAGCCGACTCGCGCAGCGCTTCACCTTCTCACCTTGCTTTTGGCTTTGGCTGCCAGATTTAGCCGGCAACCAACGGAATCTTCTCGCTGGCGGGCACCCGGGCCAGCTGCCAGTGGGCGATGCCCCACTCGATGATCTCGTCGATCCGGCTCGTCATCAGCTCGGGCGGCGGGCACTGGCCGAGGAAGTGCAGCGCCTGCCACAGGGCCGGTCGCACCTCATCAAGCGCCAGTGCCGGCGCATGGTTCTGCTTGGAGAGCTTGTTGCCATCTGCCAGCACCGCCAGCGGCAGATGCACCCAGTCCGGCACCGCTGCCCCCAGGGTCTGGTAGAGGGCAATCTGGCGCACCGTGGGCTCCAGTAGATCGGCACCGCGCACTATCTCGGTGATGCCGCTGTCCATATCATCCACCACCACCGCCAGGTTGTAGGCGTAGAGCCCGTCGCGGCGACGGATAATGAAATCCTCCTCGGCGAGCGCCGCCGGTACCGCGATATGGCCCTGCAAGCGATCGTCGAAGTGGTAGACAGGATGGTGCTGGCGCAGCCGGGCGGCGCAACCTTCGGCCGCAAGCCCGAGGGTGCGGCAGTGGCCGCTGTAGAAACCGCCCGCGGCCATGATTTCTCGCCGGGTGCAACGGCACCAGTAGAGGTCCCCCGCCCGATAGAGCTGGTCGATGATCTCGTCATAACGGCCGTGGCGCGCGCTCTGGAACATCACCTCCCCATCCCACTCGAGGCCATATGCCTCAAGAGTCTTGAGGATCAGGTGCGCTGCCCCTGCCATTTCCCGCGGCGGATCGATATCTTCGATGCGTACCAACCAGCGTCCCTGCTGCGCTCTGGCCTGCAAAAAGCTGCCGAGGGCGGCGATCAGCGAACCGAAATGAAGCGGGCCTGAGGGTGAGGGGGCAAAGCGGCCGACATAGGGGCGCGCAAGGGGTGAGGACGGGGAATTCACTAGCATGACTGTTCGGGTAAGCGATTCATTGAGGCTGCATTCTGGGGCGCGACCGCCAAAAGCTCAATAAAAAAGGGAGCCCGCGAGCTCCCTTTTTCATATACCAGAGGGTCGGGATCAACCGGCCATCTGTTTTTCCTTGATCTCGGCCAGCGTCTTGCAATCGACACAGAGGTCGGCAGTCGGACGGGCTTCCAGACGACGGATACCGATCTCGATACCGCAGTGTTCGCAGTAACCGAAATCATCGTCTTCAAGCAGCTGCAAGGTCTTCTCGATCTTCTTGATCAGCTTGCGTTCACGGTCGCGGGTACGCAGTTCAAGAGCGAACTCTTCTTCTTGCGCGGCACGATCTACGGGATCCGGGAAGTTGGCAGCCTCGTCTTTCATATGGTCGACGGTACGATCAACTTCCTGCATCAGTTGGTTGCGCCAGGCACCCAGGATCTTGCGAAAATGCGCCTTTTGTTGGTCATTCATGTACTCCTCACCCGGCTTTTCCTGGTAAGGCGCGACACCCGCAATGGCCAGGGGGCCCAGAGATTTCCTGTTTTCGCCTGTTGGCATGCCCTGTCTCCTAATTCAGCACGCTACCCGTGCCATCCATAAATTGAGGGCGACATCTATAGCAGAAGGGTAACGGGTAAGCAAACAAGCCGTACCAATAATGTTACCCACTCCAATATTTATGCACTCCCCTCGGGTAACAGGTGACCAGATTCAAACGGGATAAACCCTTGAGCCACCATGCCTTGCACCCCAACATGGGGCCGATAGCATAAAATTTCAACCCCCGCCGCGATTGCCTGCTCAATTAGCAGACTATAGTGCGGATCTATATGGGTTGCAGGGCGCATCCGGCTTATTCCGGAGTGCAACACCATAAAGAGCAGCACGGCCCTGTGGCCTGCCGCTTTCATCGCCATCAACTCGCGCAAATGCTTGGCACCACGGGCGGTGACCGCATCGGGGAAGTAGCCCATACCCGGATCTTCACGTTCGTCGAGCAGGGTGACCGATTTTACCTCGATGTAACAATTGCCCTTCTCGTCATCTTCCAGCAACAGATCGATGCGACTGTTCTCTTCGCCATACTTCACCTCGGTGCGCAACCGGTTGTAACCCACCAGCGGAGCGATGGCCTCCTGCTCGATCAACTCCCGGGCGATCTGGTTGGCGCGCGCCGTGTTGACGCAGATAAAGTGGCCCGCCGGGCTCTCGGCGATCTCCCAGCTGTTGGGCAGCTTGCGCTTGGGGTTATCGGAAGTGGAGTACCAGACCCGGGTGCCCGGATCGGCACAACCGGTCATGGCACCGGTGTTGGCGCAGTGGATAGTGATGACCTCGCCGTTATCGAGTTGCACATCGGTCAGAAAGCGCTTGTAGCGGGCCACCAGCTGGCCCGATTGCAGGGGGGGATCAAAAATCACGGGTTAGCCCTCCGCGCATCTTCTTTTACCCGGGCACGCAGCGGCCAGCAGGCAAGCGGCTCATAGCGCACCCCGTCCGAAGTCGAGATGGATTGATAGAGGCAGAACTCATCGGCTTGCAGCAGAAAATTTGGGGCTGGCAGGATGGCAGGCGCCTCACCCGCCTTGCGCGACAGGGTGACGTGAGGGCGATAACCCTGTTCGCCATTGCCAAGACGCAGCTTCTCGCCGTGGCGGCGCAGCGCCTTCGCCAGCACGGTCAGCTCGTTGGGCCACTCCTTCGGGCCAATCCAGGCAGCCTTGGCCCGGCTGAACCAGCCGGTCTCATCCAGCCTGATGGAGAGCGGCGGACAGTGCTGACGCTCCACGGCGGCGATCAGGCGGCGGGTGGTCAACTCGTCCGCTTCCCCCAGAAAGGCGAGGGTCAGATGAAGGTTGGCTTGCGGCACCGGCTGACCGGGCCAGGGTAGCTGATCGCGCCAGGCGATGAGCTCGGGGGCGAGCTCCTTGACGGGCAGGGCAAAGAAGAGTTTGGCCATGTGGTGATAATGCCTTTTTCACGCTCATTGGATGGACCCATTCTATGGCAGCCATTCGGCCATGTCTCGCCAGCCTCCCGCACGAGTAGCCATCTGCGCACATCCACTCACGGTGGCGCGGGTGGCTGTGGCAGAATAGGCGCCGTTTTACCGGTTGCTACAAAAGGTGCTCATCGCTTTGTCCCAGCTCCCCATCGTTTCGGTATTGCCCGAACTCTTTGCCGCCCTCGACAGCCACACCAGCGTGATCCTGCAGGCGCCCCCAGGCGCAGGCAAATCGACCCTGCTGCCGCTGGAGCTGGTGCGTCAGAACCGGCTGCCCGGCCGCATCATCATGCTGGAACCAAGGCGCCTGGCTGCGCGCAATATCGCCACTTTTCTGGCCCGTCAGCTGGGGGAGAAGGTGGGCGAGCGCATCGGCCTGCGGGTACGCGGCGAGAGCCGCACCAGCTCAGCGACCCGGCTCGAGATCGTCACCGAAGGGGTGCTGACCCGGATGTTGCAGCAGGACCCTGAGCTGACTGGCGTCTCGCTGGTCATCTTCGATGAGTTCCACGAACGCAGCCTGCACGCCGATACCGCGCTGGCTTTCGCCATCGAGAGCCAACAGGGATTGCGCGATGATCTCAAGCTCCTGGTGATGTCCGCTACCCTGGATGGCATGGCACTCGAGACCTTGCTGCCGGATGCCCCTGTGGTTCGCTCCGAGGGGCGTGGCTTCCCTATCGATTACCACTACCGCCCCGCCAATCGCCAGCAGTGGCTGGATCCGCAGGTCGGCGCCGTGGTACTCGAAGCGCTGGCCGCCCACCGCGGCAGCCTGCTGGTCTTTCTGCCGGGACAGGGTGAGATCGAGCGGTTGGCGCAATGGTTGGCAGACAAACTGCCGGACGACGTGACCCTCGCCCCCCTCTACGGCCGCCTCGACATGGCGGCGCAGCAGGCAGCCATCGAACCAGCGCCTGCCGGCCGCCGTAAGCTGGTGCTCACCACCAATGTGGCGGAGACCTCCCTCACCATCGAAGGGATTTCGGTGGTGATCGACAGCGGGCTGGAACGACGGGCTTCCTATGATCTGAAAAGCGGTGTCACCCGACTGGAGACCCGCCCCATCGCCAAAGCCTCCGCCACCCAGCGGGCAGGCCGCGCCGGTCGTCTCGGCCCCGGCGTCTGCTACCGGCTCTGGAGCAGCGAGGTGCAGGAGCGGCTCGCCGAGCAGAGCCCGCCAGATATCCTCACTCAGGAGCTGACCGGCCTACTGCTGGATGCCGCCCAGTGGGGGGCAAAGGTGGAAGATCTGCCGCTGCTGGACATGCCCCCCGCCGCTGCGGTGGCCAGCGCCCAGCGGCTGCTGGTGGATCTTGGCGCCATGAAGCCGGAGGGTGAGCAACAACTCACTGCCGCTGGCCGCGCCATGGCGGCCTTCGGTACCCACCCTCGGCTCGCCCGCATGCTGCTGCGCGCCCGCGAGCTGGAAGCTGAAGGTCTGACAGGGATTGTCGCCGATGCCGCTTATCTGGTGGCGTTGCAGGAAGAAGATCTGCGAGGATCGGAGCGCCTCTCTGTGCTGTTCCACCGCCGTCAAAACGCTCTGCGTCAGGGGGCGCTCCGCTGGTTTGAACGGCTTGGCGTGCGCCCTGCCAATGCACAGGGTCAGTGGCTGGGGCTGATCTGTGCCCTCGCCTGGCCGGATCGCATCGGCAAACTGCGTAGCGGCAGTCGCTATCAACTCAGTGGTGGGGTGAGCTGCGATCTGGTAGAAGGTCATCCCTGTCAGGGACAAGCCGCCCTCATCGCCATTGAGATGGGGCAGAACGATCGCGGCAGCCGCATCTTTATCGCCGAACCGGTCGATCTGGACGAGCTGGTACGCCTGCTGCCGGAACTGGTGAGCGAACGGCAGTGGTTCGACTGGGATGAACGTGAAGAGCGGGTGCGCGCCGAACGCCAGCAGGTGATCGGCGAGCTGGTGCTGAGCCAGCGACCGCTGACCGAACTCTCTGACGAGCAGAAAGGGCGCTGCCTGCTGCAAGGCATTCGCCGCAAGGGGCTGCATGTGCTGCCGTGGGACGAGAGCAGCGAAGGGCTGCTGGCCCGTCTACGCTGTGCCCGCGACTGGCTGCCCGATGAGGGGTGGCCAGCCATGGATGACGACAGCCTGCTGGCCACCCTCGAACAGTGGCTGCTGCCAGCGGTGAGCGGCATGACCCGGCTTGAGCAGTTGAAAAAGCTCAACCTCGGCGACATCCTGCGCCAATCCCTGCCCTGGCCGCAGCCCAAGCGGCTGGACGAGGCGCTGCCGAGCCACTTTGCAGCGCCCACCGGCAGCCGGGTGCGGATCCGCTATCAGCCCGGGCAGGCACCGGTAATCCCGGTGCGCATTCAGGAGATGTTCGGTCAAGGTTCGACCCCCTGCGTGGCAGATGGCAGGGTGCCGCTGGTGGTAGAGCTGCTCTCCCCCGCCCAGCGGCCGCTACAGATCACCGCCGATCTGGCCGCCTTCTGGGCAGGATCCTACGAGCAGGTGAAGAAAGAGATGAAGGGGCGCTATCCCCGCCACTACTGGCCTGACAATCCGCTGGAGGCAATGCCGACCAAAGTCACCAAAAAGAAGATGGGCATCTAGGTTCGATGGGTTAATCCCGCTCGGACGTTCGCGAATGCGACATAACAAGTAGAAAGGAAAGCAAAGAGGATTTATGGCAACCCAACGACGCAAGCGTGCCCCCAAGAAGGCAGCGCCCAAACGCACCATCTGGCGCAAGCTGTTCTGGCTTGGCTTCAAGCTCTCCCTGGTGGTGGCGGCCTTTATGGTGGTGTTTGGCATCTACCTCGATACCAAGGTGCGCGAGCGCTTCGATGGCGAGAAGTGGCAGCTGCCGGTGATGGTCTACAGCCGTCCACTGGAGCTCTACCCAAGTCAGCGCCTGTCGCGGGACCAGATGCTGCGCGAGCTCAACATGCTGAGCTACAAGCAGGTGCGCCAGCCTCACACGCCGGGTGAATACACCATCAACGGCAACCGCATCGAGCTTATTCGCCGTCCGTTCGAGTTCTATGATGGCGCCGATGGTGCCCGCGGCCTGCGCCTCACCTTCAACGGTCCGCGCCTTGAGGGGATCCAGTCGCTGGAGAACCAGCGCCAGCTCGGTTACGCCCAGATGGACCCGGTGCTGCTCGATCGCCTCAATACCGAGGATCGGGAAGATCGCCTGCTGGTGCGCATCGCCGAGGTGCCCGACAGCCTGCTGGTGACCCTGCTCACCACCGAAGATCGCGACTTCTACCAGCATGGCGGCGTCTCGCCGGTGGCCATCATGCGCGCCATGTTTGCCAACCTGATCGCGGGTCGCACCGTGCAGGGGGGCAGTACCCTCACCCAGCAGCTGGCCAAAAACTTCTTCCTGACCCGTGAGCGCAGCCTGTGGCGAAAACTGCAGGAAGCCTATATGGCTGTGCTGATCGACTATCGCTACAGCAAGGACGAGATCCTCGAGTCCTACCTCAACGAGGTCTATCTGGGACAAAACTTCTCGCAAGGGGTCTACGGTTTTGGCCTCGCCTCCTACTTCTACTTCGGCATTCCGGTCAACGAGCTGGATATCGATCAGGTCGCCCTGCTGGTCGGTCTGGTGAAGGGCCCCTCCTATTACGACCCATGGCGCTTCCCGGAGCGGGCCAAAACCCGCCGTGATCTGGTGCTGAAGCTGCTGATGGATCACGGCAGCCTGACTCAGGCCGAATATGAGCTGGCCAGCCGTCAGCCCCTCGGCATCATCGCCCGCGGCCAGATGAGCTATGGCCGCACCCCGGCCTTTATGGGACTGCTCAAGCGTGAGATCCAGAGCCGGTTCGGTGCCGATCTGCTCAAGCAGTCCGGCCTCAAGATCTTCACCAGCCTCGACCCCATCGCCCAGCACGCGGCCGAGCGGGCGGTCGAATCGGGCCTCGCCGATATCGAGAAGCTGCGCGGCAAGAAGAAGCTGGAGGCGGCCATGGTGGTCTCCGACTGGCACAAGGGCGAAGTAGTCGCGCTGGTGGGTGGTCGGGATCCCCGCTACGCCGGGTTCAACCGGGCGCTGGATGCCCGCCGCCAGATCGGCTCGCTGGTGAAACCGGCGGTCTACCTGACCGGCCTCTCCAACGGCCTGACCCTGGCGACCCCGCTCAAAGATCAGCCGATCCGTATTCGCGGTCAGGATGGTCAGGTCTGGACGCCGCAGAACTACGATCGCAAGTTCCGCCAGAGCGTGCCGCTGATGGATGCGTTGGCCAGCTCCCTCAACGTGCCGACCGTCAATCTGGGTCTGCAGGTGGGGCTGGAGAAGGTAGTCGACACCCTGCACAAGCTGGGAGTCCAGCAGGAGATCCAGCCCTATCCGTCGCTGGTGCTGGGGGCGGTGGCCCTCTCCCCGCTGGAGGTGAACCAGATGTATCTGCCCATCGCCAATCAGGGACTGACCCAGCCGCTGTCGGCCATTCGCGCCGTGGTGAACGGGGATGGCAGCCTGCTCTATCAGCATGATCAGACCGCCAAGCGGGTCACCGACCAGCAAGCAAGCTGGCTGACCCTGTTCGCCATGACCAAGACGGTGAGTCAGGGCACGGCCCGCGCCCTCAGTGCCAAGTTCCCGGGCGCCACCATGGCGGCCAAGACAGGCACCACCAACGAGCTGCGCGACTCCTGGTTTGCCGGGATGGACAACAACGAACTGGTCAGTATCTGGGTCGGTCGCGACGACAACACCCCGGCGGGCTTGACCGGTGCCAGCGGTGCCCTGCAGCTCTTTAGCGGCTACATGAGCCAGCGCGGCGTCAACAGTCTGGGATTGAAGATGCCGGAAGGGGTCACCTGGGCCAACTTCTCCCGCGCCAGTGGCACCCGCGTCACCAGCGACTGCCCGGGCAGCCTGCAGGTACCGGCCAAGACCTCGACTATGGGCTCCCCGACCAGCTGCGCCGGCAGTACGACGCCACGCAGTGCCCTGGATGAGTGGTTCGGTGGATTCTTCAACTGACATCGCGAGAGGAGCTGCACGGGCGGCCCCTCTCCCCAGCCTGCTTACAAGGAGTCATCATGAGCCAGCCGTTGTTTGAGGCTATTCACCACATTGCCATTATCGCCAGCGATTACCCACGCTCGCGCCACTTCTACCACGAGGTGCTGGGGCTGCCCATCATCGCCGAGACCCTGCGCGAAGAGCGCCAGTCGTGGAAACTGGATCTGGCCCTGCCGGACGGCAGCCAGCTGGAGCTGTTCAGCTTCCCCTCGCCTCCCGAGCGTCCCTCCCGCCCCGAGGCGTGCGGCCTGCGCCATCTCGCCTTTCGGGTCAGCGACCTTGACCGCGTCATCGCCCATCTGCATGCCCATCGAGTCGATGTTGAGCCAGTGCGGGTGGATGAACTGACCGGCAAGCGCTTTACCTTCTTCGCCGACCCGGACGGTCTGCCGCTGGAGCTCTACGAAGCGCCGCGCTGAGCCTGCATCGACCAAGCAATCATGTCTAGTCCTGAAATAGGTTTACACATTTTCAACTAGCATTTATCTACTCAGAACCCCCAATGTACCGCATCGGGGGTTCTGTATTTCAACGCATGATGCGGCCGCTCCTCGTTGTAAATATTCACAGCTTCACGCACCATTTTTCGCGCTTGCGTCAAATCCTGCGGGCTTTGCAACAATAACTCTCCTTTCAAAATCCCGTTCACCCGCTCCGCCAACGCATTCTGGTAACAGTCATACCCATCCGTCATCGAGCATTTCACCCCGTACCGTTCATGTAATGACTGATACAGCCCCGAGCAATACTGCACGCCGCGGTCCGAGTGATGGATAAGTTCACCGCCGCCACGTCGTTGCTTCAGTGCTTTCTTGAACGCCATCGCCACCGACTCCGCGTGCATCCCTTCGTGCACGTGATGGCCCACTATCTTGCGTGAGTAGGCATCCGTCACCAGGCTCAGGTACAGCGGCCCGCTCCTGGCTGGCAGATAGGTGATATCAGCGACCCAGACCTGCTCCGGGGCCACCAGTGTGACCTGCCCTGGCCCCGCCTTGAGCAAGTTGGGATGACGGTAGAAACGGTGAAAACTGTGGGTGGTCTTGTGATACGCCCGCCTAGGCAGCACCAGCAGGCGGTGCTCGGCCAATATCCGAAACAGCCTGTCACGCCCGACCTTGAGCCCGCCATCATCCTGACCCTGCAGCAGATAATGCAGCTTGCGAGTGCCCATCCGAGGTTGTCGCAGTCGAACCTGACGCACAAAACGCACCACCTGCAATCCCTGTGCATGGCGCTCATCGGCGATCCGATTGCGCTTGTAGTAAGCCTGCCGGCTTATCCCCAGAAACAGGCAAGCCCTGACAATGGTCAGCCTCTCGACTT